>DRBO01000074.1 GCA_011039385.1 Chloroflexota bacterium | reverse complement strand
TCTTTCACCGTTCACCTCTTGATCCTCTCCCCGAGTGGATTGATTTCTTGAACACAGCGGCAGGGCAGGCAGCGATTGCCATTGATCGCCTTAACCTCTTCAACGGCCTGGAACGCTCCAATATGGACTTAAACAGGGCCTACAATGATGTTATTGAGGGATGGGCCCGGGCACTCGAACTGCGTGATCGTAAGACCGAAGGCCACAGCCGGCGGGTGGAGGAATTGACCCTTGCCATCGCCAGAAAAATGGGCATAGAAAAAGAAAAATTGGCGCATATCCGACAGGGAGCCTTACTGCATGATATCGGCAAAATAGGTATTCCGGACAGTATCTTGCAAAAGCCGGGGAAACTGACGGAGGAAGAATGGGAAGTGATGAAAAAACATCCTATCTACGCCTACGAGGTGCTTAATCAGATTGATCACCTCAAGCCTGCTCTAGATATTCCCCGCTATCACCACGAGAGATGGGATGGGAGTGGCTATCCTGAGGGGTTGAAAGGCAAGGAGATCCCTCTTGCGGCTCGGATCTTTGCTGTGGTCGATGTGTGGGACGCGCTCAGGTCTGATCGGCCCTACCGCGAAGCCTGGCCGGACGAGAAAGCACTGGAACACATCAAAGAGGAGTCGGGAAAGCACTTTGATCCCCGGGTGGTGGAAGTGTTTTTAGAAATCCTCGGTGGGGAGTGAAACCCGGCAGGATTGTGATGTGTGAGATTGAACAATGGGGAGATTTCTTCAGTCGCTTAGCGACCCCTCAGACCTGCAGCTCGACCACATCCTCATCCTCGAGCACGTGATCGCGGCTGACCATCTGGCCGGGGAATTCCGCGCTGGTCCCCCAGATCTTGGCAGACTTGAGATTCTCCTGGAAATCCTTGTGCACCTTGCCGGCAAACTCCGCCAGCCGGATGCCCTCTTCAACCACAAAGGGCGCAGTTTTGTCAGGCTCTTTTCCGGGGGCTTTGGAATATACCCGGATCACACCCAGCTTCTCGAAGATGGCTTTTTTCAAGGCCTCCAGGTTGTAACCGGTTTGGGCTGAGGCTGGCACCAGGGGGTGCTCTTCCTCCAGAAGCTGCTGGAAAATTTCATAGTGCTCCTCGAATTCCTCGCTGTCATATTTATTAACCAGCACCAGGCAGGGAACATATAACAGGAAACCTTCTGTTTTCACTTTTCCTTGCAGATATTGGGGCGCAATGCGATTTTCCACCAGTTTTCCGAGCACAAATTCCAGCTCCTGGACCGGATTGGCATGCAGGTCGATCATGATCAAAACCAGGTCCACCCGCCGGATCAGGTTCAAGAATTCCGGGTCAATGTACTCCTCGCTGAAGGGAGGTGTATCTATCAGCTGGACCTGGATGTTCTCAATTGCCATCATGCCAGGGGTAGGCGTCCAGGTGGTGAAGGGAACCTCGGAAATCTCGGGGGATGCGTTGGTCTGAGCCGCCACCAGGGTGGATTTCCCGGCGTTGGTACAGCCGATGATAACGACCTGGCCCGCGCCTTCCTTGCTGATATGGTAAGGGGAGACCTGTTTCTTGGCGCCCTTAGAAGAAGTCGTGGCAGTTCTCAGTTTGGAAAGCTTCTTGCGCAGATCAGCCCGAAGGTGGTCCGTTCCCTTATGTTTGGGAATGGTGCTGAGCATTTCCTCCAGGTATTTGACCTTGTCCTCTGTTGTCGTCGCGGACCGGAAACGTTCCTCGGCATTAAAATAATCGGCTGGCAGGTTGGTTGGCATAGGATCTTCAAAATAAATTAGTAACTTGATTTTACCCCATGCCGCCCGGATTGGCTTCAACTACCTTACATTATTCTTAAGCACTGTTTTTTATAATCATCTACAATGTGTGTAGCGAGGAAAACACGATATGATCAAACTATTACTGGCGACCAACAATCAAGGGAAGCTAGCGGAGTTGAGGTCGCTTTTAAGCGGCCTTGAGCTGGAACTTCTCTCTCCCCAGGACCTGGGCCTGGAGCTGAAGGTCAAGGAACGGGGAATGAATTACCTGGAAAACGCGGTTCTCAAAGCGGCTATTTTCGCTGACGCGGCTCAAATGTGGACCCTGGCAGATGACTCCGGGTTGGAAGTCGATGCCCTGGACGGAGCTCCCGGTCTCTATTCCGCCCGCTACTCACCGCTTCCTGACGCTTCAGATAAAGACCGCAGGTTGTTCCTGATAGAAAATCTAAAAGAGTTCCCCAGGCCCTGGAAGGCGACCTTTCACAGTGTGATCGCCCTGGTAGGGCCGGAAGGCTCCCCCATCATCACCCGCGGGGCCTGCTCTGGAGATATCATCCCCGAGGATCGGGGGCACGGTGGTTTTGGCTACGATAAGATCTTCCGGCTGGAAGCAAACGGGCTCACCATGGCTGAACTGACCCCAGAACAGAAAAACCAGGTCAGTCATCGGGCCCAGGCCGTGAGTCAACTTGTCCCTATTTTAGAAACCCTGTTTGCCAATAACTTCTACCCGGTCGAATAAGACCCCAGACCGGGCTGGCGGACCGCAGGGCACCGTGATAAGTTGCTGGTT
>DRBO01000083.1 GCA_011039385.1 Chloroflexota bacterium | reverse complement strand
GCGGGTTCCTCCATCCTGGAGCGGTATATGAACCACCGGGGCACGGTCTCTCCACCCCGGGTCATCACCGTCAGCATGGGGATTGGTTCTATGATCTTAGTGGCTGCGGGGATCCTGGCCCAGGGCTGGCCTAAGCTCAGCCCTGCCAATTGGCTGATGACAGGTTGGCTGGCAATCGTCAACACAGCCGTAGCTTTCAGCATATAGAACTAAACGTTGCGAGTCTTATCCGCCATGGAGTCCAGCATTATCAACAGCACCATGCTGATCCAAATCGCGATCCTGGCCGGGATATTTCTGGGGGAACAGGTCAGCTGGCAGGAAGGGATCGGGATGGGGTTAGCTGCCATCGGTGTGATCATCGTCCAGATCAGAAAACGACCCAAACACCATCAGCCTGCTTCGACTGATGAGTATCCATGAGATGGTCTTACTTTGAAAAAGACAATCACCTGTCAACATGCCACACTTGCCTTAGAGCCCGATCAGCCGCAGAATCAAAAATACTCTTTACACAAAATTTATTGAAACTTCATCAGGACTATACCTTGATTTGATAAACTCCAGTCAAGAAACATGCAAATGATGAGGAGAAATCGAATGAACAAGACCTTAAACAACCTCCTGGGAGTTGCGTTAATTGTGGTAATTGGGTTTGTTTTGATTGAGTCTGGATATTTTCTCGGTAGACGGGAAGGGCATTCCACCTTTGATCGAACGCGATTGAATTTTATGCCGGGGTATACCATTTCCGGGGGAGGACCTTGCGCCTTTTCCGAGCATCCCTCAAGCCACCATTGGGGCAATCACAAGATGATGGGAGAATATTATTTTCAAACTGCTCCTCTGGATGCACCCTGAAAAACCTGCTTTCTAGCATGCCCGTGGGCAGCCCGGGAATTTCCATCGCTGGAAGCTGAAACATATATTATGATGTCCGATTATTAATTATTTTGGATCTTATTTATATGCTTTCGATAACTGTAGTGATATGAACCAGTACCAGAGATGCTGCCGAGATCTTGATAAACCCCCAATATACTATCCAACACCTTAAAGGCATCTCTATGGGTCTCTATCAAATTGAAGATTGAAAATTGGCGCATATCTTCCCATTTCGGATCTGGCGGGTCAATTTTCAACTGGATATTCTACCTGCCCTGATGGTAAACTAGGGATGTGAAACCCATATAAAGGAAACCGGACTATGAACATCTTCCTCACCGGCGGAGCGGGTTACATCGGCTCCGCAGCAGTCAGAAAACTCCTTGAGACCGGCCACACGGTTACGGTCTACGATTCACTGGTCACCGGCTACCGGGCCGCCGTGCCCGTTAAAGCGACCTTCATCCAGGGCGACCTGGCCAACAGGAACGACTTGGCGGCTGCCCTGACGACCGCAAAATTCGATGCGGTGATGCACTTTGCGGCCTTCATCGAGGCTGGCGAGTCCATGACAAATCCCCCCAAGTACTATCACAACAACCTGGCTAACTCGGTCAACCTGATCGACGCCGCAGTCAAAGCCGGAGTGAATCGCTTTGTGCTCTCCTCCACTGCCGCGGTCTACCAGTCGTCCGACCAACCCCTCAGCGAGGAATCCCCCCTGGGACCGGTTAACGTCTACGGCCATACCAAATTGATGATCGAGGAGGTCCTGGATTTCTATCGAGAGATCTTCGGTCTGCACTACGCCGCCTTGCGCTACTTCAACGCCGCCGGTGCTTTACCAGACCAGGGCGAGGCCCACCAGCCCGAGTCCCACCTCATCCCGCTCGTGCTCCAGGTCCCCCTCGGCCAGCGGGAGGATATCAAGATCTACGGGACCGATTACCCCACCCCGGACGGGACCTGTATTCGGGACTACATCCATATCAGCGACCTGATCTCCGCCCACCTTCTGGCACTGGACGCCCTGGAAAACGAGGAGAAGCTGGCCTACAACCTGGGCAACGGAAAAGGCTATTCAGTCCGCGAGGTGATCGAGACCGCCCGCCAGATAACCGGCCACCCCATTCCGGCCGAGGAAATCCCCCGCAGGCCCGGGGATTCTCCCCGCCTGGTGGCCTCCTCGGAAAAGATCAAACAAGAACTGGGCTGGCAGCCGGAAATCCCCGAGCTGGGGGACATCATTAATAGTGCTTGGGAATGGCATCAGAGCCACCCGAATGGGTATGAAAATTGAAGATTGAAGACTGAAGATTGGGATTCAATGAAAACACAAAGGGATCCTAAACACCAAGTCTCCTCTACCTCTAATCACCTGGACAGTCTTTCCGGGAACCCGTCTATCACCAACGGATCAACCCAAGCCCCGCTGAAGCGGGGCTTATCTATTTCTATGCCCCGGACATTTGGCAGGAAATGAAAAATCACCAGGGATAAACCTCAGCCCCCAGATTCATCTGGGGGTGGATAAGCAGCAGATTCATCCGGGGGTGGATAAGCAGCAGATTCATCCGGGGGTGGATAAGCAGCAGATTCATCCGGGGGTGGATAAGCGGCAGATTCATCCGGGGGTGGATAAGCAGCAGATTCATCTGGGGGTGGATAAGCAGCAGATTCATCTGGGGGTGGATAAGCAGCAGATTCATCTGGGGGTGGATAAGCAGCAGATTCATC
>DRBO01000115.1 GCA_011039385.1 Chloroflexota bacterium | reverse complement strand
TCACCTGAGAGATATGCAGATCAAAATGGGTGATGCTTTCCTTTTGTTCGGACCCCGCCGCAATTTGCGCATCTTCGGCACTGAACCGGATTTCCTGGTTCTAAGCGAGGAAGCCCTGCCCGCACCACGTACAGCGAAAATCCCCCTGGCGTTCTTGATTATGGCGCTGGTTCTCTTTTCGGCGATCCTCAATATCCTGCCCATCGCAATCTCAACGGTAGTCGGCGTCGCTTTGATGATCCTGACTGGCGTCTTGAGGATGGATGAAGCTTACCAATTTATAGAATGGAAGGCAGTCTTCCTGATCGCCGGCATGCTCCCTCTTGGCACAGCCCTGGAGGAAACTGGTGCAGCCCAACTAATCAGCGACAATCTTCTTTCCCTGATTGGGAACGCAAGCCCCTTCTTGTTGGTGACAACACTGTTCTTCTTTACCTCCCTGGCATCCCAGATCATGCCCAACCCCGCTGTTGCTGTTTTGCTTGCGCCTATCGCACTCAATGCCGCTTCAGAATCCGGGTTGTCACCCTACCCACTGATGATGACGATTGCAGTGGCCTCGTCTGCAGTATTCTTAAGCCCGATAGGACATCCAGCCAATTTACTGGTCATGGGACCGGGTGGATACCGTTTTTCCGACTACTTTAAAGCAGGACTGCCATTAACTATCCTGACCTGGGTGGTAATTATCTTCCTTATTCCTCTCCTCTGGCCATACTAATTTCACTCAATCGCCGCAACCACTGAACTTATCGGAGGCCTTTATGGAACAATTACTCAGTATTTTGATTGGAATTGGGCTCAGTGCTACCTGCGGATTCCGGATCTTTGTCCCCCTGCTGGGCATGAGCATTGCCTTCCATGCTGGTGCGCTTAACTTTGCCCCTGGTTTCGCCTGGATCGGCTCCTGGCCGGCGACCATCACTTTTGGGATCGCCATGGTGCTGGAAATCGCTGCCTACTACATTCCTTGGGTAGATAATCTGCTCGATACCATTGCTACACCAGCTGCAATTATAGCTGGAACTATTGCAACAGCCTCTATGATTGGAGATACTACACCATTCTTCCGCTGGTCAGCAGCTATCATAGCAGGCGGAGGAGTTGCCGGTTTGATCCAGGGCACAAGTGTCGCTGTTCGGGGATTTTCGGCAGCTTCCACTGGAGGAATTGCAAATCCCGCTGTCTCAACTGGGGAATTGGCGGCATCCATTCTGGGCACTGTTCTCTCCATACTGACCCCATATGTGGCTATCATTCTGTTCGCGCTCCTTCTCAGCATGATTATGCGGCAATTATCAAACAGGAACAAAGCTAAGCCAGCCTGACCTACCTCCTCCTATGAGAAGAAAAGACAAAGCAGTTGTTGATCGTAATAGAATAGACAGGATCATCCAAGCGGCTGAAATCTGCCACTTGTCCTGCTGTCTTGATGACCGCCCATACCTTATCCCGATCTCTTTTGGATACGACGGCCAGGCAGTTTTCATCCACACGGCCCCTGCGGGGAAGAAGATCACTATCTTTGAGAAGAACCCCAGAGTATGTTTGGCTTTCGTTGCCCAGACAGACCTGCGCTCAAACCAAGAGCAAGCCTGTAAATGGTCATTTGCTTATGCCAGCGTGATTGCTGAAGGTAAAATTTGCGAGATCACGGATCCAGAGGGGAAATCATCGGCCTTGAACCAGATCATGTACCATTATTCTGGCCGGGATTGGGAAATTCCGAGCCAGACTCTTTCTGGCACCAGAGTCTGGAAAGTCGTTCTCGAAAATCCCACCGGGAAAATTTCAAAATCATAGGGCCTGAAAATCCTCGCCCCTCTCAATGCCTACCAATCATCCTCATCATCCAGGGGATGATTTTCAGGGTTTCAAGGAAATTTGCTTTACAATGATACTGGCTTGAAACAAGGAGCGCTGATTTTGAAAATTGCAATTACAGCCGATAACCATTTGACAACGATGTCAAAGAATCCGGAACGGTTCCAAGCACTGGCGGATATCTTTCGACAATGCGGGGAGCATCAGGTTCAGCTACTGATCATTGCTGGCGATCTATTTGATCAATCCCTGGCCAACTATACCGACTTTGAAGAACTCTACAGAAAATCACGTCCTGACGATTTAGCTACTATCATCATCCCCGGCAACCATGATCACATGCTGCGGAAAGAAGCTCTTGCTGGTGAGGGGTTAACCGTGTATTCAGAACCCACGCTGAGACCTCTCAACGACTCCCGCCAACTCCTCTTGTTGCCCTATCGAAATCACCAGAGCATGGGTGAAGGGATCGCCCCCTTCGCTGATTCGCTGCTGCACCAGCGCTGGATACTGGTCAGTCATGGCGATTGGTCCACGTCAGTTAACACGCACGATCCCTACGAGCGTGGAGTATATATGCCATTGACTCGTCCTGACATCAAACTATACCAACCCGAGCTGGTATTTCTGGGTCATATTCACTGTGCTCAAAATACTGGAATCATATATTATCCGGGTTCGCCATGCCCGCTAAATATCACGGAAACCGGGCCTCGTGAATTTTTGATTCTTGACACACACAAAGGCGAGGTCACTTCTCATCTGGTCAATTCATCCCTGGTCTATTATGACGAAAGCTTCCTGATC
>DRBO01000066.1 GCA_011039385.1 Chloroflexota bacterium | reverse complement strand
TGCACTGCCCCTGCTTATCTTTTAATCTGAATACTGATTACTGAATACTGAGGTCCAGTGCTTCCCCAATCGTATCATCAACAATCACATCCGGAAAAGTCTCATCTTTCTCGGGCTCGACTCCGATGCCATGGTACATCTCTACAAACTCGGGCACGGAAAAAACCACCTCGTGCATGTACTTGCGCTGCTTTCCTTCGGCAGCTAAAGCAGCTTCCTGGACTGAGACCAGCCCATCACCATTTGTATCAGCTAAGGGATCAACCAGAGCTTCAGCGAAATAAAAGGTAAAGATCCCGCCCACAATGGGCAGACCCTCTTCCTCTAGCCCCTTCCAGCCGTATTCATCGGCGTCCACTGCGGCAATTGACAGGTGCGGGTTGGGGTCATCATTGATCGAATTAGTGAATTCGGCTGCGGAGCAGCTGTCCACCACCAGCACCCGGTTGGAGCTGGGGATCTTGGCCCACTCTACCGGGAAGATGCTGTTCCAGAGGATATGATTACGAAGGTAGGTGCCGTGGGCAGTCACGTAAAAGAAAACCAGGTCATTCTCGTCGGCGTTTTCTTGCAGCCAATCCAGCTCGGCCTGAAGGTCCATGGGATCAAAACCCTTCAAAAAATGCATTTTCTCCATGTCCCAACCCAGTGATATCAATGCGTCGCGTACCCGTTTGAGGTCAATATATTCCACTAGCATGTCCGTCATGCCCACATCGGAATAATCATCCTTGGCAGCCAAAACAGCCCAAACTTCGACCGGGTTGTCGGGAGGGTTGATTGGGGCTGACTCATCAGTTGGAGGTGTTATAGAATCATTTTCGAGAACTACCTGGGCAGGATTTCCCTTCGTATCACAGGCGGAGAATAGGAGGGTGGTCAGGATGGTGATGATAATCAAAGACCGGATTTTTATTTTCATGGTTGTTCTCCCGAAGGGTAATTGCTTCATCGGTTCTTCGACAAGCTCAGGACCCGCTCTCAATGA
This sequence comes from Chloroflexota bacterium, assembly GCA_011039385.1. Classification (GTDB taxonomy): domain Bacteria; phylum Chloroflexota; class Anaerolineae; order Anaerolineales; family UBA11858; genus B10-G9. The sequence continues at coordinate 1,644 of DRBO01000066.1, read as the reverse complement.
CAAATAAAAAGCAAGGGCGACGCAGCGCGTCGCCCCTATAGATTTCTTGTACTAGGTCTTAATCAACTTACATCTTACGACTTACCATTTACCTATCTCGCCCCTACAATCTGACCACTGATTACTTGTATCTCTAACTCTTAATCGATTTACCATTTACGACTTACTACTCGTAAACCTTCTTGTAAACCCATTCCTCAAACTCAGCGCTCAGATCGCACTCACAAGCATCTTCCAGCGCTGCCCGGATATCTTCTGTGTAGCCGTTACCCCACAAATGGTCCTGGTAGTAACTCTGCACGGCGGACATGACGGTGTCCAGCCCGTAATTTTTCTCAATTTCCAGGTAGAATAATGGCCCGCGACCGTAAACGATGCCGCTGTATTCCGCGCCGTGATATTCACCAGCCGGCATACCAATCGGGATATCTGCGTTTTCAACCCGGCTCCAGCGATATTTCCAGGACTCTACATAACCATCCCCGTCCCCATAGCGGTCCAGGTAGTAGATGTAGGTCATGTACTGCACCAGGGCTTCATCAACCCAGGGCTGGTTCTGCTGGTCATTACCCACTGTATTGTAGAACCACATATGGCCGGTTTCATGGGCCAGGGTGGATTCCAGCATCTGTTCTGACGGCATACCGTAAAGCTCTACGCCGTCCACAAATTCGTCCACAACAATGCTGGTCATGCCAGGATATTCAATGCCCAGCGCCAGCATGGGGGAGCTGAGAATCTCAAATTCGGTGTAGGGATATTCTCCTACCTGGCGGCTGAGGATCTCGATCGCATGGGTAGCATAATCGAGGGCATATGCCTGGTTGACGCTGTATTCGGGTCGGGTGTATACCCGCACCAGGGTCTCGCCAACCTGCTCGTTGATCTCAACAAATTCCCGACTTCCGGCCAGATAAAAATCCCGGGCAGGACCGCCAGCAAAGACAGTGGTTTGTGTGCTGCCCTTGATCTGCTGATCAACCGCAACTCCGGAGGAAGCCAGCACCAGATCAGCCGGGGCCTTGACCTGGACGATATAAAAGGAAGCATCTGTATAGGTCAGGTCGCCGTTGTCCTGGGGTGTCTGTTTGTTCCAGCCATTCTCATCAAAGGCCGGGATCATGGGATAGAAGGTGTCCAGCACCAGCACATCCTCAAAATACCCATATAGGCCGTAGTTGCCGCCCATTTCAGTGGGGATGCTGAGTTCAAAATCCATTTCCATAACCAGGGATTCTCCTGGCTGAAGGGGATCTTTCAGGTCCACTCGCAGCGCTGTATCAGCGCTTTCCAGGGAAGGGATCATGGCGCCGCCATCCAGAGTCATGTGGGATACCTCAATCTTTCCACCCTGGAAGTTGGGGTACAGCCGGAAATAAATCTCCGTCAGAGCCCCCTTTTCTGTGTTGAAGAAGCGCACGATCTGGTGCCCTTTGATAGGAGATACCAGGTCAGGGGCGATTTCCAGTGAAATATAATAGGTGCTGGCTTTTGAAAGATCCTTCAGGGCTCCGACTGCGCTGTCGACCAGGCCGATCTTGAAGATTTCCCGGTCCTTCCAGTCGATTTCTTTTGCTGAAGAAGGGAAATCATACCCAGAGTAAGTCACTGGTTCTGCTGTAGCGACCGGTGTGTCAGCCTGTC
>DRBO01000013.1 GCA_011039385.1 Chloroflexota bacterium | reverse complement strand
CTCGGCCTTCATGGCCTCCCGTCCGTGTTCGATCGAGTTCATATTCTTGATCTCGGTCTTGGGATTAAGGATGGTCGCCCCTTTTTCGCGGATGGAAACGTTGGCGTCAAAGCGCATCTTTCCCTTTTCCATATCGGCATCCGAAACCCCGATCCAGCGGGCCAGTTTTCTCAGGTAGTGAATGAAAGCAGCCGCTTCATCGGCGGAGCGCAGGTCCGGGCTGGTGACCATTTCCACCAGCGGCACGCCGCAGCGGTTGAAGTCCAGCAAACGCCGGCCGGGTTTGTGAACCGTTTTCCCGGCATCCTCTTCGATATGCAGTTTTTCTATTTTCACCTGTCGGGATGTGCCATTTTCCAGGGGCAGCTCCACGTAGCCGCCCTTGCCGATGGCGATATCGTATTGTGAGATCTGGTAGCCCTTGGGCAGGTCGGGGTAGAAGTAGTTCTTGCGGTCAAAATATGAGACCGGCAGGACCTCAGCGTGCAGGGCGCCGGCTAAAAGAGCGCCTTTTTCGATCACAGCCTGGTTGGGGACCGGTAAAACGCCTGGTTGTCCGGTGCAGACCGGGCAGATATTGGTATTGGGCGGATCCCCCCAGGAATCGGCCTTGCAGGCGCAGAAGATCTTGCTGTTGGTGTTGAGCTGGATGTGGATCTCTAATCCGATCACGGCTTCATATTCGGTCATTATCTTTCCTGATTAATAGGTGGTTTCATCACCCTTTTTTACCACAGTTTAACCCCTTCTACGAGGTGGTTTTTTCAAGAGCTGTACCTGCAATTATACATGGAGTATAATCAGACTATGAAGAAATCCACCTGGATCCTGGCCCTGGTCAGCCTGGTTGTGATCGGCGGTTTGGCCTTATCGCTGGTAAATAACTCGTCAGTGATGGCTGCGCCCAATCCCCAGATGACCAATTTTCCTACCCCCACACCGGGGTCGGACGGCAGGATCATCTATGTTGTGCAGGCAGGGGATACCCTGTGGCGCATCGCCGCCGTGGCCGGTATCGAAGTGGCCGACCTGCGCGATCTGAATTTCCTCGATGCAGATGATATCGTATTTGTGGGCATGCAGCTCTTCCTGGGTTTGGGCGGACCGGCTGGGGAACAGCCTACACCAGCTCCTGTGGCAACTGAATTTGCCTCTGAACCCACCGTCACACCCATCCCCGGCAACGGAACCCTGTGTGTCCTGCTCTTTGAGGACCTGAACGGGGACAGCATGCGCCAGGAAGAAGAGATCAGCCTCTCGGGCGGCGCCATCAATATCAGCAACCGCGATGGATCGATTTCGATCACGGAAGATACCCCGGCCCACGATCCTGATTCGGAGACATTGGATTATTTCTGCCAGGACAGCTTGGTGGAAGGGGATTACAACGTCAGTGTGGCTATCCCGGAAGGCTATAACCCCACCACGTCATTGAATGCCCCCATCACCCTGGTGCAAGGTGATATCACCTACCTTAACTTTGGCGCCCAGGCTGGATCAGTGGTGATCAATGAAAACGATCCATTACCAGACAGCTCCGGCAGCACCCCGCTTTTAGGAATCATGGGCGCCCTATTGCTGCTGGGCGGAATTGGATTGGGGGTGTATTCGGTCTGGTTTAGAGGGAAGTAATATTATCGGGATGAAGTTCTTTATAAGGACATCATCCCTCTGTCCGGAGGTCGCTGCGCTCCCGACGGGAGACGGAAGACCGGTGAGAAATAAGTCCCCCAAACGGGGGCTTTTATATTTAAGGAGCCAACCTCATCTTTCGCTCACCGAACCGTCCCCGGTGAGGTTTAAAAAAAGCCCGGGGATGGGCGTTTGAGCAGATATGGATAAATTTCCGAAACAATCTCGCCAAACGGGAGCGGGGTTGCTTTCCTTTTTAAATCGAAAAGGGCGACCCAGCGGGTCGCCCCTACAACTATTTTGTTATTCCCGTCCTCGGTCAGGTGCTCCGCACCGCCGGTCTCATCACCCCAGTCTTCGGTCAAAGGGACTGAGTCCTTTTATGCAAACTCAGTTCCAATTTTATACTGAAGGACTCAGTCCCTCTCGTACCCATTTGGATGCCCCTGATGCCACTCCCACGCGCTTGCAATAATATCCTCCAGCGCCGGCACTTGCGGCTCCCAGTCCAGTTCCTTTTTGATCTTCCCTGAAGATGCCACCAGGCGGGGGCTGTCGCCCGGCCTGCGGGGGGTCTCTTCAGCGGGAATGGGCTGGCCGGTCACCTGGCGGGCGGTCTCGATCACTTCTCGGACCGAATAACCCTTCCCATTGCCCAGGTTGTAAACCAGCTTCTCTTCCTTATCTAATGCGTCCAATGCCAGCAGGTGGGCCGAGACCAGGTCAGCGATGTGGATATAATCCCGGATGCATGTGCCGTCCGGGGTAGGGTAGTCGGTGCCGTAAATTTTGATATCCTTTCGCTGTCCCAGCGGGACCTGCAAAACCAGCGGTATCAAATGCGATTCCGGCTGGTGGGCTTCGCCCTGGTCGGGCAAAGCGCCGGCGGCATTGAAATAGCGCAGGGCGGCGAAGTGCAGCCCGAAGATCTCGCGGTAGAACTCCAGGACCTCCTCGATCATTAGCTTGGTATGCCCGTACACGTTAACCGGTCCCAGGGG
>DRBO01000044.1 GCA_011039385.1 Chloroflexota bacterium | reverse complement strand
GGACAGGCAGAATCTTCCAACAAAGGGGTTTCCTGGGAGCAGGAGGCGGGCAGGAGCCCTGGCGGAGCGCCGTATCCGGCGTTGGCGAACATCCACCAACGCAAAGTCTGTTCTTTGACCCCCAGCGGTTGGAGCAGGGTATAAGCTGCCCGGCACAGCAGCTCGGCGTAGCGATCTGTGTCGATGGACCCTTCCGCTGGTTTTTCAGCCAGATCCCAAGCGAAGACACCGGGATCACCCCGCATGAACAGGAAACGCACCCGCTGGCCCGGGGTCAGGTGTTTTCCGATCCCGGCCAGCTGGGCTGCTGCCCTGGCCGCTGGAGAAGGCACTCTGTATTCTTCCAGGGGGCGGCTGAGTTTCTGGGATACCAACAGTTCTGACAGAGGGATCTCCCCCTGCTTGAGCTCTCTCAGCCTGGCCCGGAGCAGGGCATGTATGCGCGGCAGCTGCCCGATCAGATCCCCGGCTTGGGGGGCTTCTGCCAACAGGTTGAGGATCTCTCCCTGTACTTTCTTGATCCATTTGGGGGTGTCGCTGCGCCTTAATTCAATCCCCCGCACCTTCCAGGTCCCATTTCGAAAGAGCCCAAAATAGCGATTTGCCACCGGCACCCGGGGATCCGGGCGCGAGCTTAAGAAAGCAATCCAGCGGTAGATGCCTTCCAGGCTGATTGGCAGACCGGTGCGCTCCAGGATTTCCTCCAGCAGGGGTTGAAAATCGGCGATCTCATTCGCGCCTTCTTTCTGGACCCAGAGTCCATCAACATACATGTGCAGTACCTGGAAGCCCAGCTCTTCAGCGGCCTCTTTAGCCCGCAGCAGCGCTTCCCGCCCATAGGCAGTAACTGCTTCATGGGCTTCAATGCGCCCGAAGCGAGCGTTCTTATACCCCAGGTATCCAAAGCAAGTGACCAGCAGCCATTTGTGTGCTGAGGATTGGGCCTGGTAAGGCCGGTAGCGGGCGTCCCTGGGATTCATGCCAGCCAGGGCCTGCTTGATGCGGATCCTTTTTTCGAGCAGCGGCTGCAGGGTGTCTGGCACCAATCCGCGCTGGTCCTGATCTATGGTGAGCTCCAGCTCGGGAACGAAAGTACAATTCTCCCCTTCCTTGCCGATGGTTTCTGGAGAGATGTTGAAGTGCTCCATGATGCTGGGATACATGGAAATGAAATCAATTTCCCCCACGTTAGCGTGCAACCCGCAGGTGGGCTGGTAAACCATACCTCCCCGATCTGCCTGGAGCAGATTGTAAGCTGATTTGGACCACTCTACCTGCTGTTTATGCCAGGGGACCAGCACCCCCTGGCGCAGGGCGGTCAATATTTGCATGGAGGAAATGCCAGTTCCGGGGGAGACCCGGGCAGCAGTTTGAATACGCAAACCAGTCACCCGGGCCATTTCAAAAACGCCTTCCAGCCCGTAATCATGGTACATGACCGTGTTTTCTGTGGAGATATGAATTCTCCCAAACAGCCGGGCCTGCGGCCCGCGATAGATCACCCCGCCATAGGAATGGTAATAACGCTCTTCCCGCCGCTCGACCTGACGGCCGCCTTCCCGGTTTAAGGGCAGGGAAACGTGATGTTTCTCCATCAGCTGGTAGAGTTTGTCAATTAACCATTTATCCCCCCAGACTGTCAGCAGCAGGTCGGGATCGTGGTGGAGCAGCAGCGCCCGCAGCTTAACCAGCAAGCGGCGTTCTTCCCTGAAGGCAAATCTGTACCCTTTGCCTTGCAGGTGGATTTTGAGGCTGGTTGGTTCCCTGTGGTCCGGGTTTGAATCCGGGGTCAGGGACATTACCTGCAGGGGGACCGGCGGGGTATCAATATTCCAGGGGGAGTCCAGGGTTTCCAGGGCCTGGATTTCGCCTTCCTCGGTGGCCTGCACCAAACAGCGTGCCAGCGGGAAAACCCCGGTTTGAGCCGCATAGCGAATGTCAATTGGGATGTCCGCATCGTAATAGCTCAAATTCGGAAAGGCCTGTTTAAGATGGCTGAAAAGCTTTTCCTGGTCCGAAGGCGTCCGGGTGATGATCTTCAGTACTGCCAGGGGCCGATCCGTAAAGAGATCCTGCCTCTCTGCCCGGGAGAGCTGGGGTGGCAGCGGCAGCGATTGCAGATGGCGCCACAGAGCCCGCAATTCGGCGCCAGAACCGTGAACGTAGAAGGAGGTGGGAAAAGGCTGGTGCAGCCGGTGCCGCCTGACCCCGTCTTGATCCAGCAGCCAGAGGACCACTCCCTGTTCCGGGTCAGAATAGATATCCAGCAGCCAGCCGCGGATCTCATTGCTGGAGGGCATGGCGAAGCTCGGCCACTTCCCGCCTCAGCCGGGTGATTTCCTTGTGCTCTTCCAACAGCATGGACAGCAAAAAGGTCTCAAAGGGCAGCGCATGTGACGCATAGGAGGCGGCGGAGAGATGTTTCCGGGCAGATGCGAAGAGGTCATCAAGTACTTGCTGGTCGCTGGCCCGCAGAGCCCGGCGGAAGCGGGCAAATGCAGCCCGTTCTTTCAGGAAGGTTTGCGTGATGGAGGTAACGGTTCGTCCCATAAGATTTCCTTTAGAGCAGTGTCAACTGGGCGGCAGGGGGAGGGATCTCAAAGGCCCAGACTTGGTCCGCGGCTTCCCGGACGCGGGCCAGGAAAGGTTCCTCGGACGG
>DRBO01000065.1 GCA_011039385.1 Chloroflexota bacterium | reverse complement strand
GAACCAACGGACACACCCCCACCAAAGATGGAATGGGTCTTCACCCGGAAGGATAACGGCGCCAAAGTTGGCGTAACTATGAATATCACCTCGGTTCAACCCTTCCAAGATACAGAAGAGTTTGAAATGGGCGCAAAGATGGCCAAAGGCGCCGCAACCCCTGAGGAAGCCGCAGAATACTATCTCTTCTGGAACGATAGGGCACGGTTCGTATTTGAAAATGCCGATACACTTGAGGGTTTCTTCTTTGTCAATGTTTATGAAGAAGCCCCAATGACCACCGGAATTGCCATAGAAGATGTGGAAGGCCCAAATCCGGATGACTTTGCATGGACTCAGGAATACATCACCACTCAGGAGCCAATCTGGATGATTGACCCCTATGCACAAATTTTCGGTCAATCCCAGGGGCCAATTCCCTATTATTACGATGAGGTCGTTAAAGTGGCTGGTCACTCCTGCGGCGCAACCACAGGCGCATGGACCATCACCCAACTAGCATTGGAAGCCCTCTACCCGGATGGTGAAATCCCAGTCCGTGGCATGATCCAGGTCAATGCGCCTGGCGCAGAGGATGAATTCCCTGTCGGTGTATTTGGAGAAATCATCTCCTACCTTACTGGAGCTGCCCCTCATACCGGGTTTGTCGGGCAGCAATTTGGCCAGGCCGATCCAGTGTTCAATCGCCAGAACAAGATGATCTACATGGAAGAAAAGTCTGGTACGCCACCACCCATGATGGAATGGATCTTCACTCGCCTTGATACTGGAGCATCGGTTGGCGTAAAATTTAATCTGGTCCTTGTCACGCCAATCCACCACCCCGGTGCCATCAAGATGGGGAAAACCCTGGCTGCCTTCGAACCTGTGACTGCAGAAGAAAAAATAGAATACTTCAATCACTGGAATGACAGAGCCATCTTTGTGATTGAAAATAAGGACAATAATAGTATCTTCAAAGTCAAGATCTATGAATAGATAGTCAGAGCAAAGCACTATCGTTTCCGTCTGGGGCTAGGTCACTAGCCCCAGATTTGCGTTAATCATAAATTCCTTGATTTTCTGATCTCTCCCCGGGAGTGAGCGCACTCTCCTCCTGCAGGAAGCAATCCACATAAAGCTGCTTAAGGGACAATATCTTACTCACCAGAAAGATGTGAGGCCTTGTGTGATGCTTGTTAGATCTGGTCAGGTCCGCTGGGCAATAGCGACCTGCACCCCCTAATTCAGAAGTAATGTCAGGATAAGCACATCCGGGAGGTAGAAAAGATGGCAAAGCGCATTCGATATACATCGGAGCAGATCGTTACCAAATTGCGTGATACTGAGGTCCACTAGCATGTCGGCCAGAGGAAACAGTGGGACAGGCCCATAAAACCCTAGAGGATAGCGAGCAAACTAATCCTGCTGGCATAGGGAATACCTCCGATTGAATCAGATCAAGACTAATAAACACATTAACTTATGAGCGGTTTAGAAACCTTGATTTAACGCAAATAACGGATCTGCCCGGTTACCGCCGGGCCTGAATAAAGGAGAACAACCTGAATCTGGGAGACTTCAGGTTGTTCCGGTTCATAGCTCAGGATCTTATTACTCGGAATAAGCTTCCAGCAGGCGTTTTTTGAAGAATGGGACCAGCATCATAACCACAATGGAAAGGCCCATCAACGAGCCGTAAAGGTAATCCAGTGTAGCGTGACGCACATAATGGGTTGCGCCGCTGACCAGGCAGGCAACCGCGCCGCCGATCAGAGCGATGTACCAGCCTGATTTCTTTCGCGCTCCCAGGTTGTAGATGGCTGCAGCCAAGAGGCCAAAGGCAGCCCAAAGGCCGAGCCAACCAAAGTAAGTGATTGAGATTCCTTCCGCAAACAGGGGGCGTTTGGGATGGCCGTAAAGGATCCTGAATGCAGCATGTCCATTAGCAAAATTTTCTGCGGCTGAAACACCCAGCATCAGGAAGACGAAGAAGTCGACCAGCTTCTGCTTCAGATCTCCTTTATCTGCCAGTAAGATAGTAAAATAGGGGATCAGGCCTATCATCATGATGATCACTGCCGGGGGAAAACCGCCCTCTTTGCTTCCTACAAAGTTCATCCACGGTACGATCATGTATGCGCCGCCTATGGATGGGATTGCTAAGCTCAATAAGGCTAACCCCCGGGACCAAGCTTTGCCCTCGTAAAGAGGTTTGGCGATAGCCAGGATCGCAATGCCTCCGATGACGCTCATTGTTCCCCAGAAAGGATAAAAGAAACTGACAAGCCAGGTCGTCAATGTAAGCAGCGGAGCGCTGGGATTACCCTCTGCAGTGAACTTCTCAATCCGTTCAATCTGGTAATTAAGTATCGGATTTACCATCTTAAAGGCTGTGAACGGGACTACGGCAATCATCAGGAGCGCAGCGATGATGACCAATGCAAGGACGATCTTTTTAGTATTCGGGTTCGTTTGAAGTGACATTTTCTCTCCTTTATGAGTGATAAATAGCTGTATGTCGAAAAAATTTTCGCTCGAGCGGTTTCTTCTCGTATAATTATTGTAGATGAGGTCAGTTGATATTTCCTTGACTTTTAATAAGGTAGTGGATACTGGCTTGGAGGTTGCATGACTGATTTGCAGCAAGAACTATCTAGCAAAGAAGTTTTTCGACATTTCCCTGGTGAAGAGCTCTCCCGCCTTGTTGACTGGTCCCTGTCCCGGAAAATTTCAAGAAGAGAGTACCTTTGCCATCAGGGAGAAATCTGGCCATATATTCTTTTCTTGGAGGCTGGCCAGCTCAGTTGGTCCATGCTGTCATCAGGGGGAAAGGTACACCAGCT
>DRBO01000051.1 GCA_011039385.1 Chloroflexota bacterium | reverse complement strand
GGACGGGGAGGGGGGGGTGTTAGTCGAATCGAATGTAGGGGTGACGCTCCCGCATCGCTTCGCGAAGGATCGGGAAAAGCGACCGGGATGATGAGACCAGTGTAAAAAGACCGGATTGGCCCGGTCGGGTACGCAGTGCCCCCGGTCTTCGGTCTTCGATCACGGCTTCAGCCGCATATGCTATACTGAAACCAAACTCATATCCAAGTCTGGATTAAGGAGGGCTGCCCCTGGGAAAAAGGCTGCAGATCCATCTGCTGGGCAACTTTCATCTGGTCTATGACGGGCAACCCCTCCTGGGCCTGGACACTCCGCGCCAGCAGTCCCTTCTGACTTACCTGTTGCTGCACCGGGATGCTCCTCAATCCCGCCAGCATTTAGCGTATCTGTTCTGGCCGGATTCCACCGAATCCCAGGCCCACACCAATCTCAGAAATCTGCTCTATCACCTCAGGGAAGCCCTTCCAGAAGCAGATTGTTTCCTGGATGTGAGCTCCAAAACGCTCTGGTGGCAGCCGGACGCCCCTTTCTCTGTTGACCTGGATGCCTTTCAAGAGGCCCTCAACAGGGCTGAAGGGGCTAAAAAATCCGGGGATGACCGGGACCTCCGGCAAGCTCTTCAAAATGCAGCCGATACCTACAATGGCGACCTGCTGCCCAGCTGCTACGATGATTGGATCATCCCTGAACGGGAGCGGCTGAGCCAGGCTTACATCCGGATCCTGGAGGAACTGGTAGACATCCTGGAAGGGGACCAGGAATTCGGGGAGGCCATCAAAAAAGCCCAGCAGCTCCTGCGCCATGATCCACTGCACGAGGCGACCTCCCGCAAGCTGATGGAGCTGTATGCCCTGAATGGGGATACCCCCCGGGCTCTGCGCACTTATCATACCTGTGCGGCTGCTCTCGAGAAGGAGCTGGGGTTGGAACCCAGCCTCGCTACCCAGGAAACCTACGAGCAGCTCCTGGCCCGGGATCTTGAAGGGGAAAAACCTCCCCGTATCACCGAAAAAGGCACTATCCTGGTAGGTCGTGAGAAGCCCTTTAAGGAACTGTTAAAAACCTGGCGGAAATTAACAAGTGGACCCCACCTGGTCATCATCAAGGGAGAAGCCGGGATCGGTAAAACCTTCCTGGCCGAGGAATTTATGCGCTGGACCAGGCAGCAGGGGGTCCAGAGCCTAAAAACCCGCTCCTACCCCACTGAGGGAGAAGTGGCCTATACCTCTTTAATGACTCTGCTGAGAAATGAAAGGGGCCAGGCCGGGCTGCCAGCCCTGGAAGAAGCCTGGTTGGTGGAACTCACCCGGCTGCTGCCGGAGCTGAAGGGGGCGTACCCGGACCTACCCGATCCAGAGGAACTCAGTGAAAGCTGGCAGCGGGGCCGATTATTCGAAGCCTGTGCCCGGGCCATCCTGGAGGATAAAGACAGGCTGGTAGTCCTGCTGGATGATCTGCACTGGTGCGACCGGGAAACGCTGGCCTGGCTGCGCTATATGATGGAATTGGATACAAAAACGAAGCTGCTCTTCCTGGGAGGAGTCAGAGCGGAGAACCTGACCCCGGAGAATCCGGTCTCCTCCTTGATCACCGACCTGGGGCAAAGGGGCCTGGTGACCGAGATCGAGTTAAGCAGCCTGGACCGGGAAGCCACCACTGCCCTGGCTGCCAGTATCTGGGGAGATTCACTGGAGGATCCGATCGGAGAGCTCCTTTTCCAGGAAACCGAAGGCAATCCGCTCTTTGTGGTGGAAGTGGTGCGCTCAGGATATCTGCAGGGCGCAGATGATCCTGCCCGGACCAGCAGCATCCCGCCTAAAATCCAGGCAGTGATTAAAACCCGCCTGGATGCCCTCTCCCCGGCAGCCCGGGAGCTTACCAACCTGGCAGCCATTGTGGGGCGGGAATTTGACTTTCAGCTCCTGTCCCAGGCAGCCGACCAGGAAGAAGAAGCCATCTTGCAGGGACTGGATGAGCTCTGGCAGCGGCGGGTGATCCGGGATCAGGGGGTGGAGGGGTATGACTTCAGCCATGACAAGTTCCGGGAAGTAATCTGCCAGGATCTGAGTCCCCACCGCCAAACTCACCTGCATTTGAGGATCGCCCAAGCCCTGGAAATGCTGCACCGCGACCAGCTTGACGCCATTTCCTCCCAACTGGGCTATCATTATCAGCAGGCGGGTAAAAGGGACCTGGCAGCAGAATATTACATTCAGGCCGGAGATCATGCCCGCCGGGTCTATGCCTGGATGGACGCGATCGATGCCTACCGGCAGGCACTGGACAACCTGGGGGATAAAGCGGATTCGCAATTAATCAACCTCTACCAGGGATGGGGCAACTCGCTTCTGAAATTAGCGCGCTACGAGGAGGCTGCCGAAGCCTATCAAAAAATGGGCCTGGCCGCCAAAGCAGGTGGGGATCTACGATCTGAAACCCAGGCTTATTTAGCCCTGGGCAAGGCCCAGGACCGCCAGGGAGAATTTCAATCTGCCCTGGCCAACGCTGAAAAAGCTGCCGATCTTGCCGGGGAAAAAGGCTGGGATGAAGAGTCTGCCGATGCGAAATTGTTGATTGGTCAGCAGCACTACCGCCTGGGGGAAGCCGTCCAGGCGGAGGTGTATGTCCAAAAAGCCCTGGCACTGCATCACAAGAGAAAAGACCAATTGGGGGTAGGCCGCTGTCTGAATTTATTGGGGCTGGTCCAGGATCTGCGGGGCCAGTTCCAGGAGGCCTGTGAATATAAGGAGCAGGCGATCAAGGTCTTTGAGAAGATCCCGGGGCGCCACTCCAAATGGTGGATCGGAAATATCACCCTCAACCTGGCCAATTCCGCCAACCTGGGCGGGGAATATCGCAGGGCGGTCGATCTCTATCAAAAGGCCTGGGGAATCATGGAGGAGATCCAGGACCAGGATTGGGAACTT
>DRBO01000141.1 GCA_011039385.1 Chloroflexota bacterium | reverse complement strand
TTTACGCCACCGGCAGTTACGGGGAAGTTTTACAACTCCGGGTAGATCAGTTTCTTTCCATGCTCGCAAACTTCCTGTATTGGTTCGGCAATATTTTCAGCATGTTTCTGCTGGGTTTGTACGTCGGGAAGCGGGGAATTTTCAAGAACGTTCGTGAGCATCTACCTCTGATCCGGAAGGTTATGTGGGTGGGATTGATCCTGGGGCTAGTTTTCAACGGAATCGTTCTGAAATCAAATCTTCAGCCATCCTGGCTGCCGCAAGCGTACCAACGTTTAGCCACATCTGGCGCCCGAACGATTGGTGCACCAGCGCTGATGCTGTTTTATGTTTGCGCTATCATCACCCTGCTGCGGAAAGAATCCTGGAAATCCCACCTCATCCAGCTGGCGCCGGTAGGCAGAATGGCTTTGTCCAATTACCTGATGCAGTCCGTGTTGTGTACGCTGATCTTTTACGGTTACGGTTTGGGATTGTATGGCGAAATCAGCCCAACTGTGGGCTTGATCCTGTCATTCTTCATTTACCTGGGCCAGATGCGCTTCAGCGCCTATTGGCTGGATCGCTACCAGTTTGGTCCGGTGGAATGGGCCTGGCGCTCGCTTGCATATGGCAAACGCCAACCCCTTCATCGAGGTCAAACTCACGCTGATCTGCGGCCATCCCTTTTTGGAAAGATATTTACTGAACTCAAGAAGATTCCCCCAAAACTTGCTTTAGTCGGTGTCTGGGTGATCCTGCTCGGGTGGGCAGCAGGATTGGTTCTCTGGAATCGTCAATTGATTTCCCAGGGGTTCTATGACCCCTTCACTATCATTGTCAGAGTCACACCAACACCGGAAGGGGGCGGGGTCCAGGGGCCAGGAGCGCAGGGAGAACAAACCAGCATATCCACCCCGGTTGTAAAGGCTGTCAGCTATAACCCTGGACCGATTGCGGCATCAGGAGATATGGTTTCGCTGGCAACCACAGTGGATGTCAATGCGGCATTCAGACATATTGAGGCGCTTGCTGACCGGGTTTACGAAGGACGGTATGCCGGCACCTCAGGCGGGTTTGCGGCCGGGGACTATATCGCCGAAAAGTTCGCCGCGTATGGATTGCAGCCTGCCGGGGATGATGGGACTTTTTTTCAAAACTTCCCCATCTATATCAACCAGCTCAGTGATATTCCCACCTTAATGGTTGAAACCGATGGCGGCCTTCGCCAGAAGGCTGCCCTGTATCAAGACTTTTCGCCTATCACCAGCCGTTATGTTGGCGATGGAGAGGGACATGGACCAATCTTCTGGGCAGATCAATGCGCTCCTGATACGCTGCAACAAAATGATCTGGTAGGGAAAGTGGTTTTTTGCCAGGGCATTGTCACTACGGACGACATTCTACAAACAGGACGTTTGGTCCTGGAATATGGAGGGTCAGGCCTGCTGCTCCTCACGGATCCCGAAACGCGTCCTCCAGATTTTGGCAGTCGATACCTCCTGCCCTGGGTCCCGGAAACGATTCCCGCCTTCCGGGTATACCCGGACATTGTCGATGAAATTTTATCAGGCACTGGTTACGATCTGGATGACCTGCTTGCTTCACTTCCCCCCACGCAGTTGGAAACCAGCGCGACCCTGGAGCTTGAAACCCTGGGGGAATCTGCCTGTCCAGCAACTGGCTGCCTGGCCCGCAATGTACTGGGGGTGATTCCTGGCCGCGACCCTGCCCATGCTCATGAGGTGATCCTGATAGGTGGGCATTATGACCATATGGGCTCTGCTCCCGATGGCACGATCTGGTACGGAGCAGACGATAATGCCTCCGGTATCGCCGTCTTGCTGGAAATTGCTCGCAGCTGGCAGGAGCAGGGATATGTCCCAAGGCGAACTGTCGTCTTTGCCGCCTGGGATGCCGAGGAGCTCGGTCTCTTAGGCTCCAGCCACTATGTGGGCAACCCAAGGTACCCCCTTGAGGATACGATAGCCATGATCCAGTTGGACATGGTGGGGGCTGGCGCCGAAAACCTTACCATCAGCGGGGATGAGGATTTCAAGTCTCAGATCCTCTCAACCGCTGAGATGCTGGGATTGGATGCTGAAGGATCGGATATGGGAAGGAGCGATCATATACCTTTCCGGGAGGCAGGCGTGCCAGCCAGTTTGCTCATCTGGTGGGATGAAACTACCGCAGATCACCTTCACCGCCCGAATGACACGCCTGCAGTGATCAAACCGGAAAAATTAGAGGCCGTCGCCCATCTCACCAACCTTTCTCTGTTAAATCTAGCCGAAAGCGAACCCGCGATTCTCGCCATGCTTGATCAACGGGAACTTGCTTCAGAGATCGGGGATCGGACAGCTTATCTGGCAACCTCTCAGATAGATCAGAAAGCCAGCGATACAATCTGGTTTGATGATCTGCAAACGCTTAATCCCATCATGGTTGATTTAGAGGCGATCGATTTACAAATATTAGGCGATAACGCCAGCGCGCAGATCCAAATCCAGGTGGAATATGCTGGTTCAGCCAGCGGAGATGCAGAAAATAGATCCACTGTGAGAACCGCAAACCTGGATGTGGGTTTTGAGCGGGGGAAAGATGGGTGGTTGTGGGCAGGTCCTCATCTGGCGGTAGCGCCTGGAGATGCAGCCATCCCCGGTTTCCGGGTATTGTATCCTCCCGAAGAGGAACTGCTGCCTGGTATAGGAACCTCGGCTTTGGAGAAATATGCTGCTGTTGCTGGAAAGCTGGGACTGCCGACAGAGATCGATGCTGCCTTGTACCTCATGCCCAGCACAGAAGCGCTGAGGACAAGCGTTGCCATTTCTCTCCCTCAGGATCTCAATTCCTGGGTCGCTCCTGGAGAGATCCACCTTGTTTACGATCCCGGAATCGATTCAAGCGAATTATTTACTACGGCACTGACTCAACTCGCCCTTGCCAACG
>DRBO01000110.1 GCA_011039385.1 Chloroflexota bacterium | reverse complement strand
TTCCCAAAATCACGAGCGAGCTGAAACATCAAGGTGGTTTTCCCGCCCCCACCTACCAGTGCGATTTTGCTATGATTGTCTAATCGAAATCGACGATCTAGATCCATAAACCAGACCTCAAATCCGGACAGGACAAGATAGCTTCCAGCACAGCCCCACCGATTGCCCTGGACTTGTCAGAAACCAGATTGCATATATTCGGGTCATCCCGGGGATCCACATCCCCTATCTTTAATCCCTGCTCCACGATCGATCCTGGTCGGAGCAGCCCTCTGAGCACACCATCAAAGGGGGCCAGCACTGCCTGGCCGTTTACCAGAGCGATTACCTCACCCTTCTTGACCCGATCCCCAATATGTGCGCCCGAGATCAATTTCCCCTCTACCGGGGCGCGCAGCACACGCTCAGAGGAAAATCCCCTGACTTCCCCGGGGATTCCTGTATCCACTTGCGGGGCGCCAGTCCATAAGACTCTTCCCAGATCATGACCGCGGTTGGTTTCTATGACCACATGGCAGTTTTCCCCGGCAATAAAACCCGGACCCAGACCGACAACCAACGTTGCCAGCTCTTTTCCCCTCTCCGGTGGTTTTTTACGCATGCGGGCATCCACAACGATTTCAGGCTGTAACATCTCCAGACAATCCAGGTCTGGATCAATCAGGATGGGAATAATCCCCGATTTCAGGCCTGTTTTGACCTCTTCCAGGCCGGAAAGCAACTCCCCGATAACCCCCTCGACCTCGGCATGGCCTGCAAATACTGCTTCAGCAAATGACACTGATCGCCGTACCACCCTGGGCTGAGCAAGTTCTGTGATGACAATTTGAAATCCAGACCTATGCAGTCTGACAGCTACTCCACTGGCCAGATCTCCCCCTCCACGGATTAGAACCAACAAAGGGATCCTCCTTGTCTTAATAACCCTCACCTTTATTTTAGCATGTCTCCCGCCTGGCAGCTTTCCGAACCAGCCCATTTTCCAGTTGTTCAGGAAGTTCCCCTACCATCCTGGCTTGCCTTTTTAAGCAGAGCGATTATCATTGGTTTTACAATTAAGAGAAGGTACAATCAAGACAACCTAGCATCCTGATATTCATGAGAGGATTAAGTGAGTCATCTATGAAGAAGAACACGGTATTCACACTGATCATTTGCCTGTTAATCTGCACAAGCTGTTCCCAACCAACGGAACCCCCTTCTGGAGAATTTGTCCTGGAAGAGCGTCCCGTGCGAATCCTGATCAATGAAGTCTACACCGGTGATGAAGGGGACAACCAGGTCGATTTTATTGAACTTTTTAACGCAGGAACAGAAACTGCCAACCTGGAAGGATATTCACTCTGGTATCAGCTTAAAGAGGGAAATGATGAGATTCTAATCAAGAGTTGGGATGAAATCACCCTTATCCCCCCGCTGGGATATTACGCCCTCGGCCAAGAAGGCCAGGAGTTTTCGGTCCTACCCGATTTGAAGATTAACCAGGCGCTGGTGCCCAGCCGGGGCGCCCTTTCCCTGCGCAGGGGCGACCAGGTCGAGGACCAGCTTTGCTGGGGAACAGGCGCTGAGGAGATGGGGGAAGGGATTCCAGCTCCCCCCATGGCGGTTGGGGTTTCTCTGACCAGGGTTTTGGATCCGGATTCCAGCTTCCCTGTAGACACGGACGATAATCAGGCGGACTTCACGCTGTCATCTTCCCCAGAGCTGCAGAACACAGGCAGTCCCATCCTGCTTCCTGAAGCGGACAGCCTGGTATTTTCCTTTGACTTTCCCCAACTGATCAAGCCTGGCGAACAGTTTCAAGCAACATTTGAAATCAGCAATCAAACAGGAACCGACCTGAAAGACCCCCTGCTGGTGCTCCCTCTCCCGGGTCATATCTACCTCCAGGAGGGATCCTCCGGCTTTCAGATAGAGGGAAATCTGCTCACCGCCGCCGTTCCCAATCTGGCAGATGGTGAATCTTACACGGGAGTGATCCCCCTGGAAGCTGAACTCACCTTCAGTGAGTTCGCGGTCCACAATGTTACTCTTCAGACTGAGAGCTGGCCCTTGCCCGCATTTTCCGGTCCCGTTTACGGGAAGATCGGTGGAGAGGCGATACCCATCGCCACAGCCCGGGAATTGATCGACCAGGAAGTCGTGATAGAAGGGACCAGCACCATGTACGTAGGAGGATTTTACGCTGGCAGCGGAGCAAAATTCTATCTGGAGGATGAGAGCGCTGGAATTCAGGTCTATGTTGCTGGCGCGGGGAATTCTCTGGTTGTGCCGCTGGGCGCCACAGTCAGGGTGCGGGGCAAGATCCAGCTCTACCGCGATACCATAGAATTGGTCCCCTCCTCAGAGGATTATGTGGAAATCCTCGAGGGAGCCCATGAAGAGAATCTGATCACACCAGCCGAAATCCAGATCGCCGAGATCAACGCCCAACCCGAGATTTTCCCCGGCCATCTGATCGCGGTTGAAGGCAGGGTCGCCCGCATCGAGGAATTCTCTTTCAGCTATGAGATAGATCTCTTTGATGAAGAGGGCAACCTGGTCAATCTCTATGTCGACAAAGGAACCGGGATCACCCTGGAAGAAATTCAAACTGACCAGCTTTACCGGATGGTTGGGATCATGGAGATGCTTGACGGCAACTTGCGGCTTTATCCCCGCCTGCAGAGTGACTTGAAGCGGGTTTATGAACCCGGTCTTGCCATACAGGTCCATCCTCCCACCACAGCAATCCCAGGAGAGCCATTCGAGGTAGTCTACACCGTGATCAATCACTCTCCGGATCCTGATCGAAATTTAGTGATTTCCGCCAGGGTGGACCCCCAGTTAGAGGTTCTTGAAGTTTTTGACCAGGGAAGGTTCACAGGGAACAGGGTCATCTGGGACAGGAGCACGCTGGGGGGCGGTGAAGAAATCACGGTTGCCTTCAGCGCTACAATACCCAGCGATGTTGAATATGTCACCTTTGAAGATTACATGGCAATCTCCTCTTCCTGGCC
>DRBO01000029.1 GCA_011039385.1 Chloroflexota bacterium | reverse complement strand
CCGTCGCAGGGGTCCGGGGGATAGGCATCCGTGGGATCATCGGGAACCGGGTTGCGGAAGTTGTCATCGCCGATGTTGGCCATGTAGCGCAGCAGTTGTTCCCCGTCATAATCCGGGGGTCTCGCAGCCTGGCCCAGGCCAATGGCGTAAATGGCGATCTCATCTCCACTCTTGGGTTCCGGGGAATCCCCCGGATAAAGGGGATAGACCAGGGCGACCCGGTCGGTCATGTCCCTGGCGTAATCCTCGGTGTCATAAGGCGGGGTGCTGTTGCCCACCCAGATCGAACCGGCCGGGCATTCCGAGGCATCGGCGTGGAAGGGACCGCAGTGGCGGGTGGCAGGATCGCTGTCCGTGCACCAGGAATAGGGGGTACCGGGCTCATTGGTCCAGAGGCGGCCGCCAATGGAACCGCCGCAAAAGCCGTTCACATACCCGGCCGGAACCGGGTTGTGGGGGTCACTCGCATCCGGCAGGTCGCTGACGTTGGTGGTGCCGTCCGACAGGAAAACGATGATCCAGACGCTGTCCACCCGGCCCTGGGCTTTGAGGATGTCCCCGGCCACCCGTATCCCACAGCCGGTGCAGGTGGATCCAAATATGTCTTTATCCTCAAAGTAGACACCGTCCCCGTCTGCATCCATGGGGTTGACTTCCCCATATCGTGGATCCCCAAATACCAACACATCAGCAGGAGCCGGCCCATCAAAGAGCTGGATGGCATCAATAGTACTCTTTACAGCTGTGTGATCGGCTTCCAGCACATCGCTGGTGGCCAGGTCGGGATCATGGATGGCGGCCTTGACGTCATAGGTGACCACAGCAATGCGGTCATAGCCGTCAAAGAACTTGTCAACCATGGCTTTTGCCGCATCTTTGGCATCTCGCAGGGGCTGGCAGGTGTTGCTGGCATTGCAGTTGGTGGGGTCATAATCCGGCGTGTAATCCGAGACGCCGTCCGCGGGGTCGATATCCGTTTCTGAGGCCATGGATTCCGAGGTATCGATCACGATCACCACATCCAGGGAAGCGGCCTCTCCTATTGAATGGGTGGTGATGGGAATGGTCTCAACGCCGAACAAGTGCAAAAAATAGACCGGGCTGTTCTGGCTGGCCTGGATCCAGGCCAGCTTGCGCTTGATCTCACCCGGGCCGGGGCAGATCGAGGCGAAATCCGCCGGGATCCCGGCATCATCACAGATGTAGGTCTCGAGAGAATAAATATCATCAATATCGTTGAGCATTAACATTTCCCGGGCGGATTCCCGGATCAGGGCTTTACGCTGGGCGGCGGGCAGGGAGGAGTCCCGGATCTGGTTGGCGGCCGCTACAGCGGCAGCATCCAGGCCTCTTTTCAACCGGGCGAAGTTCAGGTACAGCGTCCCGGCGTCGGTCACCAGGCCGGCGAAAGCCAGCATGGCCATAAAAGCCACCGCGGTGATCACCAGGGCCTGGCCGCGCTCGCGGGGGGAGCCGGACCGGATCTGTTTGATCTTTCCCGAGTAAAAAGCCTTGATCAGCTTACGACTTGTGGCATTTTTTTTGATCATCATAACCTACTTTGCCTTAAGGCAGGGGTGTGGGCGTGGGGGCAGCCTGGGGTGCCGGCATGACCGCAAAGGCGTGCAGGGGCACCGGGTTGGGAATGATGTCGCTGATCAGCGGCAGGTTCAGCAGCTGATGGTGGCAGTAGTAGATCTCTACCAGGACGATGCCTTTATCCGTGAGTCCGCTGGCCGGGATATCGGGAGTGGGTGTGCCGGCTCCAACGGTGGGTGGTGTATAGGACACCCAGGCAGCGCCGACTCCCTGGGGGAAAAAGGGCGTGTTGGAATGGAAGCTGCCGTCGCAGTTCTTGGTCCAGTTGTCGGAATACAGGGACCAGACCCCATCGCCGTCGTTGGGTTTGCGGTCCACCACGACATTATTATCGATCGTGAAAATAGAGATAGCGATATCATCTGTGGCTGGATTGAGGGTGATATCCTGGTTGAAGTTGGTGCCGATCACCACACAGGCCGTATCCAGGTAATAGTGCAGGGCATCATCCTCGCAGGCGCTGACGGGATAATTGCTCATATCGCCATTCAGGACCTCCGGGTCGCGGTCCGCCGCGAAGCGGGCCGCCTCCCTGACCACATCCAGCAGGGAGAGGTAATTGTAGATGATCGCCCCCACTTCTACAAAAGCAACCAGCAAAAACAACAGCAGGGGCAGCACAATGGCCAGCTCCACAAAACTCTGGCCGGAGTTTTTTTTCTCGGATCGCCTTCGCTTTCCTGTCATATTCATTTCCCGGTTATTGATTTCATTATAGCGACATCCAAAATCAGCATCAAGCCAGATCGGGCACCTAACAATTCTGTTAAGTTCCCAAGGCAAATCTCTTCCCTCGAATTAACTGCTGACTCTACTGTCATTATAAACTGGTTTCAGGAAGATTGCCCTTGATATTTTTGTTAGCCGGCCTTTGGGGTCGACTATACATTTTGCTGTCTCTTCCCGGTCTCAGCACCCCGGTCTCTCTATTCCGGTCCTGGGTCTAGTCAAGTCGTCCCTGTTCCGTCCAGAAACTGAATTCTCGTTAAGGTACAATAGAATCTGAAAGCAAGCCTATCCAGGCGGTGCGTTATGAAATCAGTCACCTTGTCCATCCTGCCTACCGTTGAAGCCCTCCGGGACCAATCCATCCTGGAAGAGAATGGGATCCGGGCAGTGGTCGTACCTCATTATAAAACTCCTTCCTTCTACGTGGGAGACAGCCAGATCTCCGAGCTCCTGGTTCTTGAAAGCGAAGAGGACCATGCCCGCCAGGTCCTGGGTTACCCTAAAGATGACCCAAAATGAATTCCCAGGATGCGAGATCCTTCTACGTCCCTAGGGATTGAAATCCTGAGCGGGGACATCCAGCAAGCACAGCTGGGTGTCCATACCTCGGCATCCGCCGACGTTTTGTTTACCGCCTGAGACTGCCACCTGAAGCCATCAAGGACACCTGCCGTTGCAGGATAACCTCAACGTCCCCTTCCAGGGACGT
>DRBO01000107.1 GCA_011039385.1 Chloroflexota bacterium | reverse complement strand
TTGGCGGCCGCTTTAGCAGCATCGAGTTTTCCGGCGTAGAGCATGCTGCCGGAGATATCCATCACCAATAGCGTAGTGATAGGTTCGATCTGCCCTGCGCCTTCGATCTGGTCCAGGGGAATCTCTTCCTCATTTTCCATCAAGCGAATCCGGGCCGGGTCTACCCCCACCGGATCGCCACTTTCGTCGGTCACAGTGACATATACAGTGACCTTGGGGAAGTCCGAGGTGTCGATCTGGGTGATGCGGATGTGGGTTTCTTCCACCTGCTGATGGGGGCTGAACCCGGTCAGCGTAAATAAGGAAACCAGGATCAGGATCAAATGAATGATTTTCTTATTCCACATGGTTATTTCCTCTCGTGATAAACCAGCTCTGTATTGCCAATTCTGAGAGTCTGATTTTTGCGTAGTTGGGCCAGCTCGATCTTCTTCCCATTAATGAAGGTGCCGCTCAGGCTGAGATCTTTGATATTGAAGTGGCTGTCTTCCCCTTTTAGCAGGGCGTGCTGGGGGTCGATGTCGGGGTCAGGAAGGACGATATCAGATTTCAGTGGACTGCTGCCGATAAAAGCCGAGGGACCGTTCTGTTTGATGAACTTGTCCAGGATGAATTCTGATCCTTCCATCTTGCCGCTGGTCACCTCGAACCAGGCCCGGGAGAGCAGCAGAACGATCAAAGCAATGAAAATCCCGATCGATGCGCCCATGGCTGTCAGCCCGATGGCTTTGCCGTAAAGCGGGTCGGGAAAAAGTCCCCGAACACTTTCAAGCACGAATCCACCCAAAAGACCGCCGATGGCGCCCCCCAGGGCGGGCTTCCAGGCTTCGTTGCCGCTGGTGAACGCAAAGGCCGCGCCTATCAGCAGTCCAAATACAGCCCAGCCGATCGTTCTGCCCAATATCCCTCCACCTAGAAAGAGAAATAAACCCTCTGCGATGGGCAGGCCAATCGCACCGCCGATCAAACCCAAGCCGCCGCTGAACAGGCCGGACTTGAGGATCTGTAGGAAATTGCGGGAATTCAATCCTTCGGAAAATCCGATCAAAGCCCCGATACTCAGACCGATCAATCCTCCCACGACGATCTCGCTCAGGTACAGGCTTGACCAGAAGGATAAACCGATCGCATTGCTGGCCTGCCAGCCAATCAAGCCCCCCATGGCGCCCAGGACAGCATAATAATAAAGCCGCATCGTTCTACTCATTTTCATAATCCATCTCTCCCTGTTCTCCAGGTTCTTGGTAGGTCATATTTTTCCAGCGGACCACGCTTAGATATTTTCCACCTGTCAGTTCATGAAAGCCGTAATAGGCCCTGTTATCCAAAATCCCATCCACATCCCTGATAAAAAATCCAGCTGTGTGTCCGTGTGGTTCGATCACCAGAGCAACCTGCCAGGGATGGGGGAAAAAGGAATTGTGCAGGAACAGGTCAAAGCTGGACAGGAACACGCTCATTTTGGGGTGGGTGTGATACCAGCCTACCAGTACCTTGTCCGGGAACTTTTCTTCCATGATATCGAACATGGCCAGCTGGCTGTCCTGGGTGAAGGTGATATAAGCGCTGCCCCGTTTGGCATACAGCGCGGGCAGGGCCCTTTCAACAATGATGAATTCTTCACCTGTGGTCTGGTCTTCTCGCCAGCTTCCGATCAGCCAGCCGCCGATCTCGTTGTTGAGGTCGCTCTGGGCATGCACATTGGCCCGGATATAAGCTTTCTGGGTCATAAATACCGTGATGCCCGGCTGATTGGGATTTTCCAGTTCAGCATCCGCGCGCCAATGTTCGGCATATTTGAATGGCATATGGCCCGGACGCGGGGTCTGCGCTGCTGCTGGCTGTAAACGAACCTTGGAAGTTGTCATAATAATATAAATAATTCCAGGGGTGGGGCATCGATCGAACGCCCCACGCCAACTTAACCTGCTGTAACGTCTGCGGTCATGACCAGATGGTCATCTTCGGGCACACCGGCTTCTGCCAGGGTTTCCTCTTCCTGAAGCTCGCGCCCCAGGGCTTTGCTGTCCAGGCGGTAGCCCATCGGGCGTCCGTCCGGTCCGGTGGTGGGAAGTTCAAGGGATGTGGTCAATTCAGGGATCAATTCCTTCACTTCAACATCATCTGGAACTTCGGCAGTGCGGGTGCCCCCTGAGGGCAGTACAAGTGTGACTGTAATTTCAGCCATGGTATTACCTCCGTTTGAGAATGCTCTTGTGGTTTATTTTCTTATTACACCGATCGGCTATTATTTCAATTTGATCTTCGGTTTACTTTTGGTTTCTTTTTTGAGTTTGATCCGTTCTGGACGCAGCAGTTCACGGGTATCCACCGGGAATACTCCCGGGTTTTCCTTGCGGTACTTGCGGCTCCAGCGGGCTGCCTCCGGGTCCCAGGGGAAGGGCGGCTTGGTGGGGTCGTCATGAAAATTCTTGTACTGCACCATTTCTCCGATCATGATCACCAGCCGGTCCAGCGAGCGGCTGGCGGTCCACCAGGCGGCATCAACACAGACCGAACCGTTGTGGTGATTGATATTGGGATGCCAGACTGGGGTGAGCCACTGCATGCCCGGCCAGCGCTGGGGGTATTGGTTGTGCAGGTAGATCTCAACCTGGTGTTTATTGCCCATTTTGGGTTTGCCGTTCTTATCGACTGAGAGAATACCTTTGCATTTATAGGTCACGATATACCGTTCCGGGGGCAGACCTTTACGGGCTTCAGTTGTTTTAAATTCGATCAGATCACTTTGGGCAGCCATATCCAGCATGCGTTTATGATCTGCCCGCAGCCTGCGCATCCTCGGGCTTTGATCAAGAGAGATCTTTCCGCTGCCGGCTGTGATATCGGCCGTTAAGACCAGCCGGTCATCATCCGGAACTCCAGCATCCGCCAGAGTCTCACTTTCCTGGAGCTCACGTCCCAGAGCTTTGCTGTCCAGGCGGTAGCCCATAGGTCGGCCATCCGGCCCAACTGTGGGTAGACCCAGCAGAGAGGTCATTTCAGCCATCAGGTCGCGAATAATTACATCGTCCGGGACTTCAGCTTTACGGGCTCCACCATTGGGGAGTACTATAGTAAC
>DRBO01000073.1 GCA_011039385.1 Chloroflexota bacterium | reverse complement strand
GCCACAAAAGGATTAAGCGCTTTGCTGGTAAAGACCATGCGCACAAACTGATGCCCAAAGAAACTTCTCAATCGGTTCGATAAAATCTCAGAAAAGGTCCCGATTAAGAGTGTCCAACCCAGTCCGGAAATGATAGGCTTTCGTATCTTATCTGGCAGAACGCCAAACCCGGCGGCAGCCAGTCCGACGATACCCATCAAAATCAAAAGAACTGAACTGCCTGTGACAATCTCCCTGCCAAAAAGGATCAGGTTCATGAGATTCGGAGAGACATTGGGTAGAAACTGGCGGATATCGGTAATGTTCTCTATCACTGCCAGAAAAATGATTGGCAGGGCTGTCAGGATGCCAATTAAAAAGCCGGATCCTAATCTCCTCACCGCCTTTTCATCCTGCGCTTGATCCGCAAGTAAGTACGAAAAAGCTATCACTGGCGCAAATAGGAAAACATGTCCCAGGGTTAATATGCCTCCAATGACTTCTCTGTCTCCCAGCAAGGCAATAAAACCAATCACGGACAAACATAAGGTGATGATGCCGGCCAGCAATCCTGATCGTATGACATTTTTCATTTTTATTGGGTTGCTTGTCATTGTTTAGATGACCTCCTTATGCTTTCTCTTTGGATATTCTTTCACCCAAGATACCTTGAGGTCTAAATATCAAGATCAACACCAACATGATAAACGCGATCACATCTTTTAACTGGTGGGGAGCAGGAATTCCCAAACCCTCCAGGAATAATCCCGGCCCTACAGATTCGAACATCCCCAAGAAAAATCCTCCCAGGGCTGCTCCAGGGATGCTGCCAATACCGCCCAGCACTGCCGCCGTGAAGGCTTTAATGCCGGGGATGAAGCCCATGAAGAAATGGACCTGTCGGAAAACCAGGGCGTATAACACACCCGCGATCCCTGCCATAGCTGCCCCAACACCAAATGTGATTGAGATTGTCTGGTCCACATTGATACCCATTAACGCAGCAACGTCTTTGTTCTCTGCCACTGCTCTGATGGATTTCCCAATGCGTGTTTTCATCACAAAGAAGTACAACCCGATCAGCATTAAAACCGTTGAAACGATGACAACCACGTGTGATTTTAAGAAGATCAGCCCTAAGATTGACATTTTCCCTTCCAGGATATCCAACAGCGGGAACGCTTTCACTTCAGATCCAAACAAACCACGGAAAAAATACTGCCAGAAAAAGGAGGCACCAATTGCTGTAATCAATGGAACCAAGCGCGGCGCTTTCCGTAGAGGGCGGTAGGCAATTCTTTCAGTAAGCAGGGCAATCCCCACGGATACCAGTACAGTTAACAATGTGATCGCGGTTAAACTGAGAATTGGATATCTGTCTATAAAGCCAGATTTTCCCCATGGTTGAGCAAGGAAAATCGTTGCTGTCATAATTCCCGACATGAAAAATTCGCCGTGAGCGAAATTGATCATGAACAAAACGCCATAGACTAGCGTGTAACCGATGGCGATTAACGCGTACAAACTCCCCTGTGCAATTCCAGCGATGATGGTCTCAACCCATGTGTTGGCAGGATACGGGTTTTCGATAATGGTTGCCACTGTACCCCAGATCACCGCGATAATAATGCCCGTTCGTAAGAGCCATAGGATAATATCTAGAAAATTCAAGTCCTTGATTCGTTGGAGCATAGGGCCTCCGCTTTCTGAAGAGAGGAAAGGTGATGGGCTCAATATTTACCCCTGAACCCATCACCATTCCTTGCATGCTTAGTTATCTTTACGTACCCTCTGGACTAGGGCCAAATGGGAACGTATACTCCATCCTGGAGTTGGTTGACAGCGATCTTGGGATCTGCGCAGTCGCCGTATTCATCGCAGGTCAAGGAGCCTGTGATGCCATTAAAATCCTCAGTGGCGTACAGGCAGTCCCGCAGCGCTTGCCGGCCGATATGGATTGATTCTCCATCCTCGATAGCAACGGATTCGATGCAGGCAAAGATCATATTCGTGGCGTCAAAAGCGTGAGCGTGGAAGACAGAGATGGGCTCAGATCCATAGTCCTCAATATACTGAGCAAGGAACTTTTCATAAAGTGCACCCGAGAAACCCAGGTCTGGACCAGAGAAATACATGCCTTCACCGGCCTCACCCACTGCTTCGATGGCCGCATTAGAGATCATGCCATCGGCCGCGGCCAGAATTGTGTCCTCCAGGCCAGAAACCTCTTTGGCCTGTTTGGTCAGGAAGCCGCCTTCGGCTGTAAAGACCGGGTAATAAATCAGCTCTGGTGGTCCTGCCGCAGCAACGGCAGCCAGCACCGGGCGCATGTCCGTATCACCCTTGTTCACAGCTGTGAATTCAACAACGGTTCCACCCAGAGCTTCGAAGGAATCCGCAAATACTTTTGCCAGGCCCTCGGTGTAGGGATCGCCGTCGTGGATAGCGGCTACTTTGGTAACGCCCAATTCATTATAGGCAAATTCTGCCATGGCTGCTCCCTGCACCTCATCATTATGGGCAGTTCGCAGATAACCTTCATGCCAGGCCACATCCGGATCGGTCAAGGAAGGAGATGTGTTTGAGGGGGAGACCATCACATACCCAGCCTCTGAGATAACCTCAGACATGGGGACACCGGCGCCAGAACAGCTGGTGCCTACCACTGCGACAATGGAAGGATCAGATACGATCTTCTGACCGGCAGTCTGACCACCTTCCGCTGAGCAGCCGTCATCTTCGGCTTGCAGCTCGATAGGATGACCGAAGAGTTCTTCCTGGAATTTAATGGCGATTTCCACACCATACTGGGAGTCCGTTCCAAGGTCGACATTCGGGCCAGAAATTACCAGAGCGGAGGCAATCCTGACTGGCTCATCCGGTCCATAAGAGGCACAGCCAAGCGGATCAGTGCACTCATAGGTGGCCCCACCACAGGCTGAGAGAACCATAGCAAGGCCGATTAGAATACTGATTATTAACATACTTCGCTTCATTGCGTTTCCTCCTTAGGAAAATGGTTAATGATTACAACTAGTACACCATGGTTTTGTCTTCCAATCACCTCCTTTCTAACTAATAAGGCAAATTCCTGAACAAGTCCTCGAGTGGAAATAAGCAGACTGGGTTTGCCTTGCGATAGGGAGAT
>DRBO01000140.1 GCA_011039385.1 Chloroflexota bacterium | reverse complement strand
CCAAAACCCTCAGGGCCGCATCGATGACTGCGCTTTCCACACACCCCCCACTCACGGATCCGTTGACCTCCCCCTGGTCAGTAATAGCCATCATGGCACCGGCAGGCCGGGGGGAGGATCCCCAGGTTTTGATCACTGTGGCCAGGGCCACAGACCTTCCCGCTTCAAACCAGACTGCCATTTGATCCAGCAAAATTTCCATACCAATGCCTTTCCAGCTGTTTGAGAGCTATTCCGGGTCTGCCAGAGGCTGAACGACCTGATAGGTATAACCAGCCGTTAAGCCGCCGTTTTCGAGCAAATGCTTCTGCACATACTGCCCGCAGTTGGATCCGATCCTGTTCTCTTCCCGTTCACCGATACTGAGGATCAAGCGGTATCCAGCCTCTTCAATGGCCTGCAGGGCTGGATAGGATTCCAGGCCCTTCTCGGGGTCAATATAGGATTTCAGGCCGCTGGCAATCGCTTGATAAGTTGGATTGAGGGGAGTGACCTTAATCAGGAACAATTCCGGATCGAAATATTCCAGCAGCACCCCGGGGTCCACCGGACTATCCTCGGCCAGGGCAAAATTGAGGGTTATCTTCCTGTCCCCGGTTTTATAATAACGCTCCCCAAATTCAGCGATCTTCTGGAAATCCCACTTCTTGACAGGGATGAGCTCATCCCTCCTGTCGGGATCAGTGGTGTGGATGGAGAACTGGAATTGGAATTTTCCCCGGGGATACACGGAATCCTTGATATCAATCAAGTGTTCAAAGAACGCATCCGTCCCATGGGGAGCAATGGTAGAAAAGGAAGGCAGCAAGCCCGGCGCATTAACTCGCTCAGGCAAAGACGTCAGCAGATCCAGCACAGCTGGATTCAGGGCTGGTTCCCCCATGCGGGCGAACTGGATCTTGAACTGGTTGGAAGGGATCAATCCCTCCGGGTAGCGCTGATCGATCAAATATTGGATCTGGGCGTACATTTCCTCTTCGGTCAGTTTTCCCTGATAATGACCACCTGCGTCACACATCTGGCAGGCGACCGGGCAGCCGAACAGAGTCGAGATCATCAGGACCCATTTCTCTTCCCTGGTGCGGGGCGGCTGGATGGCTTCCACGCATTCCACGAGTCCACCAGGGAATTCCACCACGTAAACCATCGCAATATCCTGATTGCCTGCTGAAGCAACAACTTTCATAAGGGTTCCTTAGATAAATACTGTACAATTTCCATCGCTGCCCGGATACCATCTCCAACAGCGATCGCCGTCTGCCTGAAAAGTCCGTTCTTGAGATCGCCTATCAAATACAACCGACGGTTTACTTGCAGTTGATCGATGTCTTTCAATATACTTGGCGCCGCAAAATCCATAGCTGGCTCCCGCCCTATCGCAGCGATCAGATAATCTCCCACCAGGTTTTGCATCTTGCTGCCCAGTGATATCGCGAACTCCAGTTTGCCATCCCGGTCCACTGCCAGCGATCTCAATTCAGCGTGGGCGTGATAAGTGATCTGCGGATGGGCCAGGGCCCGGTCAAAGAGCAGCGAGAGAGCCTTAATCTCCTCCCCGCGATTCAGGACTACAACCTGATTCGCCTTCGCCAGGTTCAAAGCATAATCAAAGGCTGCGTCCCCTCCACCGATGATGATCACCTTCTTTCCAGAGCAATTGAGCAATGGGTAAACCTCGGAAAAGACCCGTTCCGCAAGCCCCGGGACCAGCAATCCTTCAGGGAGTTCTTTAGGTTTTGTGCCTGTTGCGGCAACCAAAACGCGGGCTGCCAGCTTCCTTTTATCTGTCTCTATACGAAACGCATCCCCATCAAATTCGGTTAACCGGGCCTCCTCGAAGGCAATGCCTACACCCAGATATTTGGCCTGTTCCTGGAACAAAGACACCAGCTCCGGTCCGCTGATGCCCTGGCAAAACCCGGGATAGTTTTCCACCAGATTTGCATTCCATAACAGGCCTCCAACCCGGCTGCGCTCCAGAACCAGGGGCTGATGTCCCTGCCTGGAAAGCTGCATGGCTGCGGCCAGGCCAGCTGGTCCTGCCCCGATGATCACCACGGGATAGGTTTCCAGGACCATTACGCTCCTTCTCCCAGCAAATGCTTTACAGTGGTTAACACGGCAAATCCATGACCCAGGTTTCTCAAGGTGCCGGTATGAAAAGCCTCAGAATATGTCGCCGTTCCATCAATGAGGAAAAAAACCTCATATCCCCGAACGAAAGCTGACCGGGCTGTGGTTTCGCAGCACAGATGTGTCACAACGCCCCCTATAACCAGCTGCTCCACACCTGCCCGGGTGAGCTGCTGTTCCAGCTCGGATTGATAGAAGGCATCATACTGGGTTTTCAGGATGATCTCTTCAGGTTCTATTTCGAGATTGGGATGAATGCCGCCCCGGGGATGGTCTTCTGTGAGCAGTTCTGACCACCAGGAATCCATCCTTCCGGCATTCTTCCTGGAATTAGCATGGCGCGTTGCCAGCACCGGACGCTCCGCCTGTCTGAAGGCACGAACCGCGAAGTTCAGGTTCGGGAGTATAAACTCCCCGGAAGGAACAAAGGCGTGGGACTCCGGATCCAGAAAATATTCTTGCATATCCAGGAGCAGCAAAGCCGCTTGATTGATTCGAAAGGGCTGAAGGTGATTTTTCCTGGGGCTGGCGAAGAGGTCCTGCCAATGTCCCGAAAGCGGTCCAATTGTATCCGGTTGAAAATAGCGTTCTTTCATGGGAAAATTGTAGCATATCCCTGCTTTTTCTCCGGGAAGGATTCTGGAATAATTAACGATTAAACATAAAAGACGGCAGCCAGAATCGCTGCCGTCTGAATTTCAGGAATCATTGGCTGATCTAAACCGAAGCGGCTTGCTGCCGTTTTCGGAATTTCGGGAGATACTTCGTAAAGGAAATTGCCTGCTTCTCCCAAGATGTCAATTTACGAATGATTGTGATGACCAGGGCAACAAGACCCACGATTCCACCCGCGACCAGCAAGCCAGTGCGGACTTTCTTGGTCTTTGTCTTCTTGACCATTTCCTGATCCAGTCTCTCCCGGAGGTCAGCTACGAAAACCGCTGGGGGGGTGACCGGCCGCAAGGCTTCCTGCAGCCTGTTCTCAACTCTCCGTAAATCTCGACTCAAATTCTGTTCTGCGTTCATACTCAACTT
>DRBO01000151.1 GCA_011039385.1 Chloroflexota bacterium | reverse complement strand
CTGCAGGATCCTCAATTTCTGGGAGATTATTGATGAAGACAAATTTCAAGATAGTCCTCAACTTCCTGGTTACTCTGTCCATACCGTTAATTCTGAGCACTCTCTCGATCCTGGTTTTATTAAGCCCTGTTTTTACAACTTTGGAGTACAGGCGCCCGGGATTTCCGGAGGACAGTTATGGTTTCAGCACAGAGGAGCGCTTGGATTTTGGGAATAAAACGCGCCGTTATTTGATCACCAATCAATCCCTGGATGCATTGAGGCAGTTGGAGTTTGAAGATGGTGATCCAATCTATGAAGAGAGGGAATTAACCCACCTTGAGGATGTGAAGGTTGTGATCCAGGGTTTTCTGCGAGTTTTCTATGCCGCAGTGGTTGTTTCTTTCTGTGGGGCTTATGTCGCCCACAGATATCAGTGGCAGGAAGAATATAACCAGGCTCTTTTCAGGGGTGGGCGGCTGACATCTATACTGCTGTTGACCGTTCTGTTTTTTACACTGATCAGCTTTCGCGCCTTGTTTACGGGTTTCCACAGGGTGTTCTTTGAGGGAGAGAGCTGGTTGTTTTACTACTCTGATACACTGATTCGATTGTTCCCGATCCGTTTTTGGCAGGATGTCTTCCTGATATTTGGTTTGCTTACCCTTGCTGGAGGAGGAACCTTGGGGTGGGGAATCCCTGCGTTGAGAAAGTCGACCCGCGCGAAAGCAGATAATGGGTCAATAGAATAGAAGTAGCACAGCATAAAAAAAGCAGGGCAGCCACCAGTGGCTGCCCTGCTTTTTATGGGACGACTTTCATCAAGCCCCGAATTTATTCAGCCTTCCAGCGTGCGCCAGTGCCAGGGACATGGTTTCCACTGCAGGGAAAGTGCCCAGACCTCCCCGGGCGCAGTTCCTCTCGGTGAAAGAGGTTTCCAGATCTGTGCGGTGAGTCATAGGAGCCCAGATCAGGAAAGGTACTGGGTGCCAGGAGTGTGATTTCATTGCGGCCGGTGTGGAATGGTCGCCGGTGACGATCAACACATCTGGTTGTAGATCCAGCAGGGTAGGCAAGGCCTGATCCACTTCTTCGATGATTTTCGACTTCCCCTCCAGGTTGCCATCCTCTCCGTAACTATCGGTCTTTTTGATGTGTATGAAGAAGAAATCATGGTCCTGCCAATACTTTTTAGCAGTCTCAAATTCACCCTGAGCACCTGGGCCAACCAGATCCAGCACATCCATGCCTACCAGGCGGGAAACTCCTTTGTACATCGGATACTCAGCAATACAAGCGGCTTTGAGCTCATAGGCATGCTCGTAGGATGGCAGTCCCGGGTCTGATGCGAACCCGCGAAGTAAAAACCCATTGGCAACTGGTTCATCTGCAAGAGTCTTGGTCGCTTCAGCAATCCATTTTTCCATCAATTCAGCCGCTTTTTCTGCCCTTTTTTCCTGGGCTACTACCTTCAGCGGGGGTACACCCACCTCTTGAGGATCGGTGTCATTGAGGTGGGGCTCAAGACCATCTCCCCTCATTACGATCACAAATCGGTATTCTTTGACCTGGCGAACGTCGACCTCAACTCCGCGAATCTGTACTTTATCCAACTTGGCAATCACCGGGGCTGCGTTTTCATGGGATATTCTGCCGGCCCTTCGGTCTATGACATTACCATCGGCATCCAAGGTGCAGAGATTTCCCCTGGCAGCAATATCACCTTTGTTCACGGGCAGGTTGATTCCTGCCGCCGATAAGGCTCCCCGACCAATTACATACTCCAGAGGTTCGTAGCCAAACAGAGCCAGATGGGCGGGGCCAGAACCGGGGGTAATACCATAGCGAATGGGTATAGTCTGACCCAGGGTTCCCACCTTGGCAAGGCGATCAAGGTTGGGAGTAGTGGCGGTTTCTAGGGCAGTCTTGCCGTGTGGGGTCGTTGCTATATCCCCCAAACCATCCATCACCAACAGGATGATTTTTGATCCATTATTATTAAGAAGGGGTTTTAGATATGAATGGGGCATTTGTCCTCCTACATGAAAACATCTCCTCGTAATCTGGCGGCGAGGAGACGTTTTGGGTATCTCGATCGAATATTGTTAGCGGATCACTTGTTCTGTTTCCTTGTCAAATATATGCATGTTAGCCATATTAAATGACATTGTAACACTATCACCCATCTTATAGCTTGTCCGGGGATCCACCCTGGCAACGTATTCATCTTTGCCGCTTTTCAAGAACAGGAAGATTTCATTGCCCATCAATTCAGTTAGATCAACGGTTGCCTTCACTTCTTGCGAGATAATTCGTGGTGGTGCGAAGTTGGGATCGTGGATATTCTCTGGCCGCAGTCCAAAGATGATGGGTTTGTTTAGATGAGCCTCCAAAGCCGGCTTTCTATCCTCAGGTACCTTGACAGAAAAAGAGGGGGTCTTGACAACGATATCATCCCCTTCCTTTATAAGTTCTGCGTTGAAGAAGTTCATTGCCGGGGAGCCGATAAATCCGGCCACAAAGAGATTATTCGGGCTGTCGTATAGTTTTTGGGGCGTGTCCACCTGCATTAACACACCGTGATTCATCACGGCAATGCGGTTGGCCATAGTCATCGCTTCGACCTGGTCATGGGTTACATAGATGAAAGTGGTTTTTAGCCTTTTATGCAGTTTGGTGATCTCAGCCCGGGTTTGCACACGCAGCTTTGCGTCCAGGTTGGAGAGGGGTTCGTCCAGCAGGAAAACCTTTGGGTCACGGACTATTGCCCGACCGAGGGCGACTCGCTGACGCTGACCTCCCGAGAGCTGGCGTGGTTTTCTGTCCAAGAGGGGGGTAATCCCCAGGATTTCTGCCGCTCTTTGTACACGCTCCTCGATTTCACTCTTGGGGTAATCCCGGAGTTTTAATCCGAAGGCCATGTTGTCATAGACAGACATGTGAGGGTAAAGGGCGTAACTTTGAAAGACCATGGCAATATCCCGGTCTTTGGGAGCGACATCGTTTACTACCCGGTCATCAATCTTCAAAGTTCCTGAGGTGATTTCTTCCAGGCCAGCTAACAACCTCAGCGCTGTGGATTTTCCGCAGCCCGAGGGACCAACCAGAACCAGGAATTCCTTATCTTCAATCTCAAGACTGAAGTTATTGACGGCAATTACTTCGTCAAAGCGCTTATACACTTGGTCGTACG
>DRBO01000018.1 GCA_011039385.1 Chloroflexota bacterium | reverse complement strand
CTGCGCCCCCGATAACTACCCAGCTCTGCGTGGGATCCGGGAGCGGGCGGGTGAACCTCTTTTCCCCCCCCAGGACAACCTCAAGCGGAAGGGGCCGGTTCCAGGGGTTTTGATTCATGGACATATTGTAAGGTCTGCTTGATAGGGGGTCAAACACTGAGTGGGACTTAGAGACTAAATGGCTGGGAAATCCAGTGGTAGCGTGAGGGGGAGAGCGGGTTGATTTCAGCTATTTACATTGAGTACCCAATCTTCAATTTTCAATTATTATTCATCATCCGCTTGATAGAAGGGAAAGAATTCACGAATTATGCTAGAATTACTCAAGATTAGCAGATCATATCAAGTCGAGCTATTTGAGCATTATATGACAGAATCCGAGCATCGACCAAAAACACCCCCACAACCCCCTGGAAAGGAAAACAGCCCAGAAGGGGATGAGAATCGGGGCAAAACAGACCATCTTCCTCATCAGGAACCCTTTATTTTCTCCGAAGAAGGTGAGGGTAAAGAGGACTCTTCGGGGACGAAGTCTGGACAAGGCGAAAGATCAACCCGCCGAAAAGTCATCATTAGACAGGGCAGTCCCCCTGGTTTTCTCAAGAATCTGGATTCAGATCTGGAGCCCACGGAAGCCCTGGGAGAAATGGAAACCGAGCGTGTGAAATCACCCCTTGATGAAACGCCGCCGCCCTCCCTGGGAACTGCACCGCTCACTCCCCCGCCAGCCCTTGATGAAAGGGGGATGCCACTTCCCCGCAGGTTAGATCAAACCCCTGCGCGCGGGAATACACTTCCCCCCGCAGCGAAAAGGGTTCCGGTTCCCCAGAAACCACGATCTAAAATACTGGCCTGGTGGAAAGAAAAAGGTCCTGGAGGTTGGAGGAAAGGCCAGAGCTGGGGTTGTCTGCTGCGAATGCTGATAATCGCGACATTTATTGGCGTGGTGCTGGCTATTATCGTGGGATCCTTTGCTATTTTTCACTATAACCGGATCGCGGCCACGCTTCCTTCAGTCCAGGATTTGCGGGACCGGGCTGCCCAGTTCGAAACCACGCGCATCCTGGATCGGGATGGAAACGTTCTTTATGAGCTGCTGGATCCCAATGCAGGCCGCAGGACCTATGTTCCCCTTGATGAGATCTCTCCCTACCTGGTAGCGGCCACGATCGCCACCGAGGATGCTAACTTCTACAGTCACCCAGGTTACGATGTGATGGCAATTGCCCGTTCTTTTTATTACAACCTGGTCAGCGATGAGATCGTAACGGGAGCTTCCACCATTACACAGCAGTTGACAAGAATGCTCCTGCTATCACCCGAGGAGCAGGTCAGCCGGACGTATACAAGAAAAATCAAGGAGGCTATATTGGCGGCGGAGATCACCCGCCAGTACAGCAAGAATGAGATCCTGGAGTTGTACCTCAACGAGATCTACTTCGGAAACCTCTCTTATGGTGTGGAAGCTGCTGCCCAGACTTATTTTAAAACCTCAGCGAAAAATCTGACCCTGGGACAGGCTTCTTTTCTGGCTGGACTCCCCCAGCTTCCTGCCGTCTATGATATTTACACCAACCGTGATGTGACGCTCAACCGGCATGAAAATGTACTGGTGTTGATGTATCAATCCAGCCAGGAACAGGGCTGTATAGGGGTCAGCAATAACCAGCAGCCAATCTGTGTTGGGCCAGGGGAAGCCCTGGCGGCTGCGGAAGAAATCAAGACTTATGATTTCCAGTATCCATTTAGCGAGCTCCGTTATCCGCACTGGGTATTTTATATCCGCTCTATCCTGGAAAACACCTATGACGCCCAGACAATCTACCGCTCAGGTTTTTCGGTGTATACCACCCTGGATCCCGGCCTTCAAGATCAAGCCCAGGAGATCGTTCGCGAGCAGGTGGGTAGTTTGCAGGCCAAACATGTCACCAACGGAGCCCTGATTGCCATCCAGCCCAGCACCGGGGAGATCCTGGCCATGGTGGGCTCGGCCGATTTTGATAACAAGGATATCCAGGGCGAGATCAATATGTCTGTCATTCCCCGCCAGCCGGGATCGTCCATTAAACCGCTGACTTACCTGGCAGCCTTTGAGAAGGGCTGGACACCGTCAACCCTGATCTGGGATGTGCCCTCCGAGTTCCCACCCTCAGGGGATCCGAATGATCCCCGCGATCCGTACAAACCGGTGAATTATGATGGGAGGTTCCATGGCCCGGTGACTGTCCGGACAGCACTGGCGAACTCTTATAATGTCCCCGCGGTTAAGACACTGGACTTTGTGGGCATTTACGATGATCCAGAAACTGAAGTAGAAGAGGGTTTAATTGCTTTTGCCAGGAGAATGGGAATCTCTACCTTGAACCGAATTGACTATGGCCTGTCGCTGACCCTGGGAGGAGGGGAGGTCACACTGCTCGATCTGACCGGGGCTTATGCGACTATGGCCAATGGAGGTCGGCAGGTCCCTCCGGTCGCGATCACTCACATCGAGGATTATGAGGGTAATCTGGTCTATGAATACCAACCGCCCCTTGGCGAGCAGGTTATCAGGCCTGAACACGCTTATCTGATCTCCTCAATTCTCTCCGACGCCTATGCCCGGATTGCCGCATTTGGCACCAATCCGGTGATCAATCTGCCCTTTAAGGCAGCGGCAAAAACTGGCACCACCAATGATTTCCGGGATAACTGGACGCTCGGCTATACACCGGATCTGGCAGTGGGTGTTTGGGTGGGCAATGCCGATTACACCCCTATGCAGGATACCAGCGGCCTTACAGGGGCGGCACCAATCTGGGCCCAATTTATGCAGGAAGGGATCCAGATGCTTACAGGAGGTAATCCCAGCGGGTTCCCCCGGCCGGCCGGGGTAGTTGAGAGGGTGATCTGCGCAGTGTCCGGTACAGAACCTTCCAAGTATTGCCCCAGTCAGCGCAGTGAATACTTCGCGGCAGATCAGCCTCCTCTGCCTGCCGATCAAGACCTGTGGGAAGAAGTTGTCGTGGACACCTGGACAAATAAGCTCTACACGTCGGAATGCCCCGGCTACACGACAGAAAAACTGGGCATCTATGTGGAGGATCCCTGGGCTAAAAAATGGCTGGAAAAAGACAAAAATGGCAGGGATTGGGCAAAAAGGATGGGGCTGACAAGTAAGCCTTATATTATTGATGAGGACAACCTTTGCCTGTTAACAGATTCCCGGCCAGTGCTGGAGTTCGGGTCTCCCCGTGATGAAGAGG
>DRBO01000175.1 GCA_011039385.1 Chloroflexota bacterium | reverse complement strand
GCTCTGGAGCCTGAACCGGGAGGGGATCATTGACTGGGTTGACCCCGGCCGGGACCCCGATCCAGCCTGGATACCAGCCGGCTTGATTGGCCGCTCGGTGTTCACTGTGCTGGAGGACCACCCTGCCCTGCTGGACCAGGTCTGCCTGGCCCTTTCCGGCACCAGCGCCCAGGGGGAAATCCAGCGCGCTGACAGATCCTGGACCTGCCAGCTGATCCCCATCGCTCCCGGCGGGGAGAACCACCAGATTCTGTGCCTGTTCACGGAGTCCTCTCTGCAGGGGCGCCTGTGGATTCAGGAAGCCCTGACAGGGACTGCCGCGGCTCTTCGGAAAGCCCGGAGCCATGAAGAGATGCCCCCCCTCATCACCCGCCAGCTGCAGGTGCTGCTGGGGGTGGAACAGACTGCCATCTCCCTGGGGAACCCCCCGGAGACGCCCTATAAGCTGTTGTTCAGCTGGGGAGATTGGCAAGGGAAAGGCCCCAGCAGCCAGGCGTTGGCCGACTATTTTATCGACCCCCGCATCATCCACAAGCTTAACGGCAGGTGCAGCCCTCTAGAGGAACTGGCCAGCCTGGAAGCCTATCCCGGCCCGGTCTATGGCACGGCGCTGACCGCCAACAACCAGCAGCTGGGCGCGCTGTGGGTTGGCCGCTCACAACCCCTGAACGACCTGGAGCGCCAGCTGGTCCACAGCGTGGCAGAAATGGCTGCCAGTGCCCTGCAGCGGGCCCGCGAGCATGAACTCACCCGGCGGCGCCTGGAGCGCCTTTCCGCTTTACATGCCATTGACCAGGCTATTTCCGGTTCTTTCAATCTCAGCCTGACCCTGCACATCATCCTCGAGCAAGTCATCTCCCAGCTGGGCGTGGACGCGGCGGACGTGATCCTCTTTGACCCCGACTCCCTGGAAACCACCTACGCAGAAGGGTTGGGATTCCGGCGCTACCAGCCCCAATCCGGCACCTCTCAGTCCCATCATAACTTGATCAGGGACGCGCTGTACAAGCGCCAGCTGGTAGCCCTGCCCGATCTGGCGGAGGAGCGGCCTGATCTGCTGGGCAGCGGGTTGTTTTCGATCGAAAATTTCCGCTCCTATCACGGCGTGCCGCTGATCGCCAAGGGCAAGATCAAGGGCGTGCTGGAGGTCTTTCACCGGGCACCCCTGCAGGTGGACCGGGAATGGTACGAATTTTTACGCACCCTGGGCGCCCAGGCAGCCATCGCCATGGACAATGCCGCCCTGGTGGAGAACCTGCGGCGCACCAACCTGATGCTGGACCAGGCCTACAACACCACCCTGGAAGGCTGGGTGCGGGCCCTGGACCTGCGTGACGCCTGTACCGCAGGCCACACCCAGCGGGTGGTGGAGCGCACCCTCAAGCTGGCGGGCGCGGTGGGCATTTCCCCCCAGCAGCTGGTCCATATCCGGCGGGGGGCGCTGCTGCACGATATCGGCAAGCTGGGCATCCCGGACCGGATCCTCAACAAAACCGGCCCTCTGACGGATGAGGAGTGGGACCTGATGCGCAAGCATCCGGTCTACGCCCGGGAGATGCTGGAGCCGATCGAGTTCCTGCACCCCGCCTTACCCATCCCCACCTCGCACCATGAGAAGTGGAACGGGGGCGGCTACCCGGACGGCCTGCGCGGGGCCCAGATCCCCCTGGAAGCGCGGGTCTTCGCAGTCATCGACGTCTGGGACGCGCTGAGCTCGCCCCGCCCCTACCGGGACGCCTGGCCGGCGGAAAAGGTCAACAATTATATTAGAGAGCAGGCCGGCGCCCATTTTGACCCCCAGGTGGTGGAGATCTGGGAGAAGGTGTTTGGGATTCCTGACTAGGGATCTGGTCAGTTTTTCGCGTTATGCCGTTTTTTGACCCGGAAAGTCTAATATCACTATAGTAGTTTTTATGAGTTATTCAATACTGTTAACACCTGCTGGCAGGTGTGTTTTCGCATCTATAAATAAAACCAGATCACATGGATAAACGATAAGTATGAATGAGGAAAGAGTCCAGGAAATTCAGGCAAAAACGATGAAAACCAAGACTGAACAGGAACTGACCAGCATCATCAACGCTAGTGCAAATAAATGGGAGCCTGAAGCGATTGGCGCTGCAAAGAGAGAACTAGAGGAACGGAAAACATTTTCTGAACTTCAGAAAGAAGTGGACATCTCAGAGCTTAGCAATGATGAGATCATCCGCGAGCAGCTTAAAGAGCTGAGAGAATTAAGAAAGGCAATAGATAAGATTAGCTTGCCAGCTATTACAAATGAGCTAAAATATCAATCCACGAAATTGAAAAACATCTCTAGTGCGGCGACACTTTTTATTGTCCTCACAATCATTAGTATTATTGTAAGTTTTTGCAGTTTTTCTTATTAATCAACTGTCCGTAAGGGAGAAAGCCAGGAGGTTATCTGGATAAGCGCTCTTGCCCTTGGCACCGGGGTATCTGGATAATTTGTTATCCCGCAGGTTAAAGACAATTTAACGTTAGCTAAACTTGTTTTTTATTGGCATAGCATGGCATCCGTGCTATCATGCTACCCTGGTTGTTAGCTTCGCAAACCAGGGTACAGAAGATGTTTTCAACGGCAAGAACAGTTCTTCTGCCAGGAAAAAAGTCCCGATCAGATCTGGAACGTGGTCTTCAGAAAGCTTGACCAGCTGGATTCCGCTGTAGAACTGGCTGATCTCGCCAATCCCCTGGTAATCGACTGGAAGGATTATCGGGAAACAGAAAAGGGCAGCACAGTATCAGAATTAACGATCAATACAGAATATGTTTTATTTGGACTCAATCTGGTCTAGTAAATGTTGAGATTACTGATTATCATTAGCGGTTTTGGAGGATAGATACATGGTTCGCATTCCAAGTAATCGTACACCAACTCACCCTGGCATTATGCTCCGGGAAGAATTCCTTGGTCCATTAGGGCTAACTCAGCGCGAGCTTGCTGATGCCATTCTTGTCCCCTACCAGCGGGTGAACGAGATTATCAATGAGAAACGGGGAATTACTCCGGATACTGCCTTACGTCTGGCTAAATATTTCGGAAACACACCGGGGTTCTGGATGAATCTTCAGCTTCGATTTGACCTTTACCAGGCTCAGAAAGCGAATAGCGAAGACATCAAGAAGATTAAAACCCTAAAACTCGACCACGCATTGGTATAGAGTCAAGTTTCCTAACCTACGCTCCACCTGATAGCTGGTAAGGTTCGCTTCGCGAACGACCGGGAAAAAGAGACCG
>DRBO01000001.1 GCA_011039385.1 Chloroflexota bacterium | reverse complement strand
TTCTGAGGTTCGAGATGGGTCCAGAACAGTGGGCGGTATTGGACTCGAACCAACGACCTCCTCCTTGTAAGGGAGGCGCTCTAACCAGCTGAGCTAACCGCCCGGTTCGCTTTTTCATTATACCGCCAGCATCTACAGATGGGAAGGGAAAGCTATGGTTGTGAACAGATCCAAGGCCGCCAGTCCCCCAGTCTACTTACCAATCAGTGACCATCATTTGTCAAATACCACGCTCCTATGTTACACTTTCACCAGTACAGAAAACTGAAACTGCTATGAAAATCATCCGCTACCAGACACCCCGGCGTAAAGCCGGCTATGGTTGGCTTCTGGGGGACAAGGTCGGCCCCATCCAGGGCGATATCTTTGGCGCCTACCAGCGCGGCGAAGCCCGCACCTCCCTTGCTAAGGTCCAGCTCCTGCCCCCGGTGGTCCCCAGCAAGATCATCTGCGTGGCCCGCAACTTCCCTGCCCACGCCGCTGAACACGGCGCCCCAGTGCCAGAAGTCCCCATGTTATTCTTTAAACCTCCCTCAGCGGTAATCGGACCCGGGGAGCCGATCCTCATCCCGCCCCAGGCTGAACGCGTTGAACATGAAGCAGAACTTGCAGTGGTGATCGGCAAAGGCGGCCGCTGGATCGACCCCACCCAGGCCAAGGACCATATCCTGGGCTATACGATCGCCAACGACGTCACGGAACGAGTTTTCCAGCGCAGAGACCTGCTCTGGACCCGGGCCAAAGGGTTTGACACCTTTGCTCCTCTCGGCCCCTGGATCGAGACCGAGTTCAACCCCGCGGACGCGATCATTTCCTGCCGGGTCAACGGGGACCTGCGCCAGATGACTTCCACCCGGGAAATGGTCTTCCTGGTCAAGCAGCTGATCGCCTTCGCCTCTTCCTTCATGACACTCACCCCGGGGGACGTGCTGCTCTGCGGGACACCAGAAGGGGTTGGTCCGCTGACCCCCGGTGACACGGTCGAAGTGGAAATTGAAGGCATCGGAACCCTGACTAATCCGGTCATCCAGGCAGAGCGGGAAGAGCCATGAACCTGGATATCCGCGCCGGCGTCCTGGCGGCAACCTTCCTGACCATCGTCTTTTTCCTGATCAGCTCAATTACCGGTGTTCAAACACTGCTCTCAGGAAAACAGGTTAAATTCTTTAAACTGCGCCGGGACCAGATGATGCGCGGATGGCGGTTGATCGGCCTGGGTTTATTCTGGGTGATTGTCAGTATTGGAATCTATTCCTTCGGCGAACCGGTGGCTTATCACTTTATCACACCCTCCCCTACCGTGCCTGCCAGCCTGACCCCCTCGATCACACCCTCGATCTCCACCACGCCGACCATCACGGAAACGCCCACCATCACCCTCACTCCCGCGGAATCCTACACGCCGACCCCTTCCAGCACCCCCTTTGTCCCGATTGCTGTCCAGGCCCGCTTTGAGGGCAGGCTCACTCCGCCGGCAGAAGCTGCCTTCAGCCCACTGATTTTCACCAACATCGGCTTGGATGAGGATTACAACCCGGTAGGTCCCGGCATTCAATTCACCAACCCTGTTGGCCATCTCTACGGTGTGTTCACCTACGACCGCATGGAGGACGATACGCAGTGGTCTGCCCTGTGGTACGTTGACGGGGAGTTGGTGCATTATGAAACCATGCCCTGGAATGGCGGCAGCGGCGGTATCGGCTACACCGACTGGGATCCCTCCCCGGAACTGTGGCTGCCGGGGGATTACGTTGTCCAGATCTTCCTGGGAAAGGATTTCCAGATATCCGGCAGCTTCCGTGTGATCGGCGAACCACCTACCTCGACTGTGACGCTGACGCCTTCCATAACTACGACACCAACTCCTTCGAGCACACCTACGCCGCTGGAGACCCCAGAGTGAGGAGTATTAAGTCTTCAGGATTCAGCAGTTAAAAGGGGTAACGCGCCAGGCCCTGAGCCTGTTGAAGAGGTGTGTCACCTCTCGGAATAGGATTGATTCCCCCTGGCCGCAGAACATCCTAGTAGATCTTGGCGAGCTCCACAGATGTGCGGGCAGCAACGCGGGCGTTATTTAGCAGCAGGCCCAGGTTGGCAGTCAAACTGGCTTTCCCGGTCAATTCACTGACGCGTTTCAGCAAAAACGGGGTCACCCCCTGCCCGTGAATTTGGTGTTCCTCCGCTTCCTGGAGGGCCAGATCCACTGCTTCCTGCATCAGGTCTTCCGGCAGGGCGTCTTGCAAGGGCGGCGGGACAGCCAGCAACACCGCCGATTCCAGCCCCATCTCCCAGTGGGCTTTGGCCAGAAAGGCAGCTTCCTCGGGATCTTCCACCGAGGTGGTCACTGGCAAGCCGCTGGAGCGGGAATAAAAAGCCGGGAACAGGGAAGTCTGGTACCCGACGACTGGAATCGAGAGAGTTTCAAGCTTTTCCAGGGTAGCTGGCAGATCAAGGATCGATTTGGCTCCTGCGCAAACCACCAACACCGGTGTTTGGGCAAGTGTGGGCAGGTCTGCAGAGACATCAAAGGGCGCATCGCGGTGCACGCCACCGATGCCGCCGGTGGCAAATACATTTATGCCAGCCAAGTACAGGGCTGTAATGGTGCCAGCTACCGTGGTGCCCCCGTTAAGCTTGCGCGCGGCTGCCCTGGCGAAGTCCCGCCGGCTGATCTTGATCACGTCCCGGTCCTGGGCTAAGAGCTGGATATCTTCCCGGTTCATACCGATCTGGGCTTTCCCGCCCAGCACGCCGACTGTGGCAGGTATCGCCCCCTCCTGGCGGATCACATCTTCCATCGCCTGGGCTAACTCTACATTGGTAGGATAGGGAAGGCCATGGGTGACCACAGCCGTTTCCAGGCCTACCAGGGGCTTTTTCTCATTCAGCGCATCCAAGACTTCTTCAGAATAGTGCAGGTCTGCCATGCTTCTTCCCGATTCTTTGATCATAAAACAGTACTCCCATTCTATCATTATTCAGGGGTCGATTAACATAAAAAATAGGATTTTCAAGCCTGGAACAGGCAGGAAAAACACTATTTGCTGTTAGAATAAAAGTGGAATATTCAAATAAAAAATATCCTAGAAGGAATAACTATGAGCGAATTTCCTGGAAAAGGTCAGGTTGCGGTAGTTAAGACCTCCCCAGAAACAGTTCTGGAAGATTACCAGCGCCTGCTGGAGATAGCCGGAATCGAGAAAGCCCTTCCTGACCAGAATATCCAGACCGGCTTGAAGATCAATATCTCCTGGCAGACCTGGTACCCAGCCTGCTCCACCACCCCCTGGCAGCTGGAAGGGGTCATCAATACCCTGCAGACTATGGGTTACAAGAACC
>DRBO01000055.1 GCA_011039385.1 Chloroflexota bacterium | reverse complement strand
GGCAGAGCCAGGATAAAAAGACCCTGGTGCGGTTGGTGAGAACCTCGGATGGTGTATTCGTGGATGAAACCGGAAAGCTGCCTGGCCGGGGCGCATATTTACATGCTGATCCCTCTTGCTGGGAATCAGGAATGAATAAACATCTCCAGAAAGCTTTGAGAACAACCTTCAGTGAGGAGGATCTGGCAAGATTGAGGGCTTACCTGGATTCCATGGCAGTGGATTCAGACTCTGATAAACAGGTACCGATAGCTGGGGACTCGGAAAAATAACCAGGATCAATGAGGTAATACATGAGTGAAAACGGACAAGAGACCAAAATAATTGAATTGCCAGTCAGCATTACTGTCCGGGATTTAGCCCAGACCCTGGATGCCAGCCCGATTGAGGTAATT
Organism: Chloroflexota bacterium; assembly: GCA_011039385.1. Taxonomy (GTDB): domain Bacteria; phylum Chloroflexota; class Anaerolineae; order Anaerolineales; family UBA11858; genus B10-G9. The sequence goes on along the minus strand of DRBO01000055.1, from coordinate 2,945 downwards.
AAAACCTTAATGGCGAACGGCATGATGGCAAATATCAATCAAGAGATCGACTTTGATACGGCTGCTATCGTTTCTGCGGAAATGGGATATGAAGCTCTTCCAATTCACGAAGAAGTGGAAGAGCAGGAAGAGGCGGAAGTGCCGCTGTGGCGCAAGAAATTGGAAGAAGAGGATGAAGGACAGCTGGTAAACCGTCCTCCCGTCGTCGCGATCTTGGGACACGTTGATCACGGGAAGACATCTTTGCTGGATGCGATCAGACAGACTTCGGTGCAAGCGGGGGAAGCGGGCGGGATAACCCAGCATATCGGCGCTTACCAGATTGTGCATGAAGGTAAGACCATTACCTTCCTGGATACACCTGGCCATGCTGCATTTACAGCGATGCGGGCCCGCGGAGCTCAAGGCGCGGATATTGTTGTCCTGGTTGTCGCAGCAGATGATGGGGTCATGCCCCAGACAGAAGAGGCGATTGCTCATGCCCGGGCAGCCCAGGTGTCGATGATCGTAGCTCTTAATAAAATTGACAAAGACAACGCGGCGCCTGATCGTGTCAAGCAGCAGCTTGCCGATATTGGCATCGTTCCTGACGATTGGGAAGGGGATACCATTATCGTCCCCGTTTCAGCTGTAGAAAAGATTGGTCTGGATGACCTGATTGAAGCCATCCTGTTGGTCGCCGATGACCTGGACATCCTTGCTAATCCAGAGGGTGATGTCTTTGGCACTGTGATCGAGGCAGAATTGACCAAAGGCCGTGGCGTGATGGCCACTCTGCTGGTCCAGAACGGGACCTTGAAGGTAGGAGATACCGTTCTGGCAGGCACCTCCTGCGGCCGCATAAAAGCCATGTTTGATTATACAGGCGCCAAGATCAAGGAAGCAGGACCTTCTGTGCCAGTATCTGTGATGGGCTTAAGTGATGTGCCCAAAGCCGGGGAGTTGTTCAGTGTGGTGGCCAACGAGAAAGTTGCCCGGGAAATAATTGGGCAGCGGGTTATTGCGGCAGAACGGGCAGAAGTTGCCACGGATTCCGTAGCCAACCTCGAGCAGCTTTTTGCGCGCGTTCAGGCTGGCGAGGAGGAAGAGCTGCGTTTGATCATCAAGGCGGATGTGCAGGGTTCTTTAGAACCAATCGTCACATCGGTTCAGGATCTGAAGAGCGGGGGGGAGCAAGATATTGGCGTGAAGGTGATCCATGCTGGCACCGGAAATATCAGCAATGACGATATCATGTTGGCTTCTGCTACCAAGTCCATTATTATCGGGTTTAACGTTGGTTCGGATAGCGCTGCCAAGCGACTGGCAGATACAGAAGGTATTTCCATCCGCAAATATAAAATAATTTACCATTTGATCGAGGATATCGAAAAAGCCCTTAAAGGTATGCTGGAACCTGTTGAGAAGAAGATCCTGATCGGCCGGGCCCAGGTACTGGCAGTGTTCCCTTCCGGCAAATATGATCAGGTCGCCGGCTGCCGTGTTGAAACCGGCGAGATCCGCCGCAATGCCAAGATTCGTGTTCTCCGCGAAGGGAAAATTGCCTTCGAAGGTGGTATCGCTTCCCTGAAACGCCATAAGGACGATGTCAACGAGGTCAGGGAAGGCTTTGAATGCGGGATAGGATTAAAAGGATTTTCCAGTTTCGAAGAAGGGGATATCCTGGAAAGTTACGTTATCGAGATGGTTTCGGAGTTTTAAAGATTATGGTTTCTGAATCGAGGAGTGACCGAATTGCTGATCGGATCAAGCGGGAGCTGACCTTGCTATTTCTGCAGGAGATCAGCGATCCCCGCCTGGAAGGGGTTAATGTCACCCATGTGGAAGTGGATCGAGAGCTCGCCTATGCGGAAATTTATGTCTCTGCTATGGATGGGGCAGAGAGAAAAGGGGAGATCATGGCAGCCTTACAGCGGGCTGCGGGATTTATCCGCTCCCAGCTGGCGATGTCCATTTCCCATCTGCGGACTTTCCCGGAGGTACGGTTTCGCTGGGACCCGGTTCCCGAACGCGTGGAGCGCCTGGACCAGATCTTCGCCGAATTAGAAGAAGAAGAGGGGTTAGGCGAGCAGGATGAATAACGAAGATATCCAGGCATTTGGGGAACTGATCTCACGAGCGGAACGTGTTCTCGTCATCTCCCATATCAGGCCTGACGGGGATGCTGTTGGTTCACTGCTGGGTCTGGGTTTGATGCTTGAGGAGTTGGGGAAAGAAGTCAATCTTGTCCTGGAGGACGGGGTTCCCACAGTATTTCATCATCTGACCGGGACAGACAAAGTGTTCAGGGAAGCCGCCGGTGTCTATGACTTGATAATTGTGGTGGATAGCTCAGATATTGAGCGCATCGGGTCTGTCTTGGATGAATACGGCGAACCGGATGTCAATATTGACCATCATCCTACCAACACCCATTTTGCCAGGCTGAATCTGGTACGAGATAATGCGGTTGCGGCTGTGGAAATCATCTATGACCTGGCTCTGTCGCTTTCACTGCCCATCAATCTGCCTATCGCCGAAGCGTTATTAACCGGGTTGTTAACGGACAGCCTAGGATTTAGAACCTCTAGTTCATCGGCTAGAACGTTGCGCATAGCAGCGGAGTTGATGGACAGGGGAGCCGATTTACAAGTTTTATACCGGAAAGCGATGCTGGAGAAATCTCTTGAGGCCGTCCGTTACTGGGGCCAGGGATTGTCACGTATCCAGCTGGAGGATCGTTTGATCTGGACATCTCTGACCCTGGAGGACCGAAAAATCGCCGATTATCCCGGGCGAGATGACGCTGACCTGGTAAACATCCTTTCCAGGATCAAGGATACGGACGTGTGCGTGGTCTTTGTGGAACAGACTAATGGGACTGTTAAAGTAAGTTGGCGTGCGCAGCCGGGATTTGATGTGGCTGGCATCGCCACCCAGTTTGGAGGTGGGGGACACAAACCTGC
>DRBO01000049.1 GCA_011039385.1 Chloroflexota bacterium | reverse complement strand
GTGCCATCAAAATCCGAGCCAAAGGCGACATGGTCGACGCCAATTAAAGCGGCGATGTACTGGATGTGTTTGAGGATGGCGGAGATCGGCGCATCCTCTTTGGGACGTTTTCCGCCATCCAAATCGTTAACGGAGAAGATCACACCCACCACGCCGCCGCTTTCCCTGACAGCTCGGAGCTGGTCATCGGTCAGGTTCCTGGCTTTGGGGATCAGGGCGTGGGCCGCGGTATGGGTGGAGACCAGCGGTGCGCTGCTGCGTTCGGCAACATCCCAGAAGCCTTTTTCGTTGAGGTGAGCCAGGTCGATCATCACGCCCAGCTGACCGCAGGCATCTACAAGCCTTTTCCCGGCTTCTGTCAATCCCGGTCCGCTGTCCGGGTGGCCAGGATATACAAATGGCACTCCATGACCGAAGGCGTTGGACCGGCTCCAGGTGATCCCCAGCGAGCGGACCCCCAGCTGATAAAATTCTTCCAGATTTTCCAGGCTGGGCAAAATGGGTTCAGCCCCCTCCAGGTGGAGCACGGCTGCCATAACCTTATTTTCCAGGCAATCGTGAAGATCTTTTAGGGAAGTTGCGATGCGCAGCCCTCCCCTGGAATCCGATTCGATTTTCTTCAAGAGCTGGATCATCCCCATGGCAGAGCTGTGAGCGAGATCATAGGGCAGGGCTGGCGGCAGGGGGACGTGGTATCCCTCAGTGCTGAGGATCATTCTTTCCTCAGCTGGCGGCACTTCGGGCAAGTTGGAGGTGTAAACCGCGAAAAAACCTCCGCAGTACTCGCCCTGCAGCGCCCGGGGGTAATCCATTTGCCCCTCGCCCCCGGCCAAAAAAGCCCGGGGATCCATGGGGTTGTCTGAGCTGTTGATCTTGTGGAGGATATCGTTGTGGCCGTCAAAGATTTTCATATTTTCACGAGCAGGAACCCGCTTCCTGGGTGTTGATTAGAATGCATCAGATTCATCATCCGAACGGTCGAATTCGATCAATTCCCCAGAGGTGGTGAAGATGGTCCGTTCGCAGACATTCGTGACCCGGTCGGCTGCGCGTTCCAGGTTGTGAGCGACCCAGAGATGGAAAGTGGCCCGGTCAATATTATCCCTGTTGGCGATCATCAGTTCGAGCAGATCCTGGTAGACCAGGTTATAAAGCACGTCAATCTTGTCATCTTCCCGGGGGATGGCCCGCGCGGCATCTTCGTCCAGCCCTACGAACGCAGTCAGGGACCTGTCCAGCATATCCGCGGTGAGCTGGGCCATTTTGGGAATGTTCACCAGCTGCTTGAGCGGGGGCTGGTCCCCCAGGCGCATGGCAATCCGGGCAATGCCTTTGGCGTAATCTCCGATGCGCTCCAGCTCCCCGGCGATATCGATGATGGAGGACAGGCGGCGCAAATCCGTGGCCATGGGCTGCTGGGTAGCAACCGTGATCAAGGCTTTGCGTTCAATTTCGTATCGTTTTTGATTGATGGTTTTATCCTGATCATAAATATTCTTGGCGCTTTCCAGGTTCCGTTCTACAAGCGCGTCCACACAGTCCAGGACAGCCTGTTCCACAATGCTCCCCAGCTCAAGGATGCTGTCATTCAGCTCCCGGATCTTAATATCAAGCGTTTCTCTGGTATCTCTCGGCATAACTCACCTCTTTTTATACGGTGTTACCTGTAGATTACCCCCGGCTGTCTTCCGGAAGTATCGCCCCTCGAGTCGGGATTGTTGTATCAGTATACCTTATCCAAATCTGCCCTGGATATAATCCTGGGTGCGCTGCTCTTCCGGGTTGCTGAAGAGTGTTTCACCCCGGGCGGTTTCTATGAGTTCCCCTTGCAGGAGGAACGCAGCCAGATCGGCTGTTCTGGCTGCCTGCTGGACAGAGTGTGGGACCAGGATGATGGTGTACTCCTTCTTTAACTCCTGCAGGGATTCTTCTACTTTCCCGGTGGAGATGGGATCCAAACCCGACGTGGGTTCATCCAGCAGGATCACCTCCGGTTCCAGGGCCAATACGCGCGCCAGGCACAAGCGCTGCTGCTGGCCGCCGGAGAGGGTAGCTCCCGGGTCTCCCAGGCGATCTTTGACCTCATCCCACAGGGCGGCTTTCGTTAAGCTGGTCTCGACTGCTTCCTCCAGCCGGGCAGGGTCCTTGATCCCGGCTACTTCCAGCCCATAGGTGAGATTTTCCCGGATCGAAAGGGGCAGCACCACCGGCCGGGCGAACACCATGCCTACCTTGCGGCGGAGCTGGATGACATCGTAACCGGGCTGGTAGATATCTATACCGTCGATCCTGATAGTTCCTGCGCGATGAACGACATCAGCCAGGTCATTCAGGCGGTTGAGGGTCCGGAGCAAGCTGGATTTTCCGCCCCCCGCAGGGCCGAAGACCACAAAAATCTGGCGGGCGGGAATGTTCAGGGTAATCCCCTGGAGGGATTCCGTGCCATCTGAATACTTCAGGGAAAGGTTCTCGATGGTGATCTTATTCATTGTTCCTTACCACTGCCGCCGGGCTCTGGCCCGGGAGCGGATTGTAGCGGCGACCAGGTTCATGCTTAACACGAATATCAACAGGACCAGGGCTGTGCCGTACTGGATCTTGATGGGCATGCCCGGTACCTGGGTGGAGATCACATAGAGATGGTAGGGCAGTGCCATGGTAGCATCCAGGGGGGAATTGGGGAGCCTGGGAAGGAAAAAGGCTGCCACTGTAAACAGGATCGGTGCCGTTTCCCCGGCTGCCCGTTCCAGCCCCAGGATGACCCCGGTCAGGATCCCGGGCAGGGCCTGGGGTAAAACTATTTTTCGGATGGTTTGCCACTTGGTTGCGCCTACGGAGATGCTGACAGTCCGGAAAGCCTGGGGGACGGCGCGCAGGGCCTCTTCCGCAGTGCTGATAATGACAGGCAGGGTCATGATAGACAGCGTTAATGACCCTGCCAGGATGCTGGTGCCAAAATTCAGGAATAAAACGAACAGACCCAGCCCAAACAGCCCGTATACCACAGAAGGGATGCCGGCCAGGTTGATAATGGCGATACGGATCAATTGTGTCGCCCGGTTGTTGGGGGCGTATTCCGATAGATAGATCGCCGCGCTGATCCCCAGTGGGACAGCAAACACGGTTGTGCCCAGGGTCAGGTAGAAGGTGCCCACAATCGCCGGCAGGATCCCCCCAGCTCGCATGCCCTCCCGCGGGAAACCGGTGATGAATTCCAGGTTGATTGCCGGGATCCCCAGGACCAGGATATAGATGACCACAGCCACGATGGGGATGACTGTCAAAATTGCCATCGCTGTCAACAGGCTGAATCCCAGGCGTTGTTTGAACTGGCGGATATCTGCTTTCAT
>DRBO01000178.1 GCA_011039385.1 Chloroflexota bacterium | reverse complement strand
TAATGCACCAGATCTTCTTCATGTATGGTTTTTAAAGCTTCCTCTACACTTGCCCGACCGATGGAAATTGGCATCTTACAGCTATAGCAGCGTATTTGCATATCATCCTCGCAATATTAATTTCAAATGGTTCTGGTAATAGATTTTATCACAGGAAGGCACCACTAGATTATTCCAGATCCGCCAGCTGCTTCAGGGTCTGGAGAGCCTTCTCCCGCTCTCCCGCCCTCGAAGATTGGATCAAAGCGTCTACATCACGCAAGAACGTCTCGCCCAATCCGCTGGCATCTGTGTTCAAGGTGAGGATCTTCTCATATACTTCGCGGGGCGCTTCAGCAGTTGTGTAGAGTTTCTCAGACAGTTTTTCACCCGGCCGGAGACCGGTAAAACGGATCTCGATATCTTCCTCAGGTGTCAACCCGGAGAGAGAGATCAAATCCTGCGCCAGGTCCACAATTTTTACCTGCTCTCCCATATCCAGCACGAAGATTTCCCCGTTCTTTCCCAGGGCAGAAGCCTGCAGCACCAGCTGGACCGCTTCCTGGATGGTCATGAAATAACGCTCCATCTCCGGGTGGGTTATCGTCACCGGGCCTCCGGCGGCGATCTGAGCCTTGAACAGGGGAATGACACTGCCACGACTGCCCAGCACGTTGCCAAAACGCACTGTGACATACGCTTTTCCGCTTTCCTGAGCAGCCATGAGGACGATCTTTTCTGCTACCCGTTTGGTCATGCCCATCACGGAGGTCGGTTCCACGGCTTTATCGGTGGAGATTAACACCAGATGGTCCACATCATATTTCTGACAATGATTGACCAGCGTCCGGGTGCCTTCGATGTTATTGGTGACAGCCTCTACCAAATTATCTTCCATCAGGGGAACGTGCTTATGGGCGGCAGCATGATAGACCACCTCAGGCTGGAAATCTTTGAAAATCATATCCAGGCGATCGCTGTCCCGAACATCCGCAACCACCAGGTCCAGATGGTCTTCCTTGATCCCTTTTGCCCAGGCTGTGATCTTGCCCGGCAGTCGATAAAGGCTGTTCTCTCCATGACCCAGGGCGATGATGTGGGAGGGGTGGCAGCGAGCGATCTGCTCGCAAAGTTCCGAGCCAATTGACCCTCCAGCTCCAGTGACCAGGACTCTTTTGTCCTTTAACAGCTCTTCCACCCGGCCGGAGTGAACTGTGACTGGATCCCGCCGGAGCAAGTCACCAATCTGCACTTCCCGGAGCCGGCTGAAGCTGACCTCGCCGGAGATCAGCTCAAAGATCCCCGGAAGGGTTTTCACAGATACCCCACCCTCTTCGCAAAGCGACACCACCCGACGGATGATCGCCCCCTCGGCAGTGGGCATGGCGATCACCACTTCATCCACCTGATGACTTTGCACGATCTGGGGCAGTTCATCCAGCGGGCCCAACACCGGCACTCCATGGATCACCGTACCCTGTTTGGCTGGATCATCATCCACAAATCCCACCAGATTATCATCAATGTAGCGGCTGTGGTGGATCTCACGGGCGACAACCTGGCCGGCATCGCCAGCCCCGGCGATCAACAGTCTCTTTCCTTCCGGATTAGTATGACCGCCACCAGATTGGTATTCCATTATACGCAGACTTAGCCGGGTACCCCCTACCACGATCAAAGTCAGCATGCCGTCAATGAAAGGGACCGAACGGGGGAGGGAAGGCGCGCTAAGCAAGCCAGTGCCATACATAGCGTACACCATTCCGATTGAGATCAGAGAGGAAGCCCCCACCGCCCAGAGGATGGTTAACAACGAATCCACGCTGGCATAGCGCCAGAATTGGCGGTAAATGCCCATCAACACGAAAAATCCCAACTTGATAATCAGCGAGATAGCGGTGTATATCAGCAGGGGCTGGATGGTACTCTCATCCCAGGGCAGCTGTAAGCGCAGGCTGAGGGCAATACTGGGCGTAAGCGCTAACAAGAATAAATCTATCAGGAAAAAATGTCGGTTTCTCAAATTAAAGAGCATGAGAGTAATTACCTCAAACTATTGGATATTCACCACTGAATTATATCGTTTTTCTCTCAACACTGTGAAAATGACCAATGCCAGAAACGGAACAACGGTTAATCCCAGATATCCCAATGACAAATATCCACCCGATCCGAAGTACAGAATTGCCATGATTCCTAAAAACAAATTGATGGCCGTATATCCAAGTGTAACCTGGGCATGTGAATAACCCAGCTTGATCAATCGCTGGTAAAGGTGATCCCGGTGGGGTTCCAGCCATTCTTTCCCCTTGGGCAGCCTTTTTAGTAATGTGGAAGCCGCGTCAAGAAGGAACATCAGTAATAAGATCACCGGGACAACGAAGGGGATGGTATTAGCCGTATCCTGGCTGCCGATGATAGCTAATCCGGCAAAAATATAGCCAAGGAAATTGCTCCCGCCATCCCCCATAAAGATCTTTGCCTTGGGAAAATTATGGGGTAAGAACCCCAGGGCAGCGGCAAAAACGATCACTGAAGGGATAAATACCAGGACGTTCCCCGCCCAGTAGGCGATCCCGGCCAGGAAACCGGATACCAGCAATGCCTCAAATCCCGCCAGGCCATTAATGCCATCCATGAAGTTGAAGAAGTTGGTCACCCCGATCAGCCATAAAAACGTTACCAGGGGACTCAGGATGCCAAAATGGATGGTCCCAATGATGGGCAGCGTAAGGCTTTGCAGATGGATCCCGAACAGGATGGATAAAGCCGTGATCCCAATCCAGGCGAGTATCCTTGGTGTGCGTGGAAGCGTATAGAGATCATCGAGAAATCCCAGGGCTGAGATGGCTGCACTGGACAACAGTAATCCCCAGAATATTCTTTGATTGAATGATTGAAACAGCCCCACAAGGAGAAAGGCTATTAAAAATGTCCCCACGATGGCCATTCCGCCGCCCCGGGGGGTCGGCACACTGTGAGACCGCCTTTCCCCGGGAACATCAATAATCTGTAAACGGTTGAAGATCTTCTTTAAAGTGTAGGTTCCAAGAGTTGACATGAAAAAGCAGGCCAAAAACAGAACAGCTAAGTATTTAATGTCAATCATCGATCATCCCCATTTCCTTCAATTCAATTTGCAATCCTTCAGAGAATAAGCGTGGTGCATAGCCAAAGTCTTCTGTTGCATTCTGATGGCTGAATACCTTGTGCTCATTGAAACGCTGGATCTGTTCGCTTTTGATTGGAAACTTGATGGAAGCCTTCTCCAATAATGATAAGAACAAAACAAATGGCCCAGGAGGCAAATGGATTAATCGGGTTTTTTTGCCTACCGCCTGCGAGATCTCATCTACCAGGTCATTCAGGGTAAATTCGCTTCCGCCTGATAGATTATAAGATCTATCAATAGTTTTGTCAGATG
>DRBO01000030.1 GCA_011039385.1 Chloroflexota bacterium | reverse complement strand
TGATGAGGGCCCTCAGATAGACCCTTCTCCGGCCATAGTTTTCAATTTTCTTCATAAATCAACCTTCTCTTCTCAAAGAGCTGACATTAAACCACAATTTTGCAGGGGGAAAAATAGCATTTATGGGAAATTAACACTCCGTGAAGGGTTTTCAAGAAAAATGGCCCCTTTCCTGATTAGCAGGCTTCAATTACTCAGGATCTGGGGTTGTGGGCACAGGAGATTCAGTGGGCGCGGTCGTGGAGCTTGGTGTAGCGGTTATTGTTGGGGAAACACTGGGGGTAAATGTCTCTGTTGGTTCGGGAGTAAGTGTGGGGGTTAGTGTTTTGGTTCTCGTGGGTGTTGCGGTTCCTGTCAGGGTAGGCGTGAAAGTGGGAAACCGGGTTGGAATCATGGGTTTAGGTGTGTCACTGCGCCGGGGGGACCAGGATTGGACAGCCGTATGCGCCGGGAGCGGCGCCACCGTAGGAGTAATCCGGCGCTTGACAGAAACAAAGAAAAATCCCAGGCCGTAACAGGGAATTGTCATCCCGATGATGATCGCTAAGGCAATTTGAAGGCGTTTTTGTTTCTGAAGGGGAGAACTCATAACCGATTCAATACTCTCTCTGGGATGACAATTTTGTTAGCTGCCAGCCGATGATGGTTTCGCCGTCCATGACTATTGTATAATCCTTATAATTATAAAGGAATTCTTTAATTAGGCGAAAACTGCTTCCAGGGAAAATCACTGGGACCTGTGAGCCGTTTGGCAGCGCCTGCACATTGACCACCAGCCAGGGATTTCACAATGACAATACCATTACAGATTAACACCCTGCTTTTCGATCTGGACGGGACCTTGATCCACCACCATCCCTCCTCCCTGGACGTGCTTTTTTCCATTCTGGACAAGCACCAGATTCCCCTGATGCAATCCGCTTACCGGGAAGCCCTGCATTTCATTTTTCAATATTGGGCCAATTCGGAAGAATTGGAGCAGGACCTCGATATGTACGGGCAGTTCAGCGAGGAATTCTGGCTGCATTACCTGAAACGCAAGATGTGGTCAGTAGGCTTGTCGGAAAAGCAATCGACCGAACTCGCCGAGCAAGTGCAGGTAGAATTTAATGAGCTCTACCAGCCAGAAACATTGGTTGGGAAGGATGTCAAGCCCACGCTGAAAGCCCTGCGCAGTAAGGGCTACAAAATGGGCGTGATCAGCAATCGATCCAATCCCATTGACGATGAAATCCGTGAACTGGGATTCGACAGCTATCTTGATTTTTATTTCACGTCAGGCGATATCCAGATCTGGAAACCTGACCCGGGGGTCTTTGAGCATGCCCTCTTCCTGGCTGAGAGCACGCCTGAAACCACGGCCTATATCGGAGATAATTATTACACCGATATCATCGGAGCCAAGAACGCCAGCATCTACCCCATCTTATATGATCCCCGCAACATCTTCCCGGACGCTGACTGCCAGGTGATCACCGACATCAGCGACCTGGTCCCCCAGATCGTGTAGGATTTAGGAATAGATACCAGGTCTTCTAAAAAGACCTGGTATCTTAATCACTCAGACTCCACCAGCACCGTCTGGGTCGGGTAAGCAAATTCAATTCCCTCTTTCTCAAAACGCTGATAAAGCGCCAGGTTGATCTGCTGCTGGATATCCAGATACAGGGCATAATCCGGGACCAATACATAATAGACGACTGCAAAGTCAAGAGAATACTCGCCCAGATTCTTGAAATGAGCTCGCTCGAATCTGACGTTCGGAAGGGGTTTGATGATCTCCTCGACCATACCCGGGATCTTCTCCAGCTTCTCCGCTGCTGTGCCGTAAACCACCCCGACAGAGAATGAGATCCGGCGCTTTTCCAGTCTTTTATAGTTGCGGATGCGGCTGTTCAGCAAGTCCGTGTTGGAGAAAACCAGCTCTTCCCCGGATAAGCTTCTGACCCGGGTGCTTTTCAAGCCGATATCCTCCACATTGCCCTCAAAATCATCCACAACGATAAAATCCCCGATCGAAAAAGGCTTGTCCAGGGCGATGGACAGGGAAGCAAATAAATCACCCAGAATATTCTGCACAGCCAGGGCTACGGCGATGCCACCGATCCCCAGGCTGGTCACCAGGCTGCTGATCTCCACATCAAGATTGTCGAGGGCGATCAAGGCCAGGATCACCCACATGGCAATTTTCCCGATCAGCCCCATGGCATCTAGGGTTGTCGCGTCTTCTCCGCGATCCTTTTCGATTTTCAAGGCAACAGTCCGGGAAATATAATCGGAGATCAATCCAGTTCCCCAAAAACCCAGCTGCAGGATCAATAGTATCTGGAGGACCCGGGAAAACCACAGCTGGGTCTCTCCTGGCAGTTGAAGAAACTGGGATCCCAGCCACAAACCCAGTGCCAGTATACTGAACCAGTGCGTCCCCTCTAGCAGTGGGACCAGATAATCATCCAGGCGAGTAGTGGATTTTTCCGCCAACCTTTTCAGGCGTCCTTTCACTAACTTCCTGGCCAGAAGGAGCAGGAGAAACACCCCGATAGCTGTCCCGGCTCCTATCAGCCATAATCTCAGAGAATTTTCCAGGAACATTTTGTCTAGGATATCCATAGGTACCTACCTCAAAGTAAATTCTTACCTCGTAGCTGGAGACTGAACCTTACTCAAAAGATCGGTTCTCTTCCATCCAGTTTACCGCAAAATCAACCAGTTCCACCTGGGGAATTAATGCGCTCTCCGCCTGGCCTACCTTCCCGTTTCGGACGGTTCCCCCGGATGCCAGGTATGCGCCGCCAATTTCAGCGAAATCATCTTCGCTGTGCTCCTCGAAATCCTTCAGCTCGACCCAGCGCCGCTCTCCTTCGACCTGGAGAGGAGCTCCTTCCTTCACCACTTTCTTTCCGGGATAGGCCGCCCTGAATTCAGCCAAATGCAGGCTGGTGTTATTCTCATGTCCCACGCCAATTAGCAGAATCCAGCCTTCCCTTTGATAAACCTTCGCCAGCGGCGAGTCGTCTCCCAGCCCAAAATCCAGCGGGTGATCCCGGGTGATTTCAGACGCCATTTTTCCCCAAGCGGCAAATGACACCTGCGGGTGGTTGCTGCGGATGGTGCCTGCCTGGTTCCGGAAGGTTTCTGGTATCTTCCCCACTCCCCGGGTCGGAGTCATCTCAGGATCAAAGACCGGCATGGTCTGTCGAATGGTTTCTTTCCAATCCTCCGGCACTGGCGGGTTGGACCACCCGGCAGGATCTGACAGATCTCCGCTGTGGGTAGGCATTACCAGGGTGCCATCAGGTCCGAGGATTTCTTCGAGTGCCTGTATCACGGTCCCCGCGCCCCCGCTGACCCAACCGATCGCGCTCAACGAGGAATGGACCACGAGAACCATACCTGGCTTGACACCCAGCTCCGCTAAATCCTGTTTGAGACCCTCCAGGGTGACGGGGCCATTGAGAGT
>DRBO01000162.1 GCA_011039385.1 Chloroflexota bacterium | reverse complement strand
TGCCAGGATGCCAGGGCCGGGAGCAGAGAAAAACAACAAGGCCTGGCGAATTATTTGAGAATGCTTGGAATTCCAAAAATATGGTTTAGAATAGTAATGTAAGCAATTGGCATGATATTGATTACATATTTCTGGCAAGATTCCTGTTCACGCATCTGCAATCAAAGAGAATAATATGAAAAAAGGGAAAAAAACGCTCTACTGGCTTGTTGGCATTGCGTCCTTATTCATTCTGGGCTTAATTTCCTGGGTTGTGATCGAAACCGGGATCGAGGTCACTTCACGGCCCAATTTCTGCGGCACCTGTCATGCCATGAAACCTATGGTCAACTCCTATCACGACTCCATTCATGGCGGGAACAACCCGCGCGGCATCACCGCCGCCTGCACAGATTGCCATGTCTCCCATGAAAACGTTTTCAAGCACTTCCTCGGCAAGGCCCGTTCTGGGACCCACGATGCCTGGGTCACTCTGGTGAGGGATGAAAGCACGCTGGACTGGCAGGAAAAGCGCCTCAGCCGCGAGGAATACGTTTATGATTCCGGGTGCCTGACCTGCCACCAGAAACTGCAGGCCGCTACAGCGGACAATGGTTTCCATACCAATTATTTCAACGGGGTCATAACCTCAAAATGCGCCAGCTGTCACGAATCGGTGGGACACGCCAATCTGAACAAGTACTTGCTTGAAACCAAATACAAATATCATTTTGATGAGTAAAACCAGCAGCCGAAAAGAAAGAGGTGAATGATGAGAAACGTGAAATACGTAATGATTTTATTTGGCATCCTCTTGATCAGCATCGCCCTGGTCTCCTGCGCCGGGGATTCCACTCCCAGCGGAGAGGAAGAAACTGCCGCCCTGACCGATGAAGCCCGTGAATGCATTGAATGCCACGCAACCGAAACACATGGCATCGTGGCCGATTGGGACAGCAGCGGCCATGCGTTACAGGGCATCTCCTGCATAGACTGCCACGAAGTTGATCCAGATTCGCCCCTGGCCCTCACAGGAGTGGAAGGCCACGAGGATCTGGCCCTTTCAGTTTCCATGCTGGTTCCACCTTCAGTCTGCGGCGAATGTCATGAAAATCAGGTGGCACAATTCAACGACAGCGGCCATTACCGGGCCCATATCCAGCGCATCCCCAAAGACAGCCTGACCGCACTGGTTGAGGTTCACGAAGGCCAGAACCACCCCGAGTTCAAGACCGCCTCGGATGAAACAGGATGTATGCAGTGCCACGGGACAGAATACGAAGTGGATGAAACCGGCCATCCCACCCCGGCTACCTACCCCAGCGCCGGCATAGGAAATGTCTTTCCCAATGGAGAGATTGGCAACTGCACCGTGTGCCACAGCCGGCACAGTTTTGATATCGCAGAAGCCCGCAAACCTGATGCCTGCGGCGGCTGCCATCTTGGTCCGGACCACCCGGACATCGAGATCTATGAGAACACCAAACACGGCCAGGTCTTTGCTGCTGAAGGCGAGGAATGGGTCTGGGACAGACCTTCCGGCGAATGGGAACCGGGTGACTTCCGGGCCCCAACCTGCGCCGCCTGCCATATGAGCGGGATCGGCGATCTGGAACCAACCCATAATGTCACCCAGCGGCTGTACTGGAACCTGTGGGCCAAGGAATCCAGAGTCCGCAGCGGGGATGATGTCCTGTCTCCCTGGCTGGGTGATGGGGAAGCCGGGCGGGAGGAGATGATGGAGGTCTGCAGCGCCTGCCACAGCAGTTTACACACAACCGCCTATTTTGAAAGCGGTGACAAAGCGGTGAAATTGTACAACGAATCCTATTGGGAGCCAGTGGAAGCCATGCGGGTCGAGCTGGAAGCAGCCGGGCTGCTGAAGGAAAATCCCTGGGAAGACGAGTTCATGATCCTGCACTACTATATCTGGCATCATGACGGCCGCCGGGCCCGCCAGGGCGCCATGATGGGTGCTCCAGACTGGGCTCATTGGCACGGGTTCTTTACGATGCAGCAGAAACTCTACCGCGCGAGGGAGATCTACGAGTACCGGATGGAAACCGGGCAAATAGGAATTATCGGCAAGGCTACCGATCCTGAAGAATAGCTTCTGCCCTTTTTCCTGCCCCTACCAAGACACCTCCCTTACTGAAATTGTTAGAGAGGTGTCTTTTTTATTGGGTCCTGTTTTCGGGGTTCAGCTCACTAAAGTGCGGTTTTTCATTTGAAAAGTCCAACCACGATTATTCATTTGGAACTGGCTGTGGGTCTTTCATCCCCGTTACCAATCCAGCACTGACTGCCAGCAGCAGGAGAGCCAGAATCAACGAGGGAGTAAAAGAGCCGTCCCTGGTTTTCATGGCTTCCATGATGTAGACATAAACAACCGCGCCCTGTCCGAAGAGCTGGATCAAACCGTTCGATGTTCCTTCCGGGGTGGGATAAGTGACCTCAGCCGCATACTGCATGCCGATCGGCATGGCACTGACCAGGAAAAACCCCAGCACGAAAGCTGAACCAAATAACAGGATGCCTGATTTTGCGAATGTCAGCCCAGCCAGGCCGGGAATTGCTCCCAGAAAAGCCAGCATCAGGTACGGCTGCCGTCTTCTCTGTTTATCTGACAAAGCGGGCAGGATCACGGCGCCTACCAGACCTCCAGCGATCAGCAAAGCGCCTAAAGTCCCAGCATCAGCTGGAGAAAAACCGCGCGGCCGGATGATGGCTTCGATCCAGGTGGTCAAGCCGTTGAAGATTCCCAGGCCGATAAACGACACGATCAGGTAGAGCCAGAATGGTTTGACCTTCAGGGCATGTTTTAAACCATCCAACATCAACGCGCGCGTTTCCTCTCCCGGGGCGAAGGGTGGGCTTGGTGGTGTTTCACGGGCCAGGACCAGGAATAAAACAGATGAAAAAGCCCCAATTCCGCCAAAGATCAACTGCACTGTTGAGATAGACATTGATTCGACCAATACGGGTGACAAAATCATGCCCAGGGCTGTGCCAACCAGGTTTGCCAGGGTGATCAAACCGACGATCGTGGCTCGACTCTCCACAGGAAACCATTTGGCCGGGATCGTAGTCCAGGCATTGAGCAAAAAAGGCTGAGCGATAGCGATGCCGATCGTGCTCAATAATGCAATAATATAATTAGGCCCGCCGATGCCGCGGGTTAGACCAAAAACCCCCATCAACAGGGCACCAATCCCAACCGCTTTTCGGAATCCATAGGTATCGATGACCCAGGAAGCCGGAATGGAGAAGGGAATGAAGGCAATCATAAAGATCATTGATAACAGACCAATCTGGAGATCTGTCACGCCGTAGAATTCCGCTGCCAGGCCGGTGATCGGCGCGTAGGTGATCCACAGCATCTGCATGGCCAAGTTGATGAACATAAAGGCCCCCAGCACAACCCAGCGGTAACCATAGAGCTTGAATTTTTCGGTCACGATGACTCCTTTTTGGTCTTTCTCCGATTATTTGTATAACCCTATGAACGACAAACAG
>DRBO01000136.1 GCA_011039385.1 Chloroflexota bacterium | reverse complement strand
GAAGGACTACCCAATGGGGAAGAATTTATTAATGTGGCCCGGGAGGTAACAAAGCTTAAACCAGTGGTTGCCATCAAGTCCGGTGTGACAAAATCCGGATCTCGGGCGGTTTCCTCCCATACGGGTTCCCTGGCAGGTTCTGAGCAGGCGTATCAAGCTGCTTTTCACCAGGCAGGCGTCCTTAGAGCCTCTGATATGGCCGGTATGTTTGATATGGCCCTGGCCCTGGGTTATCAGCCCTTGCTCAAGAATGATCGCATAGCGATCGTCACCAATGCTGGAGGTCCCGGCATCCTGGCAACTGATGCGCTGGAACGCAGTGGGATGAACCTGGCACGATTGGAAGTTGGCACTATCCAGGCCTTGGAGCAGTATCTTCCAGATGCCGCTTCCGCTGCCAATCCGGTAGATGTACTGGGAGATGCTAAGGGCGACCGCTACCAATTTGCCCTGGAAGTGGTTGCAAGGGATCCCAACGTGGACGGCATTATGGTTGTCTTGACTCCTCAAGCGATGACTGAAATTGTGGGTACTGCCAAAGCAATTGGTGAAATATCAACAAAAATTGATAAACCTGTCCTGGCCTGTTTTATGGGTGAGGCCAAAGTTGAAGAGGGCATTAAGGTGCTTCGTCAATATAACGTGCCAAATTACTCTTTCCCGGAAAGAGCATCTTTGGCTTTCAGTGCCATGTCCCAGTACCGTATGATCAAGGAACGGGAAGATCCGATATTGGAACGCTTTGAGGTTGATAATCAGGTCATCAAGCAAGTGATCGATGGTGCCAAGAAGGCCGGGCGCTTTGCGATAGGAGATGCGGAAGCCTGGGGCATCCTGCAAGCGTATGATCTGGCCATCCCCCGATCGAAATTAGCCAAAACAGCTGCCGAAGCAGTAGAGATCGCGGGCGAAATGGGATACCCGGTGGTGATGAAAATTGCCTCTCCGGATATCCTCCATAAAACAGATGTGGGGGGAGTGAAGGTCGGTTTGGAATCAGCGGCCCAGGTGAGGGATGCATTTGATTTGATGATATTCAGAACAGAAAGGTATTTGCCCGAGGCCGAGATTTGGGGCTGCCAGGTGCAGGAAATGGCTCCTCCTGGTGGCCTGGAGGTTCTGATTGGTATGAACAGGGATCCCCAATTTGGCCCCCTGGTAACTTTTGGTTTGGGTGGTATATATGTCGAAGCCCTGAAAGATGTCACCTTCCGCGTGGCCCCCTTTACCCGCTTGGACGCCGAGGCAATGTTGACTGAAATCCGTTCCAAGGCATTGCTGGAAGGAATTCGTGGAAATCCTCCGGTTGACAAGGAAGCCCTGGTAAACACGCTGTTGCGTATGGGACAATTGGTGCAGGATTTCCCTGAGATCGCAGAGTTGGATATTAACCCGCTGATCGTATATCCTGAAGGGCAGGGAGCCCTGGCAATTGATATGCGGCTGGTTTTAGAAAGTGAAAAATAAGGAGAAGAAAATGAAATCATTATACATCACCTCCGTAGAAAAATACTCCGGGAAGACCGCTCTCTGCCTGGCTCTGGGAAAAATATATCAGGAACGAGGACTCAATGTTGGTTATCTGAAACCGTTCAGTTTGCGGCCCTGGAGGACCGGCGACAAGATCGCTGATGAGGATGCTGCTTTTGTGATCGACATTCTTGGCATCAACGCCAAACCCTGGGAAATGGCTCCTGTTGTGGTGACATCCGAGCTGCTGAGGGATTATCTGACCAGCAAAAAAGAAATCGACTATATGCCCAAAGTACTGGAAGCCGCCAGATCACTGAAAGAGCGCAGGGATCTGCTGCTTCTAGAAGGGGGTGGAAGCCTCCGGGAAGGATATGTGATGAATCTGGCAACTCCGGATGTAGCCAAGAAGCTGGGCAGTGAGATCATTGTGGTTGTTAAATACTGTGAAGATGTGTGTTTGCTGGATGATGTGTTGGCCGCTAAATTCTGGCTGCCTAACTCACTTTCTGGCGTGGTTATCAATCGCGTGCCCCACCATGCGCTGAGTTTTGTGAATAATCTGGTTATCCCCTTCCTGGAAAAACAGGGAGTACCGATCCTGGGTGTACTTCCGGACGATGAGGCCTTGGCAGCACTTTCAGTGGGTGAGATAGTTGATGTGCTCAATGCCGAAGTCCTGACTTCCTGCTATGATGAAGAAGCACTGGTGGAAGCCTTGATGGTTGGCGCGATGACCGAGGATTCTGCCTTGAGAAGATTCCGCAAGCAACCGAACAAGGCAGTGATCACAGGTGGCGACAGGACTGATATTCAGCTGGCAGCGATGGAAACTTCCACAACCTGCTTGATCCTGACTGGCAATTTACACCCCAGTAATCTGATCATTAAACAAGCTGAGAATATGTCTGTGCCGATCCTGCTTGTTCCCAGCAATACCATGGAAACCGTTGAAGCATTAGACAAGATATTTGGAAAGACGAGGTTAGGGCAGAAGGAAAAACTCGATAAGTTCATGGGGTATGTCAAAGAGAACATTGATTTGGATCGCCTGGATAAAGCCCTGGAAGAATGATGTTGATCCATGAAATAGAAGAAGCCTGGCTCATTTGAGGCAGGCTTCTTTTTTTGATATGTTGGTTGGCCTGCGAAAACTCAGGGATGGAAAATGACATCCGCAGGCATGCCTGGTTTGAGGATGCCCCTTGTGTTTTGAACGCTTAGTTTGACGGCATAAACCGTATTCTGCCGCTCTTCCTGGGTCTGCACATTTCTGGGTGTGTACTCAGCCTGGTCAGAGATATAGATGACCTCTGCTTCGAAGATTTCATCTGGATAGGAATCAATTGAGAGCTCCGCCAGATCGGCAAGGTTTACCTGCCCATACCTGTCCTCAGGGAGATAGACAGTTACTGTTAAATTGGTGATGTCACCAACTGTCAGCGCGGTAAAACCTGCGCCAATCATTTCTCCGGCTTTTACCGCTTGTGACAGGACCACGCCGGAAATGGGGGAGGTGATCTGGGTTTTTTCAAGCTGGAGGTTGATCAGGTCGAGGGCAGATTCCGCTTGCTGGACTGCCGCATTTGCGCTGATCAAGCCGTTTTCAGCCTGGATGATTTGCGCGTCGGCCTGGCGCAGCCCAGCTTCAGCTTGAGCAACCAGCGCTTCAGCTGCCTGGACTTCAAGGGAATAAACGCCACTGTATTGAGTGTTCAAGAAATCCCTGGCCAGATCGTAGCGCTCCCTGGCGACGGATACCTTTCCCCTGGCCTGGAGGATTTCCTCATATTGCGAATCTGTCAGGAATTGATCAAAGGCTTTTTGGGCGTCCTCAAGTTCTGTTTCTGCTGATTCGAAAAAGATATTGATCTGGTCAAGGATCTCCTGCCGGCCTGAGTACCCCACTCTCCGGTCTCGGAGAGCGTCCGCTATTTGGAAAGATGCCTGGGCATCTGCCAAGCGCTGCTCTGCCTCCAGATAAGCCTCGCCGCCAATATCTTCCGCAACTTGCTGATAGTTTTCAAGTTCGGTCTGGAAATCATCCCAGGCCAGAGCAGCACTGTGTTCCGCGGCAGTGATCTTTTC
>DRBO01000020.1 GCA_011039385.1 Chloroflexota bacterium | reverse complement strand
GCGCAGAGCCGGATATCTACGTATTAAGTATTAGCTTAAACCATCTATCTGCACGATTGTGAAAGTAAATTTGATTGCTACACTTCTTTCTGAGGGCTGTAATTAGTCGATATTTGAATGAGGTGTCCAATGATCTTAAGAGAATGGGGAGAAAAACAAAATCCAGCCAATAAAGCGTACTTTGTTGCCAGCTTGCTCTGGCTGGTTTTACTGAGCTCCGGCTGCAGCCAGCCAGCGGCAACCTGCTACCAGCAGCCGCGGGCAGATTTGTCCGGGGCGCTCGCTTACGCCGCAGATGATGAGCTTGAGTTCCAGTATCCGCTCCCTGAGCTTGGCCTTAAGGATTATCCTGAGCCAGCCAGGTTCTGTAAAGCCAGCCGGGGATCAAACCGCAAATATCACGCAGCCGAGGATTACCACCTGCCTGCCGGCACACCTGTCTATGCTTTTGCCGACGGGGTGATCAGCTTTTCAGGGCGCATGGGAGGATATGGCTGGCTGATCATCATCGATCACCCCCAGGCCAACATCTACTCGCTGTACGGTCATCTCAGCCCCAGCCGCTGGAAGTTGAAATCTGGAGCTGTTGAGAAGGGAGATTTGATCGGCTACCTGGGCGATTCAGATGAAAACGGCGGCAGTGCCAAAAACCCTCTGGTAACTCACCTGCATTTTGGGATCAGGGCCGGACAGCGGACAGATTACTCCGGTCAGGGGGAATGGCGCTGGATGGCTGGCTGGATCAAACCCTGCCCCAGCGACGTGGGCTGGCTCAAGCCCTCGCAGGTCATCACCGGCCAGGAAATCCCTCCCGGAGGGTTCCCGGAACCGGAGGGCAGCCTGTTCGAAAAGTGGGGCGAGGAACTAATCCTATCTCTTTTTAATGTAGGTGGTGGCCTGGTGGCGTTGATCTATTCGCTCAAAAAGAAGAAGACCTTCATTTCGATCTTTGCCACAGCCATGCTGGCTCTGGCGGGCGGAGTCTTTTCTATCAAGGGAACCAGAGGTTATTATGCACTCTTTGCCATGGCGGTCCTCGGGTTGGGAATTGTGATCTATCAATACCTGCAGAAGAGAAATGAGGAACAGGGTGAGGGGGAAGGAAGGGAGGCGCAAGAAGAGCAGGGCCAGCAGTAAGTCTCGCAGGCAATAGATAGTAAAAAGGGCGATCCGGCGGATCGCCCTTTTCTGTCATTGCGAGAAGGCTGGAGGCCGACAAAGCAATCCCCAGATTTGCTGGCCCGCAGAGACTGATCACACAACCTGGCTCCGCAGATGAATGTCAATGACAGGGGCAAATTCGCCGGGCAAATCCCTGAATTCAGGGGAACTTTTCCCGGGCGCAGGGAGTCCTTAACGTATAAGGAGATCCCTATGACGAAACTTCACCTCCACCGCGGCCTCTTTTTACTGCTCTTGATAACCATTACTGCCTGCTCCCCTGGACCCCGGGAATACGGGACCCTGGCAGGTCAGGTGGCGATCGGCCCCCTGGTTCCCGTTGTGAGAGAGGGGGAAGAGGAATCCACTCCGGCTCCGGAAGTCTATGCAGCCCGGGAAATCGTGGTCTACAAGCAGAATGGAAAAACGGAATTTGCCCGGTTGGAGATCAACTCTACCGGCTGGTATCAGGGGGAACTGCCCGTTGGTGTTTATGTAGTTGATATCAACCACCTGGGGATCGATATGGCCAAGGGGCTGCCGAGTGAGGTCGTCATTACCGCGGGTGCTGTGACCCGGGTGGACATCGATATTGATACCGGGATACGGTAGAGCGCTGGACGAAACCGCCATTCCGACTGCGTTCAACTCTTCGTATTCACTCAGAGTTTCTCTCCGCTCAATGAGCTGGGATTTTTTACCGTCTCCCGTCACCGATCGCTCGTCAGGGGGTGCTTTAGCACCCCCTATTCCAGTTCCAGCATCACTTTGCCGATGCGGATGATATCCCCCCGGCTGAGGCGGAAAGGACCATTGACCAGTCCGGCGTTAGCGATGGTGCCGCCCTGGCTGCTGTCTTCCAGGTACCAATCCCTTCCCCGGCGGATCAGGCGGCAATGGTATTCCTCCGCATAATTTTCCAGGACAATGTCATTATCCGGGGCAGACCCAATCCTGACTTCTGGCACGTTCAACTTCAAACGCCCTCCCCGCCAGCTGATCTGCAGGGGAGCTGGACCACGACGCTCGATACTGGCCGCAGACATCACCTTGCGGAGATGCAGATCATCCTGCATCTCAAAGCTGCGAGAAAAACGATCCACATTCGAGATCTTGGACATCTGGCTCTTTCTGGAATAAGTATCGTAGCGCTGGGCGCCGAACTCCATGTCGCGAGCTTCTTCTAGGAGCTGGTCCCGCAGATCCAAGAGCTCCTCGTCCCGGGTGCGGCTGGCCTTGATGGATTCCGCCATCTCCTCCAGGATCGCCTGGGCTTTGGAAAATTCCCGCTGATCCGCCAGCTCCAGGGCCTTGGCCCGAGCCATCCGGGCTTCCTGGATCAGGACCATTTTCTGGACTTCTTTATCCGGTCGGCGTTTCCTGTATTCCTCAGCGGTCACAGCCTGGATCACGATCTCGTGGGTCCGCTCCACTTTTTTGATCCCCTCCCCCTGGATGCGGTCGTAAGAGATCGTGACCTGGCCCAAATGGATCTCCCCCTCATTTAGTTCCCGCAGGTGGAGCTCAAAAAGCTGGTAGCGGTCTTCCTCGGCATAGAGATCCCCCAGCTGGTAGACCAGCGCACCCCGCTCCTCGCCGCGGGGATATTCATAAAGCTGCTTGACTGAGCGGACTTTTGTTTCTGTATCGATGGCAACCTGCAAATTTTGTCCAACGACATTATAGAGATCGGTCAGCTCCTCAGCAAACAGTCCTGCCGCCTGATCGGGATTGTCGATGAAATAAAAGGCTCCTCCACCCTCACTGGCCATGCGGCTGAGCAGATCCTCGTTATAATCCATGCCTACACCAAAAGTGGTGGTTGAGATGCCCTGCTCCTTCTTCTGTCCAGCCATTACAGCCAGGCGACCTGAATCAGAGATACCTCTATTCGCCAGGCCATCTGTCAGCAGCAAGACCCGGTTGACACCCTTAACCTCCAGCTCCGAACCAACGTAGTCACAACCCTGGAGCCAGCCCCCGCTGAGGTTGGTCATCCCTCCCGTCTTTAAAGGAGAGATAGCATCGTAAAAGGGCTGTTTGTCAGAGACACTCTTGGGCGGCAGCAAACGCTGGATGGTGTCATCATAAGCCACCAGGCTGAGCCGATCTTTGGGGCCTAATTTACTGACTAGCTCCTTGGCAGCTAACTTTACATATTTGAGCTTGTCACCGCTCATGGAACCGCTGCGGTCGATCACCACCGATAGATTCAGCGGCAGCCGTTCCCGGTTCGTATCCCCTTTGGGCCCGGTGACCTTGACCAAAAGATAGACTTTGGTCTCCTTTCCTGCTTTGATGATCTTGTGGTTGAACTTGATTCTGCTTTTCATGTAGTTTCCTCCCTTCCTATATGTTCAGCCGTTGGATTGAGTGCCTGGTGGCACTGGGGCTGGTCCCATAATGCGGC
>DRBO01000007.1 GCA_011039385.1 Chloroflexota bacterium | reverse complement strand
CCCCCCCACCTTCACGTTGACCGCGACGGTACCCACCGCTACCAACACCCCTCTCCCAACAGCTACCAGCTCCATCACGCCAAAGCCAACCCCACTCTACGCCGAGATTGCTGTTTCAGGAGGATACGGCGCTTATGTTCGCACCGAGCCTAAATTCGACCCGACAAATGTCCTAACTTCCTTAATTAACGGCACTGTAGTTGAAATTCTCGACCCCTCACCTACGTACGATGAGGAAAGCAATTACAACTGGCTGAATATTCGTTTTTATAATGTAGAAGACGAGAAATATCAGGAAGGCTGGATTGTTCAAAAGCTGCTTGTTATTGCCACTCCCCCGGCAAACTGGTAAGCTTTTTAATCCTCCAGATCTCGGGGAAGGAATGCTCCAGGAAGAAGATCCCGAACGGTGCCTTGCCAGATTTGTTTTCCCTCCTCATCTACCAGGACTACTACGATATCAAGTCCAAACTCAGACATTACCTGCCGGCAGGACCCGCAAGGAGTGCCTCCATTGCGCGTTGCCACAGCAATAGCATCAAATTCGCGTTCCCCAGCACTTACTGCGCTAAAAATCGCTGACCTTTCTGCACAGATAGAATCAGGATATGCCGCGTTTTCCACGTTCACACCGGCGAATATTCTTCCACTTCTTGTTAAAAGAGCAGCACCTACCTGGTAATTCGAATAAGGTGCATAAGCATTCCGGCGGACCTGTAAAGCTTTCTCTATCAACTCTTGGCGTTTCTCTTCTGTAAGTGTCATTTGCTACTTCTCCTCACCGAGCACAGTTGAAAATGAGCAAATGGGCTGAAAAAATTCCTGCTTGATTTTCTTCCCAGGACTGTAAATTGTACTACGTTCCAGCCGGATCGATGGGTTCCGATCAATGCTTATTTTTTGTCTTTTTTCCCGATCTTTCTGGCAGGAACACCAACAACCACGGTATCCGGGGGCACGTCTTTTGTTACTACGGATCCCGCTCCTGTGGAAGCATTTTCTCCAATCTCCACCGGGGCAACCAGCATGGTGTCGCTGCCAATAAAGACGCCATCCCGGATGACTGTCTGGTGTTTCTCTTCCCCATCATAATTGCAGGTGACGGTTCCAGCCCCAATATTTACATCCTTGCCGATCTGGGCATTTCCCACATAAGAGAAATGGCCCATTTTGGATCCTTCCCCCAAATAGGAATCTTTAATCTCCCCAAAATTCCCCACATGAACGCCGCTAGCAAGGTGGGCACCCCGGCGCAGATGGCTGAACGGCCCAATATCCACGTTATCTTCAATCTGGGATTCTTCCACCACCGAGAATTCAATTTCGCAGCGGTCGCCAATCTGGCTGTTGAAAACCCGCGTTCCCGGACCTATGAGACAATCCTTTCCAAGTCGAGTCGCTCCCTGGAGAAAGGTATTGGGAAAAATCACCGTGTCCTGGCCGATCTGCACGTCTGGATCAATATAAGTGCTTTGCGGATCAATGATGCTCACGCCTGAGAGCATCCAGCTCTGGTTGATCTGTTCCCGGAGGATCTGGCTGGCCTCAGCCAGGTGCACCCGGTTATTGATTCCCAGCAGTTCCCGGGAATCTTCCACCTGAACAGAAGCAACCGTTTGATCCGCTTCAACCGCAACCCCGACCAGATCCGTAAGATAATATTCTCCCTTCGGAGATAGTTCCAGCTTCTTGAGGTTTTCCCACAGCCAGGCCGCTTGAAAGCAGTACATCCCGGCATTGAGTTCAGTGATTTTGAGCTGCTCAGGTGTGGCATGTGCCTCTTCTATGATAGCTCGGATCTGTCCCGATCCATCCCGGGCAACCCGGCCAAATCCCCGGGGGTCTTCTTCACTCACGGTCAGAATCGTCACCGGGCCGGAGTGATTTTTTTGGGTTTCGATCAATTTTTCCAGGGTCTGATGCCGTACCAGGGGCATATCGCCATACACAACCAACACCAAGTCAGTCCTATCATTCAAAATCGTCTCTGCCTGCTGGACAGCATGGCCTGTTCCAAGCAGCTCCTCCTGAATCACGAACCGAGCTTTATCAGCAAGGGCTTGCTGGATTTCTTCTCCCCCATGGCCAATCACCATCACCGGTGGATATTCGCTCAGGGGTTGAACGGCAGCCAATACGTATTCGATTAACGGCTTCCCCAGCAGGGGATGAAGCGGCTTGGGCAAACTGGATGCCATGCGGGTTCCTTTCCCCGCTGCCAGGATGATCACTTCGGTTTTCATAGGTTCCCTCTAGTTTGTGCTGCTTTGATTAAACCTGCTATTCAATTTTAAACCAATCAGCGAGCGGGACACCAAGTACAGTCCTGGCTCGCTGTGATAATATAGTTCATTTTTAATCTGGAAATTGATAATCAATTCCGGTTCTCTTTGGTTCCAAAAAAATCAGCTGGGGAGCCTGGACTCGAACCAAGATCAAAGGCTCCAAAGGCCTCTGTGCTACCATTGCACCACTCCCCAATGTCAGCCAAGGCATTGTATCATAGGAAATTTTTTGTGACAATGGAAATGAGATTTCGCCCCAATTTTGCAGGTTTATTTGCCCAGATTATCTCCGTTCGGAATAAAACCCAGCTTCTGGGCCTGCTCAAAGGACAAGGAATCAGGACTGTCAATGCGGCTGATTTCCTCTTCCAGTGTAGCAGCCTTCCAGAAATCATGGACATCATTTTCATCCACTTCATCTGGAGCCGGCAGGTCCTTTTTCGCTTTTTTCTTGGAACCATTAGAGCCAGCGGTTCCTTCTTTGGGCAGCTCTGCCTTGGCAGGACTGGAGGAGGATTTTTTCTTCTTGGCTGGCTGGGATTTAGTAGATGATTCTGCTTGTGAGGTTTTTGCCCCGGGGGTATCTCCCAGACTGGAAATTATGTCATAAATCTCTTCTACAGCCAATTTTACTGTGGTTAGCACCCAGGTAAGATCATTGTTTTGCTCTACAGGATTGGTAATGATCACGATGCCAAAATCAGGGTTGATGTTTGACCAGAAGAGATCATATTTATCCCCTGAAAAATACCAGGTATTTTCCGGTTTGTCCTTTCCCAAATAAGTGGAGATCTTATTTGTGTATCCCACAACATTCAGCAGAGTAGGTATCACATGGGATTCATAGATATTGTCCGGAACAATGCCGGTTTCCGCTACGATCACACCACTGGATTCGAGAACCAGAATGGAGATTGCGCCCAGCTCACCCCGTAAATCAGCTATCCGATCTGTGACATCGGGGTGAAGGTTCTTTTTGGTCAGCTTGATCAATTCTTCCGAATCCTCTTCAATCGGATCCAATCCCAAAGTCAATCTGACCGCATTTAAAAACTCAACCATCTTGAGAGGTTTAAAGAAATAGGCTTCCACGCCGAGGTCGGCAATTTCTTGGCGGATCTGTTCATCCTCTATCCCGGTAATAATGATCACCTGCATAGCAGGATAAGTGGTTTTGAGCTTGCGATAAAGTTCCAGCCCTGATAATCCAGGCAAGCCCACATCTGCAATTAACAGGTCAATCCCTGTGCCAACCACTTCAACGATGGCTTCCTCGCCCGAGGGCACATCCAGCAAATCAAGATCCACTT
>DRBO01000129.1 GCA_011039385.1 Chloroflexota bacterium | reverse complement strand
GGCTACAATATTTTCGGGCTCAAGAGTGACGAAGTGTACATAGATTTTCTGACCGATTCGGGGACCGGGGCAATGAGTCAGGACCAGTGGAGCGGGATTATGCTGGGTGATGAATCCTACGCGGGAGCGCGCTCTTACCAGCGCCTCTCAGATACCATGGCGGATATTTTCGGTTTTGAGTTTTTTGTGCCCACCCACCAGGGCCGGGCTGCGGAAAATATCCTCTGCGCGGTGACCCTCAAGGAAGGTCAGTATGTGCCCTCCAACATGCATTTTGACACCACGGAAGGTAATATCCGAGCCCGGGGCGGCCGCCCCACCAACCTGGTCTGTGAGGAAGCTTTCGGCGACGATCCGAATGTGCCATTCAAGGGCAATATGGATCTGGAAAAGCTGGAAAAGTTCATTCTGGAAGTAGGCTCTGAAAACATCCCCCTGGGTATGATCACCATTACCAATAACGCCGGGGGCGGCCAGCCGGTCTCCCTGGAAAACTTGCGGGGAGTAGCACAAATCTACAAAAAACATCACATTCCCTTTTTCATCGACGCCTGCCGTTTCGCGGAAAATGCCTACTTCATCAAGACCCGCGAGCCAGGGTATGCTGATAAAAGCCCCCTGGAAATTGCCCGGGAGATCTTTGCCCTGGCGGACGGGGCCACGATGAGCGCCAAGAAGGACGCTATTGTCAACATCGGCGGCTTCTTGGCCTGCAATGATCCGGCGCTGTTTGAGAAGATCAAGAACGAGTGCATCCTGCGGGAAGGCTTCATCACCTACGGCGGCCTGGCCGGCAGGGACCTGGACGCCATCGCCATCGGCCTCCGGGAAGGCCTCCAGGAAGACTACCTGGCCTACCGCCTGGGTCAAACCCGCTACCTGGTGGAGAGATTAAAGGAAGCCGGTGTACCAGTGATAGAACCCGCAGGCGGTCACGCCGTGTACATTAATGCTGGCAAATTGCTGCCTCACATCCCTCAGAACGAATACCCCGGACAAGCCCTGGCCGTGGAAATATACCGGGAAGGCGCTATTCGGGGTGTTGAGCTGGGGTCAGTGGCTTTTGGACATCCTGACCCTGATACTGGCAAGATGATCTACCCCGCCCTGGACCTGGTGCGTTTAGCTCTGCCCCGTCGAACATACACTCAGAGCCATCTAGACTATGTGGTTGAAGTGCTGGCCGGCATTGTTAAAAAAGCGCCTGAGTTGCGTGGGTTCAAGATCATCAAGGAACCACCCCTGATGCGGCACTTCTCCTGCATATTTGAACCTCTCTAAATCCACCCGTTAGAAGGTTTGGGAAAGGATTGGGAGTGGGAGGAAATTCGTTAACCTGTTAGCGATGATGGAACAAAGGATTTCTCAATCAATCTGGACACTCCTGACTCTCTTCCTGATATTGAGTATATCTGCTTGCACGACTGCTCCTCAACCAATGAACGAGGATCTGATCCTGGAACCATACCCTTTGCATGGTCCTCCCGATCCTGACAACATGACCTTCCTGCCAATAGGCACTACACAGGAGAAAGTCTTGGAGAAACACCAAGCTGAGAGGCAACACACCACCTCAAACCAGCTCTACCACGCCAGTGGGGATGTCTATCCCAGAACAGACTCTCTAGGCCCCGGTATGGAGCTGACCGCTGTAATGAACGCTGCTTCCGAGGAGCCATTCCAGCAAACCATCAACTTGCTGAGTGAGGAGGAAATCATCTTCAGCGTGGATGCCGGCAAGCCCTCTCCAGCCCTACCCCTGCAAGGACTCTGGAGTTACGAGGACCACTGGGTTTTAGAGATCCTCTACTCTGATCAAGAAACCTGGCAAGGACGGGTCTACCTGGATGGAGAACTGCTTAATCAATCCCGCGGTTATCAGGATATGTTTGGATTCCAGCTTTTGGCAAGCAAACCATTTTACTTCTTCCAGCGGAATGACGAATTAGGGTTCAGCTATAATGGGGAGGAACACTATCTACCCTATGAAGCAATTCTCCATCACGGCTGCTGCAGCGCCGCCGTATTGAATCCGATCCAGGCTGAGAATATGGTTGCTTTTTTCGCCTATACGGGAGATGATTGGTTTTACGTTGAATTGGGTAACTATTAGGATCTTATTGTGAATAGGCAGGAAACGATAAATTGGTTTTACTCCGGAGGAAACTATATCAAATCAGACCAAAAAGCTAAAATTAGTGCCCTTCGCTCCTCTCCTGGCTGTGGTCTTTGCTCTGTTTGGACTCATTGCGGGTATCCTGTATGCTTTTAGAGGATTGATTTATGATTTGGCTTTAACTGGTTCCGTAAATCCTGGGACCGCCCTGGCTTTCATGGCACTGATCGGGATGCCATTGATACTTACCCTGGCCGGGCTGATCATAGGTCTAGTTGGGGGATGGCTTTTCAATCATTTTAGTAGATGGCTGGATAGATTGGATATGAATCTGGACTTTCTGGATGATTAATATCTCAAGCGGTTCCCCATTGAGCCAAGTGAAATATTATGCCAAAAGAAAATAATACCGGAGAAAAACAAGAATTGATTTCCTGGCTGCTGGAAGGGGATGTCTCCATCCAGTATCAAACTTACCGGGATCTGCTGGGGGAAAACCGGCCCGATCTGCAGGAACGAATCGCCCGGGAAGGCTGGGGCGCCCGCTTCCTAAGTCTGCGGAAACCAGAGGGGCACTGGGGAGACCGCTTCTACCAGCCCAAGTGGATCTCAACCCACTACACCCTGCTGGATCTAAAAAATCTGGCCATCTCCCCCACCAACGAGCTGATCAGGGAGTCCATCTCCCAGGTTCTGGCTGACTGGACAGGGAAGGACGGCGGGATCCTGCTCAGCCCGGCAGCCAATCTGAGTGATCTCTGCGTCAACGGCATGTTCCTGAACTATGCCGCCTACTTTGGCGCATCGGAGGAGGACCTGGGTTCGATCATCGACCAGCTCCTGCGGGAGCAGCTGCCAGATGGGGGATTCAATTGCCGGTCCAACCGGGAGCAGGTAAAACACAGCTCGATGCACACCACCATCTCTGTACTGGAAGGCATCCAGGAATACCAGGTGAACGGTTACACCTACCGGCTCCAGCCGCTGCTTAAAGCAGCAGGGGAAGCCCGCGAGTTCCTTCTTCAGCACAGGCTGTTCCGTTCCGACCGGACAGGGAAGATCATTGATAAGAAGTTCCTGATGCTCTCCTACCCCTCCCGCTGGCGATATGATATTCTGAGAGCACTATGCCATTTCCAGGCCGCCGGGGCTCCTTATGATCCCCGCCTGGGTGATGCCCTGGAAGTGCTGCTGAAAAAACGCCGCCAAGACGGCACCTGGCCGGTCCAGGCCAAACATCCTGGCCAGACCCACTTCGAAATGGAAAAAACCGGCAGCGCAAGCCGCTGGAATACACTGCGCGCCCTGCGGGTGCTGAAAGCCTATGAGGAAGATCTGGACACTTGATCCCCATCTCTGTGGAGCAACTGACCTCGCTAAGGAAGTTAAGATTAGCTCCCTGAACGAATCCATGCAGGTATATAAGGAACAGCTCCAGGAAGCGATCGCGGAATACCCCTCCTTCAAAGACGACACCCGCATGTGCCACTTCATC
>DRBO01000015.1 GCA_011039385.1 Chloroflexota bacterium | reverse complement strand
GGATTCTGCTGGGTGATTGATTTTCCTTTAGTGAACTGGAACGCGGATGAAAAACGCTGGGACCCCAGCCATCACCTGTTCACCTCCCCCATGTTTGAGGATATCGACATGCTGGATGAAAACCCCTCTAAAGTGCGTGGACAGCAGTACGACCTGGTTCTAAATGGTTATGAGATCGGTGGTGGATCGATCAGGATCCATAACGCTGATTTACAGGAAAAGATCTTCGAATTGATCGGCCTGGATATCGAGGTGGCCAGGGAAAGATTTGGGCACATGCTGCAAGCTTTTTCCTTCGGGACACCGCCGCATGGGGGCATCGCGTCGGGAATCGATCGTCTGTGCATGCTGCTGGCAGATGAGCCCAACATCCGCGAGGTGATCGCTTTCCCAAAGAACCAGTCTGCTCGCGATTTAATGGGAAATGCTCCCTCTCCAGTAGAACCTGGCCAGCTAGAAGAGCTGCATATCCAGCTCAAGCTGGAGTGATAAACACAATTGAGAAGAGTGACACTTTTTCCCTATTCAGCAGGGGAGAGTTATGGTAAATTGTTACCACCCTACTGTGTTCGCGATGTGATCAACGTGTTTTGAGCCAACACTAACTTTTAGGGTTCCAATATGGAAGGAGCTACGCGATAGGCCTGAGCCAAGGCGGAACTCCTTATGAGGAAACCCAACCTGCATACGCAGGTTCAAGACCAAATCACACACGGCATGGTGGGGTGTTTTCTATTAAAGAGGGAATCTTCCGCCCCGGGTACAGCGGGGAAAAATCAAAGAGCCGATTCTTGAAGGTCTGATCCCGATTGAAGGAATTTTTCAACTACCGTTTGAATGACGGTCGAATGGTCGAACGCCAGGGGGGGGAGCTGGTTGATATTGAACCAGCCGGCATCGGCCGCATCACTACCCGCCTGGAGTTCAATCAGGTTGGGATCCTGCAGGATTGCGGCATAACAGGTTGAGATCACTCGCCCGCGAGGATCCCGATTCGGGGCGCTGAAAGTGTGTACCTGGGTTAGCTGGGATGTTTTCAACCCCGTTTCTTCCATTAATTCGCGCCTGGCAGCTTCTTCAAGTGTTTCTTGGATCTCCACAAACCCCCCGGGGAGTGCATAGAGCCCTTTGAAGGGATTTGCTGCCCGTTGGATGAGTAATATCTTGAAGTTGCCATCTATCGGCATAAAAATTGCAATATCTACAGTAACAGCCGGTCGAGGATAGTGATAAGTGTACATAATCGTTAACTCCCTTGCGTGGGGAAGTTGTGGCCGGAAATTCGTTTATAATCCTATTATATACTCTCAAGAAAGGGTTATATGCTCATTGAGGAGGCTATCTCTATGAAGAAAAGCAAGTTAGTTTATATATTCATGGTAGCGATCATGATCGCCGCACTTACCGGCTGTACTTTGCCGGGTTTTTCAACACCAACCCCGTTTACTTTTCCGACTCCGGATAAGACCATGACTGCGCTGTTTGAGCCTACCCAGGCAGTTCCTGCAACCTCTGCCGCGGATGACCCTGGCTCGGATACTGAGGGGGATCAGGAAACAGCAACCCCCAAGGCGGTTCCCACAAATACCCAGGAAGCAGACCAGACAGAAGAGGTGCCGGATACAGCCCTCCCGCCAGTGGCTACTGCAACAAAAGCTCCTGTTTCCTATGTAGGTCCTGCCGTTCGCAGTGGACCGTCAGTTATAGCTGAAAAGAGAACATCACCAATAGTGATTGACGGGTCTGTAGCTGAATGGACAGCAACCTGGCAAAAGGTGATCAACTATGTTGTTTTCGGTGCCGGGAACTGGACGAATAAAGATGATTGTTCAGGTATTATCAAGGCAGCCTGGGATGAGGATTACCTTTATTTGAATGTGAAGGTGAAGGATGATAAATATGTGCAGGAGGGTGTTGCGGAGAAGATCTATTTGGGTGACAGCATCGAAATCGTTTTTGACCGCTATGTAAGCGGGGATTATTATCTGCAAGCCATGACAGGGGATGATTATCAGATCGGTATATCCCCGGGAAGGTATGGTATAGAGACCTGCTATATCGTGAATGGAAAATTGTCGGTGGGATGCTCGCCAGAACCGCCCCAGGCATATATGTGGGCCCCAAAAGCCAGCGCTGGCGTGAAGACTGAAATTAAGATTGGCGCCGTAGAAGGCGATTCGTGGTACCAGGTGGAATTCAAAATTCCTTGGAGCCTGCTTGGTGTGGCAGATCCTAAGGCAGGGGACCACTATGGTTTCGCAATTTCAATCTCAGATAACGATGTAGATGATAAACTGCTCCAGCAATCCATGGTCAGCAATGTGTCTACACGGTTCTATAACAATCCTACATCTTGGGGAGATCTGTATCTAAAATAACCCCCCCAGATCTAAGAACAAAAGAGGAACAGGTTGAACTGTTCCTCTTTTGTTCTTAACCTCTGTTTCCCTCAATCCAAATATGCTTGAAGCTTTTCCTGAATGCGGGGGTTGCGGAGCCGGCGGAGCGCCTGAGCTTCAATCTGGCGGATTCTTTCTCGAGTGACGCCCATCTTTTTCCCAACCTCATTTAATGTCAGGGTTCGGCCGTCAACAAGGCCATAGCGCATTTCAAGGATTTTTGTTTCCCTTGGCGGCAATTCTGCCAGCGCTTCTTGAAGGTGTTCCTTGAGCAGGATGCTGGTTGCCTCTTCATCCGGAGGGATCACTTCTGTATCTGCAATAAAATCGCCCAATTGGGCATCATCCTCTTTGCCGGTCGGCATTTCCAGTGATAGCGGTCTCCGAGCATGTTTCATCATATCCTGAACATCATCAGGCGTGACATTGAGTGCTTCTGCCAGCTCATCAGGATTGGGATCGCGGTTGAGGTCCTGTTTCAGCTGATGCTGCATGCGGATCATTTTATTGATTTTGTCTCCCATGTGGACAGGAACGCGTATTGTGCGCCCTTGGTCAGCGATCGCTCTGGTGATGGCCTGCCGTATCCACCAGGTGGCATACGTGCTGAATTTGTACCCTCTGTCCCTCTCAAACTTTAAGGCGGCTCGCATCATCCCGATGTTTCCTTCCTGGATCAAATCCAGGAAAGATACTCCCCGCCCAACATATTTTTTGGCTATGCTGATAACCAATCTAGAGTTGGCCTGTATGAGGTGCTCAAACGCTTCCCAGCCTTCATCGACAATCACACTCAGGTTTTCCCTTTCTTCCAGGGTTAACTCTTCTTCCGCCAGCCGATTTTGGGCTTTTCTGCCCTGATCGATCAGGCTGGTTAATTTCTGTTCTTCGTCGCGCGTCAGTAGAGGCACTTTCCCGGCTTGTTTGATATAAAGGCCTACCGTGTCATTGGTGCTGATATTCTCCAGAGGATCGATCTCGTCGAAAAGGCGGTCAGTGTGATCTTCCAATTCATCCAGGTCGTCTAAGTCGTCCTCTTCTTCCTCCTCGAAGAGTTCTTCGACTTCTTCTTTACTCTCAACATAGGGAATATCAGCTGTGAGCAAAGCAGAAAAAGCTTCCTCCAGCTGATCCACGTTGTTTTCGGCTTTGGGATAGATATCGGCAATATCATCCAGGGTTACATATCCCTTATCCCTGCCGATTTGAAGCAGGCGGGCAAGCGGGTTTTCGACCGCTAAGGGGTGGTCAT
>DRBO01000168.1 GCA_011039385.1 Chloroflexota bacterium | reverse complement strand
TGGATGCTGGCGGATTATGGCACGGTCATTGTGCACATTTTTTCACCGGACCGCAGGGATTATTACAGCCTGGAAGAATTGTGGTCTGAGGCGAAAACAATACTGCGGCTGCAGTAATAAACAAATATTTGTGGGTGGTGAGCCCATCAGCAGTCATCAATAACCGGATCAAACCGACAGGATTAAATCTGTCTGGCCCCTGATGGGGCTATTAATAACGATCAAACTGCCCTTGAGGGAGGTTTGGACCAGAACGTCCCACAGTTTTCACTGTGGGCTGTTCTGGTATTAAAATGACGGTTTGTGGATTCAGTAACTGGTGACAGATTTCCACCAGCTGTCACCTTGAAGCATTGTCCTCTCCATTTACCATGGCAGACGGGGGAAATTGATGAGACTACATCGTTCCCTTATACGTGCCCCCGTCCACATTGAGCATCACCCCGGTCAGGTAGGAAGCGGTCGGGGAGAGCAGGAAAGCCGCCGCGCGTCCGATTTCATCCGGTGTGGCCATGCGGCCCAGCGGGCAGCTAGCTGTGATCTGGTTGATTTCCTCTTCAAGGCTGGTGCCGTTTTGGTCAGCCCGGAAGGACAGAAGTTCCAGGACCCGCTCAGTTTTGGTCCAGCCTGGCAGGAGGGAGTTGAATCGGATCTGGTCAGGACCCAGCTCCAGCGCCAGGGATTTTGTCAATCCGATCGTTGCCGAGCGGATGCTGTTGGAGAGGATCAGATTGGGTATGGGCTGCTTGACCGAATAAGAAGTGATGGTTAACACGCTGGCGTTGTTGGATTCCCGAAGGTAGGGCAGGGCGGCATGAATCAAGCGAACGTGACTCATAAATGCCAAATTGATGGCTTTCTGCCAGACTTCTTCGCTGATGGTATCAAATCTGCCGGATGGAGGTCCGCCGGTGTTCGTGACCAGGAGGTCCAACCCGTCAAGCTTGGTCGCGGCCTCCCTGATCAAGACCTTCGCCTGGTTCGGATCGGCAGCATCACCCAGGACATAGCCGGTTTTGATTCCGGTTTCTCTCTCAATTTTGGCAGCTGATCGTTCCAGGCTGTCCTGGTTTCTCCCGTTAATCATGACTTGGCAGCCTTCGCCAGCCAGAACCAGAGCAGTTGCATACCCCAATCCCCGGCTGGAACCCGCCAGAAACGCTTTTTGTCCTTTTAATCCCAGATCCATTCTTCCTCCTAAAACAACTCTATCTTTTCCTGGATGATGGTTAAGTGTGGATAATGGCGCTCTATCCAGGGAATGACCTTCTGAAGGCTGCGCTGGGTATGGCTTCCATCATTGCTCAGGGTGGTGCAGCCTATCAGGGCTTCCCCCCAGCGGTCGTGATAATCCAGCTCAGCCACGGCTACATTGAATTCCTTCCCTAGCCTGCTTAAGAGCGGTTTCAGTTGGCTCCTTTTTTCTTTTAAGCTGGCGCACAGGGGGATGCGCAGATGGAGGGTTAGTAGTCCAATCGCCATTTTCTCACCGGTTTGGTTTGATATGAGCGCCCCGGGTCCAATCGGGGGCGCCAAATTGATTTTCAGCCAGGTTCCTGGCACTCTCTATTTCCTCAGGTGTAAAAGGACCTTCACTGAGATCAAGCTGAAGAACATCACTGAACGCTTCCTGAAAAGCCCGGGCAGCCGTATCCCAGCTGACTTCCTGCCCTAAAATGCCACTCACTGTATCAGCTTTCTCAAGCAGGATCTCTCCCGCCCTTGAACGCTCTTCTTCAGACGGATAGGCCAGGGCTTTTATGATCCTGGTCAGGTCTCCAGTCAGCGGGAGGGATCCGTGCTGCAAGATGCTTTTTTTCCTTCTGGCCTGAGCGCTGCCGATGATCTTTTTCCCGTTCACAGTGATTTCATAATCCGAGGGATTTTCAAAACAGACCGGTTGGTGGCGGGCAAGGGGATTCTTCCCTGTGTGGACCTCAACGGGAAGACCTAGATAACGCAGGGCTTGAAAGAGTGCCCTGGAAATACGCCGATAGCTGTCCATCAACCCCCCCCTCAGGCGGGGATCAGTTTTGGGGCCTATAACAGAATAGGTCAATTCATCAGCGTGCAGGATTGCCCGACCTCCTGTGGGACGCCTGACCACGTCCCAACCATATGCTCTCAGGCGGTTGGGATCGATATCACTGAACGGCTGACTGTATCCCAATGAGAGGCAGGGAGGGGACCAGTTATAAAGACGGAGCGTGGGAAGTGAGGTTCCTCTTTCCACTGCTTCCAGGATCGCCGCGTCAAGAGCCATATTCATTTTTCCCGGCTGTGGCCCGGAAAGAATCAGCCGCCAGGTGGTCCTGGGCAGGTCGTTTTCCATGGGGTGAATTATAGCCCATACTCTTGGTGAGTGATTTTTAAGCTTAGAAATTCCTGGTCTAAGGCTGCTAGGTGGGGGATTTTGTCACAAAAAAGACACTTTTTAAGCATTATTAGCCTTTTTAGGTGGTTTCTTCCTTGCAAAAAAGAGTACTTTCATATATACTGTGGGTACATTGTGGGTGAAAGTGGTAAATAGTGGTTCGCCGGGAGACCGGCGCTCTGCATTTAATACGGGAACCGAACATATGTTCTTAGGACAATATCGGCACTCCTTGGATGACAAAGGAAGAATGATTGTACCAGCCCGATTCCGTGATTTGCTGGATGGAACAATCTATCTCACGCAGGGATTCGACCAGAACTTGCGGGTTCTGCCGGAGGCTGCCTTTGTTTCCATCTATGAGCGAGTTACTGAAATGAGTTCCACCAATCCCACAGCCCGCCAGCTAAGGCGTTTGATATTCTCTACTGCCCAGCAGGTGGATATCGATTCTAACGGTCGCATTCTCATTCCCAAATACTTGAGAGATGTAGCGAATTTGATTGATGAGGCTATCGTGGTGGGGGTTGGGGAAGCTCTGGAAATCTGGTCTCCCGGGGCCTGGGAGACACAAAACCAGCTTCTTCAGGATGCCGATTCAAATGCAGAACGATTTGCTGCTTTAGATATTTAGGACATCGGATGCAGCATATACCCGTTCTTTACCAGGCAGTAATAGATTTGTTAAAACCGGTTCCTGGAGGTTTGTATGTGGATGGCACTCTTGGAGCAGGGGGGCACAGCAGGGGATTACTGATCGACAGTTCCCCTGACGGCCAGGTGGCAGGATTCGACCGTGACCCCCGGGCGCTGGAACTGGCTAAAAAAAATCTGGCTGAATTTGGGGAGCGGGTAATTTTTATTAAAGACTCTTACAGGAATTTTCAATCGTACCTTAACAATCTAAATTGGCATAGCGTAGACGGCATTTTGCTGGATCTGGGAATTTCATCCATGCAGCTGGATACACCCGAGAGGGGTTTTTCCTTTCGTGAGGATGGTCCCCTGGATATGCGATTTGACCCCGACCAGCCGCTTACTGCGGCGGATCTGGTAAACGAATTATCCCGGGAAGAGCTGGCAGACATTATCTATACCTATGGAGAGGAAAAACTGTCCCGAAAAATAGCCGATGCGATCATTGCTAACCGCCCTCTTGTTCGCACCAAGGATTTAGCTCAGATAGTCAAAGAGGTAGCCCGGAATCCGAAGTCAAAGATACATCCTGCAACGCGCACATTCCAGGCGCTTCGCATCGCTGTAAATCAAGAACTGGATGCCCTGGAGGTATTTTTACCTAAAGCGCTGGAGTC
>DRBO01000108.1 GCA_011039385.1 Chloroflexota bacterium | reverse complement strand
CCGTCCAGGGGCGGCAGGTCATAGCTCTGCCTTACCCTGGCAACGGCATCCCGGATGCCGGCTTCCATGGAGTAGCGGTGCTTGAACCCGATCTCTTCTTTGAGAAGGGTGCTGTCCAAATTCCAGTTGGCATTAATCGTGCCTGGTTTGATGGTCAGCCGGGCAGCGGGAATATTGGCGGTCAGGAAATCAGCTGCTTCCCTGACTCCCCGCAGATCTCCGGACACATTATATGCCCGGGTAGGTGTGGGGGGCGCTTCCAGGGCGGCCATCACCAGCTGCCCGGCATCCACGGCATAGAACCAATCCACCACGGCATCCCCATTATCTACCTCGCAGGGCTCTCCCAGTGCGGATTTCTCAATCATAGCACTGGCAAAGGTGCTGGCCCCTCGCATACGGCCGAATCCGTACACCAGCCCAAAGCGCAGCCCAATGCTGTCTACTCCCCGCGTGTCATAAAAATGCCCGGCCATGTACTCGTTGAGAGCCTTCAATGCCCCATAGACCGTATTGGGGCGGTGGTATTCATCATTGGGAAGCAGATCAACACTGTGGGAATCAGGGGAGCCAAAAACTGCATTGGAGCTGGCCCACACCACCCGGCGGACGTCATAGAGGGCGGCTGCCTCGAGGGTGTTGTTAAAGCCGATCCCGTTAATCGTGATGGCTTTGGTGGGGTTGGCGTGGCAGCCCGGGATCTGCCAGGCAGCCAGGTGGACCATGCTGTCGATCTCATATTCCTTGACTGCCCGAACCAGAGATGCCAGATCCGAGACATCACCGTAAACCAGATCCACATTGTCGATCTCATCCGGTTCACAGACCTTCTGGAGGGCATTCTTGTCGGTTAAAAAATCAAAGATGACCGGGTGGTGACCTTTTGCCAATAAATTCTGTACCACGTAGGATCCAATGAAACCTGCTCCGCCAATCACCAGACAATTCATATTATCACTCCTTGATCACTTACCCAATTAATACAACCAGGAATTAAATCTCAAACATTCGCATAACACTATAATTCCGAAAACTCCAGCAGCACACCGTCCGGGTCATGCCCGAAGGCAATCGGGGGGCCGTCCGGCCGCTGGAAAGGCGGTTCCGGCTCCATTTCCACCCCCGCCTTGACCAAGGTTTGGTAGGAAGAGGCAATGTCGTCAACATGGAGCGCCAGGTGCCGCAGCCCCAGGGTGGTGCGCTCCACGGGAACGGTGTCCGAAAGATCTGTCTCACCATAGCGGATCAACTCGATCTTGCTGGCCAGGTCATCCCCCAGAGCGATCATGACCAGCTTCCGCCCTGGTAAATCCAGCTCTTTGACGATCCGGAAACCCAGGGTCCCGGTATAGAAGTCGATCGACCGGGCCATATCGCTGACAACCAGTGCGGTGTGATCTATCCTGTCAATCATGTGTTCCTCTCCCTTGCTCCCTGCTTCTTCAAACTTCTCGATATCCAATATCCTATTTGGGCGTGGTGACGGCATCCGTGATTACTTCCAGGACAACCGGGCGGCCCAGGCTGAGGGCCTTCTTGAGTGCCCCGGGGAGTTCTCCAGGGTCTTCTACCTTGATGCCTGCACATCCCAGACCTTCAGCAACCTTCGCAAACTCAATGCGGGACAGGTTCGAAGCGCTGAAGCTGTTCTTGTACCAGGCCTTTTCAGCCCATTTGACCCAGCCGAAGGCAGAATTGTTGAGAACGATATTGACCACAGGCAGGTTGAGCTCTACCTGGGTAGCCAGATCAGCCAGTACATAGCCGAAGGCGCCGTCCCCCGCCAGGGTCACAACACGGCTCTCGGGAGTCGCTAATTGGGCGCCGATGCCGGCCGGCACGGTGAATCCCAAACCAGCAAGGCCACGAGGGAAAGCGCAGCGCCGCCCCGCCTGCTTCTGCTGGAAGTACATCCCGCCCCAGGCACTGGCAAAGCCCGCATCACAAACCAGGATATCCTCGGGACCCATGGTTTCATTCAGCGCCGCCATGACCGCAAAAGGTTTGATGGGAACATCATCAGTATCGAAGAGTTCCGCTATTTTGTCCTCCCAATCCGCCTTGAGGGCTTCGATCTTCTCCAGGCGCTTCTCATCCCGGGAGGATTTACCACCTTCCTTGAGAGATTCCAGGATGGCCGCCAGACCCAGCTTGGCGTCCCCTACCAGCGGCACATCAGTGCGGAAGATCCGACCAACCTCGGTGGGATCGATATCTAAATGAATGACCTTCTGTTTCGGCGTGGGAACACTCCAGATGAAGGTCGAGGACTGGGAATTCTTGGTCCCCACCATTAAGACCAAATCAGATGAGCGCAGCAGCTCCTCGCCGCCGGGTGTATTGGCAAAGATGCCCACCACGCCCAGGGCCAAGGGATGGTCATACGGCAGGATGCCCTTTCCAGTGAATGTGGTCACAACGGGAATGGTCAGCAAATCCGCCAGTTCCTCAACTTCCTTAAAAGCGCCGGAGATCAAGGCACCACCGCCCACCAGCATGACCGGGTCCTCAGCCTGGGCCAGTAATTCTGCCGCCTTGACAATCTTATCCGGTTCTGGGACGGTTCGGGTGGCAGGGAAAGTGATAAAATTGCTGTCCACGTAATCCTGGAGGTCATCCACCTGGAGAGGAGCCTTGAAGACATCGGCGGGAATGGCCAACACCACAGGCCCAGGTCGTCCGCTGGTGGCTTCCACGAAGGCGGCCTTCACCAGAGATGGCAGGACCTCGGGGGTGGGCACGTAGAAAACCTTCTTGCTTACCGCCTTGAGCATGTTGATCTGGTCGATGCCCTGGGAAGCCCGGCCGTGGTCGATATAATCAATCCAGGCCACGGGATGTTCACCGACGATAGCCAGCATTGGGGTGGAGGAATTGAGAGCCTCGCCAAGGGCGGAAGGCAAGTTCGTAGCGCCAGGGCCTACGGTGGCGTCACAGACGCCCACCTTGCCCGTGAAACGGGAATAGACACAGGCGGCATGGCCAGCACTGCGCTCATCGCGCATCATGACGTGCTTGATGGTCTCCCCCTGCTTCTCGACCTCAACCGCGTCATAGAGGGGCAGCGTTTGTCCGCCCGGGATACCGAAGATATACTCTACTCCGTACGCTTTGAGCAGTTCGACTAAGACAAAACCGGTGTGTTTTTCAGCCACTGGAAACTCCTTTTAACCTTTTGTTACAGCACTATATAATTGAAAAAGGATTTGGGGATCTATTTTAGAGATAATAGCCAATCCACTATGTAGCGTAGCACCTACACAAACGTTTGTCAAGACCTGACCAGGGAAATGTTATCTGAAATTGAAAAGTAGACTCTTGGCAATTGAAAGCTGGATTCCGATAATAGATTCTCTCACTACCTTAAAGGAAGGAGCCAGGGTAAAGCTCAGAAAGGGTTTTTCGATGAACAGCTTATCTTTCTCTTCAGGTTTACAAGCATGGCCTCAGGACCTGAAAAGAAATTCAGGATACGCTGGATATCAGTAGATCACGTTCCTTTGTACTCTGATCAACCGCCTTTACGCAGCAGCCCCGCCCCCGAAAGCAGGCTTTTCAGCCGAGGGTATTTGATATTATTCTTGACAAACGTTTGCGAAGATGCTATATTGATTCTATTGTTCGCATCACTCCGAGGAAAGCGATGGATTATGAGATAGGGGATGAGAACAATTTTCTGTGCCACTGATATTATGGCTCTCGCTGCATTGCAATACGTTCGGCTTGCTGATTGATCCCCTTAAGGGGATATTAACATTACCGGTT
>DRBO01000167.1 GCA_011039385.1 Chloroflexota bacterium | reverse complement strand
CAGCTCATCGAGTTCTTTGGCCCTGATGGAAATCAGAATGTCCATCTCGCCAATCGCAAGGGCGAGGTAGCTGATCTGCGGGTATGCCTGTAATTCTTCAGTAACGTCTTGTAGACTTCCTGGCTCGACTTCGATAAATACATCAGCCAGCACGCGGTAGCCAACTTTTTCTGGATTGACTATGGATCGGATGACGATAATCCCTTCCCGGGTTAATATATCAATGCGGTTAGTTATTGTCCTGGCGGAAGTGTTTCCTATTGCCCTGGCGATATCAGTGCTTGATAAACGTCCATCATCCATCAATAATTGGATGATTTTCCAATCCAGAGCATCTAATTTATGTGAATTCATATCCCTCAAAAAGGTTGTTTCCTGACAGTAAGGCAAACCTATCTTGAGGATACTTGATAGATTCCGATATGTCAAGAGAAGGGAATAATTAATGCCAAAAAGGAAAGAAATATCCATGTGGAGCGATATTAACGAAATAATTTGTGTATAATAGGGATAACCATATGGACATTCCGCGGAAGTTTTTATTTGGGGCTGGTTGTACCCAGACGGGTGAGGTTGATCAAAAGAGGAGGAAATATTAGATGACAATTGAACAAAAAATGGATCTTATCAAACGATTAACAGAAACCCACCATGCTCTTGAGAAAACAATCGAGGGATTAAACCTTGAACTTGTGGTCCATGCTGACACTGGCTGGAGGATCAGGGACATTCTTGGCCATATAGCCACCTGGGACAGGGTGCTGATCCATACCGTTCAAGCCTTTTTAGAAGGTTCTGAATATGTCATTCCCGGCATGGCTGGGGATGAAACAGACTATAACCAGGAAAAAGTACAAGAACAAAGAAAACTTCCAACCTCGCAGATTCTTCAGGAATGGAACCAGGCCAGGAAAGATTTTATTGAAGCAGTCCAGCAAATCCCGCCAGAAAAGTTCAATGATGAGCTGGCTTTTCCCTGGGGAGATGAACGAGGAAGTTTAACATTAATGATCGAGTATATGATCGAGCACGATGGTGAGCACCGGGAGGAGATCCTGGCTGCGATCTAGAGATATATACTCCCAAATTCTGGCTCCACATGGATAATAATGACTTAAAACGGGCAGGAAGGGATGATGGCTGAGATCAAACCGATTGAGAATAATCTAAAGTTTAGTATCTTGACAAAGGCGCAAGTTGCCGAGATCCGGGCCGCGACACTGACCATTCTGGAAGAGGTCGGGATCCTTTTTCCATCCCCAAAGGCTTTGAAGGTCTTTTCAGACCATGGCGCCCATATTGACCCGGATACTCAAATTGTGAGAATCCCGGCAGACCTGGTACTTGAGGCTATGAGCTACGCTCCCCGTTCCTATACCCTCAGTGGGAGAACCCCTGGAACCGAACTGCTGCTGGATGGATCTGTGAGTTATTTCTCCACCGACGGAAGTGGAACCGAGACGATCGATCTCATCACCGGGATTCAGCGGCCATCAACAAAAGCGGATGTGGCAATGATGGCCAAAGTGGCGGATTATCTGTCCTCGATATCATTTTACTGGCCGATTGTCAGCGCCCAGGATTGCGGAGCTTGCTCTCCGTTACATGAGTTGGAGGCGAGCTTTAAGAACACTGCCAAACACGTTCAAAGCGTGACGATCATCGGCGAAGAGTTATCCCAATCCGCTTTGCGTATAGGCGAAATAATCGCTGGAAGTGCCGATAATCTTCGTCGGAATCCACCCCTCTCCAGCCTGGTCTGTACCATTGCCCCTCTT
Source organism: Chloroflexota bacterium (assembly GCA_011039385.1). Classification (GTDB taxonomy): domain Bacteria; phylum Chloroflexota; class Anaerolineae; order Anaerolineales; family UBA11858; genus B10-G9. The sequence goes on along the minus strand of DRBO01000167.1, from coordinate 1,993 downwards.
GGCCAGGATAAGGATGGGATTGAAGGAGCTATGCTCTACGCCAGGGCAGGGGTCCCGGTTGGATTTATGGCCATGCCTAATCTGGGATCCACTGCTCCCGCGACCATGGCAGGAGCCCTGGCTGTTGGCAACAGTGAAGTTATCAGCGCCATGGTACTGATGCAGCTGGTCAATCCTGGGACGCCTGTATTTCACTCAATATTGGGATCAGTGATGGATCCCAGGTCAGGGGGTTATATTACGGGGATATCAGAAAAATATTTGTGTAATGCTGGGGCGGTTCAAATTGCTCACGATTGGAATGTGCCATCTCTCGCGGGCGCATTCAGCGTTGATTGTCCCACCCCGGATTCCTGGCAGCTGGGCCGTGACAGCGTATATACATCTCTTTTTACCCCCTTATTAGGCGCAGAATTGGTGGAGGGGCTGGGCCTCCTCAGGGCGGCAACCTTATTGGTTCCAGAACAAATCCTTTATGATGATGAGATCTATCACACGCATCGGAAATTAGCTGAGGGTATCAAAACCGATTCGGATCAAATTGCTCTGGATGTCATCAAATCCGTTGGGCCCGGCGGCCACTATCTGGGTCAAAAACACACCCGTTCAAAAATCCGGGATATCTGGCTGCCAGCCCTGACCCATCCAGCACCGATGCTGGACGATAAACCGCCGCTTGAAATTAGAGAAAGGGCCAGAGAGAGATTAAGGAAGATCCTCCTGGAACACGAACCAGATCCTTTATCACAGGAGATCCAACTCGAAATATCTAAAATACTTGAAATTGCTGAGAAAGGTTAAAGTCAACCTGAATGTCTTGGAGAGTGTTTTTTATGGGAGAAAATAGAAAAATTTTGGGAACAGTCAAACTGGTGCAGCTGCAGCCGGATGGATTGATCGTTGAAAGACCATCGGGTTATTTTTACGATGTATCCCGCCGGGTTGAGGTCGATCAGCTATTGATCAATTCCAGAGGGATCGAAGCCATTGCTCCGTCCGGTGAGCGTGTTTTGGATATCCATCATCTGGATCATCCAGATAAGGAATATGATGAAGACGATCTGATTTGCATAGGCTTTACATCTCATTACGATAAAATGCGGGGCCGCTTTGGGGATCATATGGTCTACGGCTCTGCTGGCGAGAATGTCATTATCGAATCTTCAGATGAGGTCTGGCTTGATGATCTGGGAGAAAAACTTGCTTTTGAAAATCAGGATACGGGCCAGATGCTGATCCTGGAGCAGCCCCAGGTTGCCGAACCCTGTGAAGAGTTCAGTCATTTTGCTGCTCAAAAACAGGAAGAACGATTACCCGGCAGCGAGCTTAAGGAGATCCTTCAGTTCTTGAGTGATGGACGAAGGGGATTTTTACTGGTTCTGGCAAAAGGACAGGAAGAGGGATCTGTCCGGCCGGGTGATAAGGTTTATGTTGTATGTTCAGAATAGATAGCAGGATTAAACTCTTCCACTGGAGGCCTTTTGTATACTAGAACCCCCGATATCCTGGCCATCCCCGCAACTCTACGTGGTGAGGTGTTGTCCAAAACAGACCTTGAGTTATTGAAAGAAAAAACCCTTATCCTCCTGGCTGAGGTTGGGGTGCATTTTCCTTCCAAACGGGCTCTGGAAACCTTTGCTGAGCATGGAGCGGAGGTGGATCTGGAAAAAGAAATCGTAAAAATTCCGCCAGAGCTGGTATTAAAGGCTATGTCTTCAGCTCCCCGCTCCTTTGTACTGGGAGGGCGGGAGGAGAGATTTGATCTGCACCTGGATGGGAAACGCTCCTATTTATCCACTGACGGCACCGGTGTTCATGTGATCGATTTCGAGACCAGAGAAAAACGGGCGTCCTGCAAGGCAGATGTAGCTTTGATGGCCAGGGTATGTGATGCTTTAACGATGGTAAGTTTTTTCTGGCCAATGGTCAGCGCCAAGGATTATGGCCAGACGGCATCTCTCCATCAATGTCATGCCGGTTTGACCCATACCCT
>DRBO01000176.1 GCA_011039385.1 Chloroflexota bacterium | reverse complement strand
ATCAGATGGTCAAGCACCTGGATATCGAGCAGCTTGCCTGCGTCGATAATTGCCTTGGTGATAGCGACATCATCAGGACTGGGAGAGGGATCGCCGCTGGGATGGTTGTGGATGATTATGATAGCGGCGGCATTCTCACGAATGGCGGGCCGAAAGAGTTCGCCAATCCGAACCTGGGAGGAGTTTAACGAGCCCTGATAGATGGTTTTGACCCCCAAGACGTGGTTGCGGGTATTCAGCAGGATAACCCGGAGCTGTTCCTGGTCCAGGGCGCTCATCTCATACTGGACTAGATCAGCGGCATCTTCTGGACTGTGAACCACTGGCCTATCGCAGCTGGATTGGCTGGCGAGCCGCCGCCCCAGGTCAATGGCAGCTTTGATCTGGGCAGCTTTGGCTTCCCCTATGCCATGTTGAGCGCAAATTTCCGCGTAACTGGCTCGCTGCAAACCAGCAAGTCCATTAAATTCCTGCAGCAGACGCTGGCCAACCTGGATAGCATTTTCGCCCTCCACACCCACGCGCAGCAAGATCGCCAGCAGCTCAGCTGTACTAAGCACACCGGCGCCCATTCTAGCCAACCGTTCACGGGGCCTTTCCAGGATCTGCATGTCCTTGATCCGGGAATTAAAAGGCAGGTTATCCATGTCCCCCTCCTGTTTTTATGCTCTTCTCTTTATACCTAAGATTCCGGGAGAGAACAAGGGAATAAGGGGAATTTCCCCAGATATGCCTGCTATTGAATTAAGGTATAATCGAAATCGAGGAGGCTATGAATGAGCTTTAATCCTGGGTTTCTGAACAACTTCCTGTTGATCGCGACGGCCTTGGGGGCGGCTTTTCTGGCTGCCTTATGGCTGAGTCTGATTGTCTGGACGTACCGGGACATCCGCAACCGGGTCCGGGACCCCCTGGTGCGCATTTTGGCAGCGCTGCTGGTAGCGGTGCTGTTTTTACCTGGTATCGTGGTTTATTTGATCCTGCGTCCGCACCAGACTATGGAGGAAGAATACCAGCACATGCTGGAGGAAGAAGCCCTGCTGCAGGCTATTGAGGAGCGCACAGCCTGTCCGGGCTGCGGACGTCATACTGCGGATGACTGGATCATCTGCCCCAACTGCTATACCCGACTGATGAAACCCTGCCATTCCTGCGGGAGGTTGATGAAGCTGCCCTGGAATTTGTGCCCTTACTGCGGCACGCCGGAACCAGGCAAACGCATCGAAGATTTAACAGTGGCTGAGGTAGCCCGTTCTGTGGAAATCCAGGGGGATGAAGAGGATCGGGAAAGGGAGGATGAAGAGAAAGAAACCCTCGAGCTGGATGAACTCTCTGATGAGGATTTGATCAGTAAGTTATAAATCAGAGACGAAATCTTTCAAATAGACTTCGTCTCTTAATTTTTTTGGAAAGGTTTTTTCCTTTATTTAAACGGCTTCCAACCGGCATATTCTGCCATGTCACCCAGCGACTCTTCGATGCGTAGAAGCTGATTGTATTTGGCGACCCGGTCTGAACGGGCGGGAGCTCCAGTTTTGATCTGGCCAGTATTGAGCGCTACAGCCAGGTCAGCGATGGTGCTGTCCTCGGTTTCGCCCGAGCGGTGGGAGGTGACTGCAGTCCAGCCGGCTCGATGGCAGGCCTCGACCGATTCAATGGTTTCTGTCAGGCTTCCGATCTGGTTGACCTTCACCAGTAGCGAGTTGGCGGCTTTTTCACGGATGCCCTTGCGAACGCGCTCCGGGTTGGTTACCAGCAGGTCGTCGCCAACGATTTGGATCTTGTCGCCCATTTCTTTCACCATCAATTTCCAGCCGTCCCAGTCATCCTGGGCCAGACCATCTTCGATGGAGACAATGGGATATTTCGCGACCCATTCCTTCCAGAAAGCAACCATTTCCTCACTGGTGAGTTTTTTACCCTCAGTGCGCAGGTTATAAAGGCCGGTTTCTTCTTCATAAAATTCCGATGCGGCTGGATCAAGCGCAATAGCGATATCTTCGCCGGGTTTGTAGCCAGCTTTCTCAGTGGCTTCGAGGATGATCTCTACCGCTTCGGCATTGGATCCCAGGGCTGGGGCATAACCGCCCTCATCACCTACCAGCGTGGCGTAGCCGTGGGATTTGAGTACAGATTTTAGGGTGTGGTAAATTTCCGCACCCCAGCGTAAGCCTTCCGAGAAGGTCGGCGCACCCAGGGGCATGATCATAAATTCCTGGGCATCAGTTGACTGCCAGTCCGTGTGTTCGCCGCCATTGAGGATATTCATCATCGGGGAAGGCAGGAGATGGGCGTAAATGCCGCCAATGTATTGATAGAGGGGCAGTTCCTGGGAGGCGGCAGCTGCTTTGGCAACCGCAAGACTGGTTCCCAGGATAGCATTTGCGCCCAGTTTCGATTTATTGGGAGTGCCATCCAGCTCCAATAAGATGTTGTCGATGGCTATCTGACGGGTGGCATCCTCACCTGCCAGGGCATCAAAGATTTTACCGTTGACATTATTGACAGCCTGGTACACGCTCTTGCCGTGAAATTTGCTTTTATCACCATCTCGCAGCTCCAGGGCTTCATGGATGCCGGTTGACGCGCCCGAGGGGACGATAGCGCGTCCAAAGCTGCCGTCTACCAGCTGCACATCCACTTCCACAGTGGGATTGCCGCGGGAATCCAGCACCTGGCGTCCAATGATCTGATCGATTTTTGTATACATGGTCTTCTCCAGGGTTTTAATGAGTAAATCAGCGCCTATTGTAGCCTATCTGACGCGATTAATAAATACCTAATACCGTTGACAGATTTACTTATGGAAATTACCTACAGCAGTTTCAATGAAAGCCGCGAAGAGCGGGTGGGCCCGGTAGGGTCTTGACAAGAATTCGGGATGGAATTGCGTGCCCAGCATAAAAGGATGGTCCCTCAACTCGACAATCTCCACCAATCTCTTGTCCGGCGAGAGGCCTGAGAAGACCATGCCAGCTTTTCCGAGTTCCTCCCTGTAGGCATTGCTGAACTCATAGCGGTGGCGGTGACGTTCCTGGACGACTTTTTCCCCGTAGGCTCGGGAGGCAATGCTGCCCTCTTGCAGATGACAGGGATAGACACCAAGCCGCATGGTGCCGCCCTTGTCGGTAATCTCCCGCTGGTCCGGCATGAGATCGATTACAGGGTATTTTGTGTCCGGATTGAACTCCGTCGAGTTGGCGCTGTCATCGCCAAAATGGTGTCGGGCGAGTTCAACGACCATCAACTGCATGCCCAGGCATAAACCCAGGTAGGGGATTTTGTTCTCCCTGGCGTACTGGATTGCCCTGATCTTGCCTTCGATCCCCCTTGCCCCGAAACCTCCTGGAACCAGAATGCCAGCATATTTGGACAGATTTGAAATGTCAGCGCCGCCTTCCAGGCTGGTGGAGTGGATCCAGTCGATTTCCAGTTCTACTTCGTTGACCAGGCCGGCGTGCTGGAGTGCCTCGCGGACAGACATGTACGCGTCCAATAGTTCTACATATTTGCCCACAACGGCGATGGGTATCTTTTCCTTCTCACATCGCAGGGCGGCGACCATCTTCCGCCAGACTGACCAGTCGGGCTTTTGACGCTCGTTGAGTTTGGTCTTCTTAAAGATATAATCGCCTACTCCCACTTCTTCCAGCATGAGGGGGATGTTGTAAAGGGTATCGGTGGTTTCCATGGGCACTACCGCTTTCTTTTCCACATCGCAGAACCGGGCAATCTTTTCTCGCAGCTCTTCTGGGATAGGGTGGTCAGAGCGGGCGATGATCATGT
>DRBO01000080.1 GCA_011039385.1 Chloroflexota bacterium | reverse complement strand
CAGGGCTGTATTTTACCGGGGATGGCTATGAGCCAGAAACGCGGGTCGTGATGGCGTTGATCAAAGAGGTATTTTCAAAATACCAGGATGCCCTGTTAATAGACATGCATACCGGGTATGGTCCAAAATACCAGATGTGCATCGTCAATTCTCCCGAGGAAGAGAGGGAAGCGGAGCAGCTGGTGGGTGAGTTCCAGTATCCGCTGATCCGAAAAGCGGATCCGGAGCAGTTTTACGCCATGCAAGGGGATATGGTGGACTGGTTCTATAAATATCGCAGGTCTGCCGGGCTGGAAGGCAAATTCTACGGAGCGGGGTTCGAGTTTGGCACCATTGGCGGCAGCATCCCCCATGAATTCATCAGCCTGTGGAACATGATCTTTGAAAACCAGGCCTACTGGAAAGGATCGCTCAAAGGGGAAACCAAAACCAGGGTTGAGAAAATCCTGCTGGAGATGTATTTTCCAACGGAAGAGAAATGGCGCGAAAAAGCTCTGGCTGACTGCCGGCTGGCGCTCCGGGGCGTGTTAAGCCAGGAAGGGTACCTCGCGCAGGAATAGAACAATATGCATATTCATTTATTAAAAGAACCCGAACCACACAATCTGGAAATCCTCCAGGCTCATCTGGAGAAGACCCTGAGATTGACGATGGGGGAAATCCGGGCGGAGCACAGCGGCGCGAAGATCCTGGTCGCGGGCCGGCCCAGCCGGGAGCAGCTGGCTGCTTTTCCAGCGCTCCAGGCCCTGATCGTGCCCTGGACCGGAATCCCACCGGGGACGCTGGAGCTTGTCCGGGAATTCCCGGACTTGACCCTCCACAACCTGCATCACAATGCCGCCCCGGTTGCCGAGATGGCGGTTGCCTTGCTGCTGGCGGCGGCCAAACGGATCATTCCCTTTGACCAGGCGCTCAGAAAAAACGATTGGCGTTTGAGATACCAGCCTCCAGAAACGATCCTGCTGGAGAGGAAAAGGGCGCTTATCCTCGGGTATGGGGAGATTGGGCGGCGCATCGGCACAGCCCTGGAAGGCCTGGGTCTTGAAGTGGTATTCATCCGCCGAAGGGCAGGAGCGGATCAAGAGCCCGGGATCTATCCCCCCTCTGCATTGGAAGAATTGCTGCCAGAGGTGGATTTCCTGGTCCTGGCCCTGCCTCTGACAGCACAAACCGAGGGCTGGATCGGGGAAAAGGAACTGCGGCTGCTGCCTTCTTCAGCGGTCCTGGTGAACGTCGCCAGGGGCAAAGTCATTGACGAGGTGGCTCTCTTTAAGGCACTGAGCGAAAAATGGATCTTCGGGGCCGGGCTGGATGTCTGGTTCAATTATCCGGGAAGCCGGGAAGAGCGGGGCAGCACACCCCCGGGGGAGTATCCCTGGGGGGACCTGGACAACCTGGTCCTCAGTCCCCATCGGGGCGGCCTGGTACGGGAGACGGAAGGCCTGCGCATGAGTGCCCTGGCTGAGCTTCTCAATCAAGCTGCCCGGGGCTTGCCCCTGTCAAATCGGGTCGATCCTGATCTGGGATACTGATAGGGATCGTTCTAGGTGGGACAAAGAGCTAGAAGCGGTCTGAGGGCCTTAGAGGTAACCCCGTTCACTGAACCATTTGATGCTGTCCCGGGCGGTCTCTTCCAACATTCTGGAACGCAGGTCCAGCTCTTGGCGGGCTTTTGCGGTGTTAAACCCCTGCCAGGTATGATAGGCCCGCAGGTGGTCCGGAGGGTAGGGGATAAAGGGCAGGGCATCCGCGATATTGATGTAGAGGTCTATGACCCAGGTCGGCAGGTAGAATTTTGGAGGGCTGACATCTGCAATGTCGGCGATGGTCCCCACCGCTTCCATGATGGTGTAATTGCCCCCTCCCAGAATATAACGCTGGCCTGTCCTGCCAATTCTGGCCGCGTTGATATGGGCCTCGGCGGCGTCGCGGACATCAATGATGTTGATATCGCCGGGCGGCACCCCAATGGCTTTGCCCCGGGCGATCGCGACCACGATCTCTCCCGTGCTGAGGTGTACATCGCCCGGTCCCAGCACCAGGGCAGGGTTGAGGATGACAATATCGTAACCCACACCCACAGCTTCCAGCGCCAGTTTTTCCATGGCGAATTTCACTTCGTGGTAACCGTTATCCGGCAGGCTGCCCTGGTGGTAGAAATCGCGCTCATCCGCCAGGCGCTCTTCCCCGGGAGGAGGAGATCCTATGGTCGTCAAACTGCTGGTGTAGATCAATCGTTTTATGCCTGCTTCGCGAGTGGCCCGGATGACATTCTTCATCTGTGCCATCCCTGCCTTCACGTTGTCCCTGACGAGGGAAGGGTTCCCGTCCTTGGGGTAGCTGGCAGCGGCATGGAAAACATATTCCATGCCTGTCATCGCTTCCAGTAGCGCTGGGTAATCTTCCAGCGTGCCTGTATGCCAGTGAACAGGAAGATCTTCTAGATGTCCTTGTGATTGGGGATCTCTGCGAAAACCATGGACTTCCCAGCCTGCAAGGTGAGCTTTTCTTGCGATGTGACCCCCGAGAAAACCCGTCGCGCCGAGAACCAGGATTTTGTACATGATCAGGTTCCTTTTGATCTTTGCTTGGGCATGCTTTTAATGATATTGAGTTCTTCCTGGTAATCCAGCAGTTTTTCGGCTTCCTCGACTGTCACCCAGCGCACTTCATCCACTTCCCCGTTCATCTGATCTATCTTCTTGGATTTGATCTTCATGTGCCAGTAAAGAACGACCTTGGGCTTTCCATCCAGTAGATAGGAGATGCTGCCGGCGTATTTCTTGATCTTGGCTGTATACCCAGTTTCTTCGAGGACTTCACGCAGGGCGGTTTCTTTCCAGGTTTCGCCTTTGTCCACCTTGCCTTTGGGCAGGGACCAATCGTTATGTTTATGCCTGTGAACTACAGCCAGTTTTTTTTGATCCCCGTCATTTTTCCAGAGAACCCCCCCGGCTGCCTGAATTACGTATTTGTCTTTATCAACCAATTTCGAACTCCCATTTTTCGCAGGCTTCAAACGAGATTAATTTTATCACAGCCAGTTCCGGCTGCCTTGGGAACAGCCCCCTTTACATCCAGGATTGGAAGCTTCCCTGCTCTGTTTGTTGGATGCTCCGCCTTTCTTTAACCGAATAATTGTACCGTGTGGGCTGGATCTGAACCTGGAAATTCATTTCCAGACATCAGAGCAGCAGCTGTTGAAGTTCTTTGATGCCGCTGGCCAGGGCCAGCTCTTCCTTGACCCCAAAGCGGTAGGTGAGAAGATAGGGGTTCTCCTCCTCCAAGCAGCCCAGCACAGCCTGACAGGCAGTGATCAGGCAGAAACGGCTCAACCGGCAGCTGGAGATCGGTCCGGAAGATATTTAAGATGGCGGGCCTGTGGAGGAATTTTAGCTGGGCTGATGACCTGTCCAACCGGCATGGTCAATTTGGGGTGTTTGAATTTCAAGCCAGCACTCATCGCCCCGGAGGTGTCATTAAATCCGATCAGCAGCACAGGGGCGCCGAATTGAACGCTCACCCAGGCAATCCCTGGCAGGGCTTTCTTTTTGCCTTCTTGCCAGATACCTCCCCCAGGAAAAAGGTCGATAAAACCACCCTGTTTGAGAACGCCCAGGGCTTTTCTCATAGCTGCCCGATCATAGGGCCCTCGACGCAAGGGGATCACTCCGTACAGATCGGCTGCGATCTCTGTGATCCTTTCGGCTGGTATGTCCGCCGTGCTGAGCATTTCGATGGGAAGGGGGGGAATAAACATTCAACATCACAGCTTCCAGGGCGGCTGTGTGGTTGCCTGCAACTAACACGGGGTCTTT
>DRBO01000031.1 GCA_011039385.1 Chloroflexota bacterium | reverse complement strand
AAGATCACTTCCTGGGATCTCAGTGAGCTGCCAACCGGCTGGCTCACCCTGCGGCTGTACATGACGGCGATAAATGGAGGGTATGCTGAGAAGCGGATCCAGATCGATCTCCAGGTGCCAACACCTACACCGACGCCAACGCCCACCCCGACAGAGACGCCGACTGCTACACCGACAGCGACAGCAACCCCTACACCAACACCGGAGTTTTCCAGCACTCCTACGCCAACTGAGACGCCGACTGAGACCCCGACTGAGATCCCGACTGTGACCCCGACTGTGACGCCAACGCCCTGAAAACCCTCCTAAATTAATGGCAGCTGCGGTGAATCGGAGGTAAAGGGATCCAGGCAGAACCTTTCCTGGTAATTGGCTCTCGTTAATCCCCCCTGTTCTCGCAAGCGCCGCAAATGGCGGTATTTGATCAACTTCCAATTTTCTTGTAGGGCCTCAGCCAGGATTGGATTTTGTCGCAATTTAGTATGGATCAGACCAGCCCGGCTGCCGGGCAGGATGATCCAACCTTTTTTTCTGTCTTTTCCTCCTGCCGTGACGATCTTGCCTAATAAACCTGAGGCTGAGATGTAAAATCTTTCCACATCTGTCCCACCGTCTTCCCATACCACGAGAGACAAGTTTTCCGGTACCTCCCTGTTGCTGACTTGATACCCCAGGTTTCTGCCAAACGAGGTGATGATCTCTCCCATCTCCTTGAGATCCTGTTTCCGGCTGGCTGGCTGATCATTTGTTTTTAATACCCAGCAGGAAGGCCGATCGGGATCCTGTTCCGCATAAGAACTCAGGCAGGCTTTGACCAGTCCAGATCGTGGTGTGCCCAGACCGGGAAAAGCATCATTGATGTCCTGGAATATAACGCTTTCCTGGACAGGGCGCTTATACTCCAGCAGCTTGCGGACAAGCATTTTTTCAACTCGGTCAGATAGAGTCAGGGGAACCAGATCAAGCTCCTGGTGCCACCAGCTTTCAATCTCGGGATAGTGCAGGAAGCCCTGACGATAGGCGATATTTTCCTCATAATCCACCAACAGCTGGGGGTAATATTCACCGGCATCCGCCAGCCGGCTTTCTGGCTCCGGATACCCTGCGTCTGCCAGGCTGGAGACCCCGGCGCTGTAAAGGGAAAGGGTATGGAGAGGTTCTCCAGATCTTTTCAGGGCTTCCAACCCGGCTTTCCTGATCAAGGCCCGGTGATCGATAGCCGTCCGGGGCCCACTGGAAGTGGGATTGATTGTCCAGCAGCTTTGGGCCTGGCGATGATCAGGGTCCAGGGCCAAACTCTGCAGCCTTAATCCCGCAGCCAGGGATCCGCTTGTCCAGGAGAGCAGGGAATGGGTTCCCACTTCCGGCATTAATCCCAGTGCCGGGATTTCGTCTGGGAGAACCTCGCTCAGCTCCCTCAGGGTGATTTGTGAGGCGTGTGTCATCCAGGGCCAATCCAGATCCCGGCTGCTGAGGATTCCGCGCAGAGGAGCTGCGGCTTCCTGGCCCCACAGCCAACCCGTCCAGAGCGCAGACAGGCTCCAGAATTCCGGGGTAGGCTGGGGGTAAACCATCACGACAGCCCGGATTGGAAAGCCAATCAGCTGGGGGATAAGTTCTTTAACCCGTCCCGGGAAAATTGTGATACCTCCACTTTCTGGCGGCTTTTCGGGCCAGGACCTCACCGGGATCGATTGACCATCTCCGGTCCAGCATTCCAGGGCTTCTTCCATGGCGTACCAGACATTCTCTTCCCGGTAATTCCCGGGTTCAGAGGTACCTTGCTCCCCATCTGAATTGGATAGCATAAGAGTCTGGCTGCAGCGGTAAAAGGCCTGGAGCAAGAGGATCTCCAGATGGGATCTTTCTCCCTCAGGGAGGCTGAATCCGGTGACTTTATTGAGTGCTGTGAAAAGGGCGTAAACAGAACGGGGCGGGTAGGTGGCCAGCGCGTTTTCTACCTGTATGCGGATTGGATCGGAGGGAGATGCAACCCGGGTCAGGGCACGGGCGTGGGTCGGGCTTTGGTCACTGAAGGCCAGGGCATTTTTGAGGTCCACCTCGGTAACATCGGCCACGGATTCCTCGCCGCAAGCGTTGCAGCGGCAGATTTTACTGACCGGCTGTCGGCTGGCGTTGTCCCAGAGGAAAGATACTGCTGATGTTTTTCGACCACAGAGGGGGCAATCTGTTTCGTATAGCGATAACAGATGGGGTTTAAGCCGTTCTTTGCCTTTATAGCTCGAAGCCAGTTTTACCAGCGCGCTGTTGAGATCCTCCGGGGAAGGAGGTGCTGCCAACTTTTTGACCAGGAAACGAAGGATCGGATTATGGATTGGGATCAGTACCCGGAATCCAGCTTGAGCAGCTTCTACAGCTGCCAGGGGAGAGCTCCCAAAGGGGCATAGGACCCAATCCCCCGCAGAAAAGCTGGAGGAAAGCCAGTTTCCTACCACGCCAGTCCGAATGCCCGGCAAATAGGACTGCAGGGGAGAGATCCGGGTAAGGGCTTCACCATGGAGATAGGGTTGATCTTTCATCGGCTGCTCCCGATAAGGTCGGGCCGCTTGGAGAACGCGGAATGTGTAGCCGGCACTGAGCTTGGCAAGGGCTCTAGCGGGATGGGACTGTATGGAGCAGTGCCAGATTGGGTGGTACCATCTTGTGAATTGGGAAACCAGCGATCAGGACAATTTCCTGTCCGGCTTCAACCGGCGTTCCTTCGATCACAATGGTATCAACATGCGAGATCATCTCTTCTATCGATTCCGCATGAGGGATCAAGTATGGCGTTGTTCCCCACAGCATGGCAAGGTATTGATAAGTGATCTTGTCAGGCGTGAATGCCAGGATGGGCACGGCAGGGCGGGCTTTGGACATCAGACGGGCGGTTCGCCCACTTCGTGTGAACACAGCCACTGCCGCTACGTCTCGGTCCTTGGCTAACTCCCTGGCTGCCCGGGTGATTGATACCGCATCATCATGGCTGGAATCATCCGTCTGGTCCAGATTCAGTCTACCCCATTCATCGCTGTGCTCTTCACTCTGGCAGATGATGGAAGCCATCATTTCCACGCTCTTCAGGGGGAACTCGCCTATGGCTGTTTCTCCGGAAAGCATCACGGCATCCGCCCCATCCAGCACGGCATTAGCGACATCGGAAGCTTCTGCCCGTGTCGGACGGGGATTACTGATCATGGATTCTAGCATCTGGGTGGCAACGATTACGTAGCAAAGATGTTGATTTGCGGAGGAAATAATCCGCTTTTGTATGACCGGAACGGATTCCGGCGGTATCTCAATTCCCAGATCTCCCCGGGCGACCATCAATCCGTCTGCTGTGTGGGTAATTTCAGCCAGGTTTTGGATGGCGTCAGGATGTTCTAACTTGGCGATGATGGGAATTTTCCGTTTATCAGGATCGAGTTTGCAGACAGCTTCCCGCAGCATTTTGATATCTCCTGCGGAACGCACGAAGGATAGGGCCAGGGCATCCACGCCATGATCCAGCCCGAATGCCAGGTCACGAAGGTCTTTTTCCGTTAGAGGGGATATCTCCAAATGCGCTCCTGGCAGATTAATCCCTTTATGGGATTTCAGGATCCCGCCCTGGACTACTTCGGTGATCACCTCGGTTCCCTGGATCTTTTTTACTCCCAGCTCGAGACGGCCGTCATCCAGGAGGATCCTGCCTCCCGGTCTGACGCTGCTTGGTAAGGAAGGGAAATTTACCTGTACGCGGGATGCTGTTCCGGGGGCTTCCTGTGTGGTCAGTACCAGCTCATCCCCAGGATGGATTTCCACTGGGCCTTCGGCCAACCCACAAGTGCGTATTTTT
>DRBO01000017.1 GCA_011039385.1 Chloroflexota bacterium | reverse complement strand
TCAGTTTCAATCAGTTTTACAGCCACTCCCATCGGCGCCATCGTGATGATGGCCAAAGATATCCCGTTTGATATTTTCAGCAGCGGCGATATCGTTTGGACCCTGTCCGATCCGGCCGGATTCTTAGTGACTTTGCTAATAGCCGGACTGGGATTTTTGATCGGCACCTGCACCATGCACATCGCCCGCTGGGTGGGCAAAGTGCACGGCAAGTTCGCCAAAGCTCTACTGGTAAGTGATTGATAGAGAGAAAGGGACTTCGTCCCTCTCGACCGGCGCTGCGCTGACCGGCGCGATGCTAACCGGAGCCGCTCCGCGGCCGACCGGTTTTAAATAAGAACCCGAAACTGTTTCCTTAGAGGAAACAGTTTCGTTCTATTAGAAGACATACCTCAAGACCCATTTTTGTGTTTAAATGAATATCAAGGAAGGGGGTTAGATTTCTTTGCTATACTAATAAGGTAAACCTCATTCATAAGGAGAGAGACATGAAGCGCTTGATCCCCTTTATCTTGATATTATCCCTTATCGCCATCCTGGCCATCGGATGCAATGTTGAGCCTGAAGAAGTGATCACCCCGGCTATGATCCTGGCCGACGGCGTAACCCATATGGCCGGCCTGCCGGGTTTCGAATTCAGTATCACCCAGGAGGGTCAGATTGTCTTTCTGGATGCGGACGAGGTGGTCCAGTTTGGCAGTGCTGTGGGACATTATGTCTCTCCGGACAAGGCCTTGACCACGGTCACCATCACCGCCCTGGGTATGTTGACTGAGATCACAGTCATTAGCCTGCCGGATATCCAGTGGGCCAGCAATCCCCTTTCTGGTGTATTCCAGGAACTACCTGACACTTACCTCTTCAAACCAACTCAGTATCTTGACCCCACGTCCGGTTTCTTCCCCAGCCTGGGAAGCGGCTTGGCTGACCTGGTGGTTGTCGGTGAAGAAGAACTGGAAGAAATGCCCGGACTGCCCCTGACTCATTTGAGCGGGACAGTTCCTGGTGAGGTGATCAGCGAGATCAGCAAAGGGCTGATCAATATCGAGTCCATGTCTGGTGACCTTTGGATGGACACAGCCACCAACGAGGTACATAGAGTAGTTCTAACCGATACCTCCGCTGCGGAAGGCGAAGCTTCAATCTGGACCTTTGACTTCTGGAGCTTCGGCGAAACCATTGAAATAACCGCTCCCTGAGGCCAATCATGAAAAAATGGACCTCATCCCCGGGATTTAAAGTCGCGTTAATCGCAATCCCTATCTTCATCGGTGCCCTGGACCTGACTGTCGTTTCGGCCGTATTACCCCACGTCTTAATTGACCTGCAGATCCCTTTCCAGTCCGGGATGGACAACGCAGCCTGGATCGTGACCGGCTACCTGCTAGCTTACAGCGTCTCGATGACCTTCATGGGCCGTCTTTCCGACATCTACGGCCGCCGTAAAGTTTACCTGGCCGCTCTGGTGATCTTTGGTTTAGGCTCCTACCTGGCAGCCGTGGCCCACACCTGGCCCACCCGCCTGGCTTTGCGGGCCTATTACCTGGTGGCCAGCGGACGACCTGACATTAACTTCCTTTCTCTCTACATCCTGATCGCCGCCCGCATGATCCAGGCTTTCGGAGCTGGCACGATGGTGCCGGTGGGTATGGCCATGATAGGCGACCTCTATCCGGCTGGCCACAGAGCCCGGCCCCTGGGTGTGATCGCCGCGGTGGATACGGCAGGATGGGTAGTGGGACACCTGTACGGCGGCATCATCGTCCGCTTCTGGAGCTGGCAAACCATTTTCTGGCTTAACATACCAATTGTGCTGGTGGCCTGGATCGTGATCCGCTTTTTGCTCCAGGAGGGCAAACCAGCCGGGGACCAGGGCAGAATGGATTGGGGCGGCGCTATATTGATCGCTATCAGCCTTTCGATCCTGAATATCGCCCTGGGATTGGGCGGAGAAACTTCCAGCACTGCCAGTCTTGAGGAGCTGCAAGGCCTGCCGTCTTCGGTGGTCCCTGCCCTGGGTTTGGCTTTCTTATTCCTGCTGCTGTTCATCTGGCGCCAGTCCCGGGCTAAAGACCCTTTAATAGAATTATCCCTGTTCAAGAAACAGAACTATCTACCGGCCAGTCTGGCCAACTTCCTGATCGGCGTGGCCTTATTCATCGCCATTGCCAACGTGCCGCTCTTCATCAATTCCCTGATCGCCTCTAACGCTGAACAGGGCGCCTGGGAAAGCGGCTGGATGCTTTCCGGGCTAACCGTACCCATGGCCCTGGCGGCCGTGCCGGGCGGCTGGATCGCAGAAAAACGGGGCTACCGCACCCCTTCCCTGCTGGGGTTGATCATGGCCGTGGCCGGCTTTATACTGATGACCAATTGGACCCAGGATGTCACATACCTGACCATGGGCATTCACCTGGCTTTCACAGGGATCGGTTTGGGATTGACCATGGCACCCATCGCGGCGGCAGTCATCAACGCCTCGCCGGAGGAGCACCGCGGTACAAGCTCAGCCCTGGTGATCATTTTCCGCCTGGTGGGCATGACCGTGGGCGTTTCCGGCATCACCACCGTTGGCCTGAGACGGATGCAGATCCTCAGTAAACAGCTTATGCCCCCCGACGCCAGTATGGCTGATATCGGAAGAGTGGGTATTGAGGTAGCTGAGCGAGTGATCACTGATAACTTCTGGATCGCCGCTGTGATCGCTGCCCTGGCCCTGCTGCCGGTAATGTTTTTACGGTGGGGAATGAAAGGGGAATGAAAGAAAGGGACGAAGTCCTTTTCAAGGCTCTTCTGACCGATGACCGGCGATCGCTGCGCTCTCGACCGGGTAAAAAAGACCGGGCTCTTATCCCCCGTCTCCCATCTCCCGTCTCCCATCTCCGTCTCATTGTCCCGGTCAAGCCGCAGGCCATTTATCATATATAATAAATATAGGCAATATTGATTTTGCTCAAATTCCTCTGGTAACAAAGGGAGGCCGCCCATGTCTGAAGTCGTCCAGCAAGCCGAAACCGCCATTAAAGCCGGCGATACCAAAACCGGTTTTGAAATTTTGCGCCAGGTCCTGGTTGAAAACCCGGAAAGCGAGAAGGCTTGGTGGATCATGTCCGGTCTGGTGCAGCGTAAGGAACGGGCCACCTGTCTGGAACAGGTCCTGCGCATCAACCCGGGCAATCAATTTGCCCGCGACGCCCTGAACCAGCTGCGAGCCTCACCTCCCATCACTGAAACCAAACCCCGCCGTAAGATCCCAAAACCCGCCCCGGGCAAAAGACCCACTGGAAAGACAGAACCTATCGGCGGATATAAAACCTGGCATTACACCAGGGGATCTAAAGTCTTCCTCATCATCCTGGGAGAACAACAAGTGTTCTGGGCTCAAACCGAGAAGAGATTGATCCCCCGTGTGCGGGAGATCCTTAAGACAGGAAAAATCCCAGACCATTACCTGAGCGAGATCAAGGCTATCCGCCTGACCTCGATCACTTCGATCAAATTACTTAAAACAGCCTTGCAGTTCCAGTACCTATATGAAGGGGCAGATCGCACCGCCCGTATGGTACTGGAAGACACAGTTATGTCAGAGCGTATTATGGATCTGCTGGTAAATCAACTGGGGCCAGATTATCTACTTCAGACCAAACCAGTCCAGACAGGATTGACCCTGGGAATCTCTGCCCTTTTAACCTTCGGGGCAGCTGGACTGACTGCAGCCGGATATTGGGCCTACCAGGAAGTGGTCTCAGGCCGGGCTGCAGCCACCGGGAGTGTCCGGGCTCCTTGGCTGATCAGCTTGCTGCCGAGCCTGGGCGCAGGTGGAGTGACCCTGCTGGGTGGGATTTCAATCGTCATCGCTC
>DRBO01000146.1 GCA_011039385.1 Chloroflexota bacterium | reverse complement strand
GCTGGGTTGTGGCTGGCTGCCCCTACAATCCACAGAGCATCAATACCTTCCCGTTCCATAAGCTCATGAAGGTCAGTTTTCATATATTCTCCAGGTCTGTTCAAGGGTGTTGATAAAATCTGCGTCAAAATCAGGATCTACTGTCCGGGGGTCAAATAATACCCGATCATTCTCCACCCGTCCGATAACTGGTGGAGAACCCTGTCGCAGGAGATCCAGCATCTGATTGGGATGTTCTACCTCCAGGGACAGGACCCAGGTAGGCAGAGTTTCTCCCGGCAAGGAACCTCCTCCCACCATGGATCTAGACTCGAGCACCTCGCCCCTCTTGATAGCCTTGTGCCAACTTTCTGCTCGCTCTCTGATCTGATCGATTTCCGAGGAGATCATTCTCCAAACCGGCACACAGCGCAGGGCTTCCTCTTTAAGATAATGATCCATTGTCGCTGTCAGGGCTGCCAGGGCCATTTTATCAGCTCTGATAGCCCTGGCGAGCGGATGTACTTTCAGGCGTTCTATTAATTCCCCTTTTCCCAGGATGATCCCGGCTTGCGGGCCGCCAAGCAGTTTATCCCCGGAAAAGCACACCAGGTCGGCTCCAGCAGCCAGGGATTCCTGGACCATGGGTTCATGTTTCAATCCGTACAGGGCAGTATCCAGGAGCGCTCCGGAACCGAGGTCATCAAAGAACCACAGGCCTGCCTGCTGAGCACTGGCCACGATATCCTTCAGATCAGGTTCGCTGGTAAAACCAACGATGGAATAATTAGATGTGTGAGCTCTCATCACCGCGGCGGTTTCTGAACTGAAGGCATTCTCATAATCAAAGAGGTGGACCTTATTGGTAGTACCCACTTCAACCAATTCTGTGCCAGAGTGGCGCAACACCTCTGGTATTCTGAACCCGCCGCCGATTTCAACCAGCTGGGAGCGGCTGATGATAACTTTCCGACCCTGCGTGAGCGCTGTAAGGGCCAGCAATACCGCAGAAGCATTATTATTAACAACCAGGGCAGCTTCCACACCTAGCAGCTGTTTGAACTGGGATTGAGCATGCAGCAGCCGGGATCCCCTTGTTCCGGTATCGAGGTTAAATTCTAAGGTGGAATATCCTCCCCCAATCCCCTTCACTGCAGCCAGCGCAGCTTTGCTCAGAGGCGCTCTACCCAGGTTGGTATGGATAATCACCCCGGAAGCATTGATCACCGGGATCAGAGTAGCCTGGAGGACTGTTTTCAGGTGATCACGTATTCGTTCCATTATTTCTTCCTGGTCTGGAATCGCAGTCCCTCTCGCCAGAAACGCCTGCCGGATTTGGTCCAGGGATTCTCGGACAGCCTGAACAGTCGGTTGGTGCCCATATCTTCCCACCAGGGATTTTCCTGTAGGGGAGCTCAAGAGCTGATCAACGGATGGGAGTCTGCTTAAATCATTCATCTCTTGTCGTTTCCATTCTGCCGCGAAATGGGAAACGATCCTTTAGGCGTCTGGATGCCATTCACTGCGGTACCTTAAACGGAGAAGTAGTTCAATTAAAATCAATCCCACAGCCAGGATGATCGCCAGTCCGAAACTTAACACCTGGCCCTTGTTGAGCCACAATAAAATGCCCGCATAAATGCCGATAATGGTCGATTCCCGGGCAACGATCTCAAATGTCGCAGGTCCAAATGGGGTGGCTACCCTGTTGAGATATGCCACGATGGGAACAGCTGTACCGGTGACAGCAAAAACCAGAGCAATAAAGAACAACCAGCGGTTGCCCAGGTCTGGTATTGTCCGGGTCATCAGATAGGTCAATCCAATCCAGCCAGGAATACCCAGGACCAGGGCTAACGGCAATACGGATTTAAAGGATGGTGAATGTTTACCTTCCATGTCTCACATTCTAACATAGAGTTTACGCTCTATTACAGATGGAGAGGATGAGGCAGTCAAGCATCCCGGATTCAGTTCGCAGCTGATTAAGTGCCAGCATTTTTAGCGCCAACTGGTCACAATTCCCAACCTTAAGAAATTGAAGGATGGAATTCAAGAGCCTAACATACAAGCAGATGGATAAAAAAAATATCCAAGGAAAGATATTGCATATTTAATATTTTAAGATTCAGTAATCGCAAGCTTTCGCCACCCCCATCTGTAGGGGGTGGCATACTCCAGATACCCAAATCCTAGGAGAAACTGTGTCAGAACAAGCTCCTGGATAGTCAGCTCCAAAACCAATTATTTCATTAAGATTCACAACCTTAATAAATTGATTTTTTTTAGAGGATGGCATTGATATGGAATAGCACATCCGATAGAATTATCCTTGAAGCGTTCCCCGTATTTCAATATTTTTTCATCGGCATGACAACCTTATTGTGATTAGGATCAGCTTTTCTGGAAAGAGAGAAACCGGAAAGGTCCATATCCATCGATCAGGAAGAGGTGAGGAGAACTTGTTTAATGGAAGGAAAGCAAGCTTGGCAAGCGGCGCTGGGACAGCTGCAGTTGGAGATGCCCAAAGCCGCTTTTGATACCTGGATTCGAGATGCGGAATTGATCTCGGCATCCGAGGGTGAATTCAAAGTTGGTGTCCAAAATGCCTATGCCCGTGATTGGCTGGACAGCCGTTTGAAAACCACCATTATCAAGCTGCTTACCGGAACCCTAAACCGCAAAGTGGATATCAGCTTCGTGGTCAACAACGGGGCCTGCCAAGCCATCACCCAGAGGGAACCGGAATTTCTGGATGAACCTGCGGCACCTGTCGAGCAGCTTGAAAAATCCCCTCCCCAACCTGTTTCAATTAATTCCCGCTATAACTTCAACAATTTTGTTGTGGGCCCGAGCAACCGTCTTGCTCACGCCGCTTCTCTGGCAGTAGCTGAAAAGCCCGCCCGAACCTACAATCCGCTATTCCTTTACGGAGGTGTGGGGCTGGGAAAAACCCACCTGCTGCATGCCATCGGTAATTTCTGCCTGGCACAAGGTCTGGAAGTTCTGTATGTCTCTTCCGAGGAATTCACGAATGACCTGATTACCGCCATTCGCAGTCACACCACACAGGCATTCCGTGATAAATACCGCCGGATTGATGTTTTATTGATCGATGACATCCAGTTCATCGCTGGTAAGGAATCCACTCAGGAGGAATTTTTCCACACCTTTAACACTCTCCACGGCCAGAATAAACAAATCATCATGACCTCAGACCGCCCTCCCAAAGCCATGGTCACTTTGGAAGAACGCCTGCGAAATCGCTTCGAGTGGGGTTTGGCAGCGGACATTCAACCCCCCGATTTTGAAACCCGGGTAGCAATCCTGCAATCCAAGGCCGATCGATTGGGTTTTACCATGCCAGACGGGATCCTGGAGGATATCGCCCACCGTTTCCAGACCAATATTCGGGAACTAGAAGGAGCCATGACCCGTCTGATGGCTTACGCAGATTTAAGGGGCATGGTCCTGGATGAAAAGTTGGTTGACTATGCGCTGGCTGATTTAATGCCAGAGACGCGGGAAATCGAACCTGAGCAGATCTTAACCACTATCGCCCAGGAATATGGTGTTACCATGGACGAGCTGCTCAGTCATAGCAGGAGCCAACGGGTGGCCTTCCCACGCCAAGTGGCAATGTATATGCTCAGGGAAGAAAGCGAACTCTCCCTTCCCAAAATTGGCGAACTGCTGGGCGGCAGGGATCACACGACCATCATGTACGGTCATGATAAAATCACCGATTTACTGGAACGGGATAAAAACCTGCGCAGGAAAATAGTCAATATCCAGGAAATCCTCTATTCTCCCGTCAGTGTCCCGATGTAAACAAGGTCTAATTAAATTAAAAACTGCCGAGATATATGCTCAGCAGTTTTTTTTTACGAGTTTCCTTTTTTCCGGTCCCGCACGCTTACCAGCCAGTCTTTCAGCTGCCTGGACCAACGGAACCAGGGGAATTCTACCGGCGTTGGTTCCTCTTC
>DRBO01000095.1 GCA_011039385.1 Chloroflexota bacterium | reverse complement strand
TTTCAATCCCTTCAAGCTGCCCTATGCTTGCTCTTGTGAAATCTTATTTCACCACTTTCAGCCCCAGCGTGGCTTCTTCGCCTTCAAATTTGGTCGTCCCGCTGAAGGTTCCTTCTTCCGGTACGCCCTCTTTCATCTCCAGTGCCAGGGTCTCATCCATGATGTATGACCTGTGGGCTTCCAGGGCGCCCTTGAGGCCTGCACTGACCTGGTAGACCACGGCAATGCGGTCGGCAATGTCAAAGTCGGCCTGCTTGCGGAAGTCTTGTATGCGGCGGACCAGTTCCCGGGCCAGGCCCTCGTCCCGCAGGGCGGGGGTGATCTCAGTTTCGATAGCAACGGTGAGCAGCTTGCTGTCAACGGTGGCAAGACCCTCTGCTGCTTCAGTCTGTACCAGCACTTCTTCCGGCTCAAGCGTGATGGTTGCTCCGTCCAGCTCCAGTGGAACGACTTCCCCACCCCTTACCAGGGTAGCAACCTGGTCGGGGTCCAGATCAGACAGGGCGGCTTTGATCTTCGGGAAATCCGCTCCGAATTTGGGCCCCAGCCGTTTGTTGTCGGGTAGTATCTTGTAAGACAATAGCGATTCAGGGTCCTGGACAAAGACCAGGTCCTTGATATTCAGCTCGTCCTGGACGATTTCCAGCAGAGCCGGATCGAGTTCCGCGCGGCCCTGTTTGACATAGACCAGCACCCGGGAAAGCGGCTGGCGGACCTTGATGCCGGCGTTGCTGCGAGCGCTGAGCCCCTGGCTGGCGATCTCCCTGGCCAGCTTCATCTGGTCAATCAACTGCTGATCGATCGCGTCTAGATCCGCTTCCGGCCAGCGCGTGTGGTGAATGCTCTCCCGGGCGTCCGGGAAAACCGAACGCACCAGGTTTTGATAGATCTCCTCAACCAGGAAGGGGAGCACCGGTGCCAGAGCGCGGCTCATCTTAACCAGCACATGCCAGAGGGTAGCGTAGGCAGTAGATTTATCCCGGTCGGTTTCCGTTTTCCAGTAGCGCCGGCGTGAACGCCGGACGTACCAGTTGCTGAGGTCATCCAGTAAGGATTCAAACCCCAGGGTGGCGTTGTAGGCATTGGAATTATTCAGATCGTCCGTGACCTGAGCTGTGGTCTGGTTAAGGCGTCCCAGGATCCAGCGGTCGAGCGGGTTATCAGATATCGGTGTCAGGCCTTCCGGCGTGTCAGGATCAAAGTTGTCCAGGTTGGGAGCCCAGCCGTCAATTTCCGCGTAGGTGGTAAAGAAGGAATACACGTTCCAGAAGGGGATGATAAAACGCCGCCGGGTTTCTTCTGCCCGGTGGAAGCCAAAGACCAAGTTATTCTCCGGCTTGTGAGCGCAGTACAGCCAGCGCATCACATCCACGCCCATCTTGTCGGCGGCTTCATTGAACTCGATCGAATTGCCCCAGGATTTATGCATTTCCCGACCGTCCTCGGCGTGCAGGCTGGCATAACTGAAGTTTTCCAGGAAAGGGGGAGAGTTATCCAGCACGGTAGCCATGGCCAGCAGGCTGTAGAACCAGTTCCGGAATTGCCCCGGGAAGGATTCGCTGATCCAGTGGGCAGGGTACCATTTTTCCCAGTAATCAGGATCAACCCGGTAGCTGAGGGTGGAGAAGGGCACAATGCCTGCATCCAGCCAAGGGTTGCCCACATCCGGGATGCGGCGCATTACGCCACTGCACTTGTCGCAGCTGAGGGTGATTTCGTCTACATAAGGACGGTGAGGCGTATGGCCTTTTAAGGCTTCATAGCCTTCAACTGCCCTTTCTTCCAGTTCCTTGTCGTCACCAACCACATGGTAATGACCGCAGTCTTCGCAAACCCAGATCGGCAGGGCCAGTCCCCAGTAGCGTTTTTTGGAGATCATCCAGTCATGCATATTGCGCAGCCAGTCCAGCTCACGGGCATGGCCAAAGTCGGGTATCCAGCGGATCTGGTCCACCACGTCCATGATCTGGTAGCGCAGGCTGGCCTCTTTTTCTTCTGGTGTCAGCTCCTCGCGGGGTTTGTCATAATTCACGCCCATATGGATGAACCACTCATCTACCAACCGGAAGACCAGCTCGGTTTTACAACGCCAGCAGGTAGGATAGCGGTGGGTATAAGGTTTTACATGATATAGAATGCCTTTCTTCTCCAGGTTTTCAAAGATCGGATCGGCAGCTTCAGAGACATGTTTGCCGGTGAGCCAACCGAAATTCTCTATGAAGTAGCCTTCTTCAGTGAGGGGGGCAATTCGTGGAAGGGGGGTTTCCTTGGAAAGCTGGAAGTCTTCCGCGCCGCATCCGGGGGCGATATGGACGATACCCGTGCCTTCCTCCTCGCCCACTTCCTCCCAGAGGATCACCCGGTGCGCTTCTGCAGCGCTGGTTGTAATGCCTTCCCGGAGTTCTTTCAACTCGGTCACCCCGCCAATGGCCTGAGCAGCAGGAAGATCATCGAAGGGGCCGTCATAGGTCCAGCCTTTCATCTCGGCGCCTTTGATTTCTCCCAGCACCTGATATTCTCCCCGCAGCATGTTCATAGTGCCTTTGGAAAGGTAAACGATATGCTCCTGACCTTGGTTCGGCGCCGGCAATGTGACTCGAACTTTGAGGTAATCGAGCTCCGGGCCAACAGCAGCGGCGACGTTGGAAGTGAGGGTCCAGGGTGTGGTGGTCCAGACCAGCAGGGATTCGCCAGGGCGTTCCCGGAGGGGGAAGCGCAGGGTCACTGAGCGATGGGTGAGCTCTGCGTAGCCGTCGGTGACAATTTCGTGCTGGGAGATGGCTGTGGCGCAGCGGGGGCACCAGGGCATCACGTCAGCTCCCCGGTACAACCAGCCTTTTTCCCAGGTTTTCTTGAGGAATTTCCAGATCATGAAGTTGTTTTCGTTGGAGAAGGTGAAGTAGCTTCCCCCCAATTCTTGCAGGCCCAGGCGGCCGATGATCTGCTCCACGGTATCAGTAACCGGCCCCTGAGGGCCGTTCAGGGTGATTTCTTGGAGGGGATCCTCGAGGAGTTTGGCAGCCAGTTCACGGAGAAGGTTCGGATCATTCCAGTCCATCCAGTAGCCCAGCCGGACAGATTGCTCAGTCTGGACTGCGGCATAATTCAAGACCCGGGCTTTGCATTCTCGTACAAATTTGGCCAGCCCGTAGCTTTCAATTTCTTTTTTGGATTGAAAGCCCTTTTCCTTTTCTACTTCCACCTCAACCCATAAACCCTGGCAGTCAAAGCCATTCTGATAGCGCAACTCGTGCCCTTTCATGGCCCAGAAACGGTTAAAGAGATCCTTATAAGTCCGCCCCCAGCCGTGGTGAACGCCCATCGGGTTGTTGGCGGTGATCGGTCCATCAATAAAAGACCAGACAGGTTTGCCTTTGTTTAAATTCCTCAAAGTCTGAAAGGCGTCAATTTCCTGCCAGAATTTGAGGGTCTGGTGTTCCTGCTGGATGAAATCCACTTCGTGTGGCGCTTTTTTGATGGCCATCCTACCTCCTGAATAAAAAAAACTCCCATCCCTGTCAGGGACGAGAGTGTGAAAAACTCACGCGGTACCACCCGGATTCCCACCTGTGGTGGGCTCTCAGCGAGGACTCTCAGTGATGGACCGACCAAGCGGCCCAATTCTCGATTCAGCCTCGCACCCTGGTAACGGGGGTGAACCCGGATCCCTTAATTGCCTCTGGCGTTCAGTTCACGGCTCCGAAAGGATTTTCAAGCTGGTTTTTCTGGCCCGGCTTCCACCATTCCCGGGCTCGCTGGCAGATGTTCCCAGCCTTACTCGTTTTCATCGCTGCCTTTAATAAACTATTGCGGTGATTATGCCACAAAGGTGGCCTTCGGTCAACGGTTCAGGATGCTGCTGTTTCCACCACAGGAACGGGCTCTCCCTTTACCTCCCGATCAAAGCGGCTGCTGGATTTGATTTGCAGGAAAGTGAAGATTCCCGCGGAAATGACCATAAAGATCCCGGCGCCG
>DRBO01000111.1 GCA_011039385.1 Chloroflexota bacterium | reverse complement strand
CCTGGTTCTTCCGCCGGACGGGAAAGATCTATCTCGGGGCGCTGCGGATCGCCAGCCTTGCAACCTCTTTCATAACAGCCGGTTCGATCTGGCTTCAGTAATCCGATCACCCAGCTGTACTAACCAATCAAGCAACTGAACAAGCCCAGCGAGTGAAATCCCCTCGCTGGGCTTTTCATTGCTGCCGCCGGCCATGTTTTCTGGGGGAAATCAGCGCCCATCTGCGGCCTTTGGTTGAGGGGGCATACTGTTCTAATCCCTCTCGCCTGTCCATTTTCATTCCAGGATTCCCTGATAAAATCAACACAGATTTGAATAACCTGCACTCAAATAGCTTTCAGGATGGATTATGACCCTTGAAGAGAGAACTTCCCCGAAGAAAATAATCCGTTGGCTGTGGGTCGCCCTGCTGGTGGTCCTCCTTGGTGCCCTGGATTGGGGGATCCAGTGGGCCACCTACACCCGCCCTCCCCTGGATGAGGCCCTGGCCGCCCCGGACCTGCTGGACCGCATCTCCAAAAACAAATAGAATGGAACCGCT
The DNA here is from genome assembly GCA_011039385.1 of Chloroflexota bacterium. Classification (GTDB taxonomy): domain Bacteria; phylum Chloroflexota; class Anaerolineae; order Anaerolineales; family UBA11858; genus B10-G9. The sequence continues at coordinate 3,485 of DRBO01000111.1, read as the reverse complement.
AAGGACTGACCTCAAAGGAAAAATCTGCCTGGTCACCGGCGCCACCGCCGGGATCGGAAAGATCACCGCCACCTCCCTGGCAAAAATGGGGGCTGAAATGGTCATCCACGGACGGGATCAGGCCAAAGCGGAAGCTTCCGTCAGGGACATTAAAAAGACCACCGGCAATCAGAAAATACACTATATCCTGGCAGATTATTCGGACCTGGGTCAGGTCCGGGAGATGGCTGGTGAGTTTCAGGAAAAGTACCCCCGCCTGGACCTGCTGATCAACAACGCCGGCGCTTTCTTTAACAGGCGGATTCCCACAACCTACGGCGTGGAAATGACCTTCCTGGTTAACCACCTGGCTCCTTTCCTCCTCACCAACCTGCTGCTGGATCCTCTCAAGTCCAGCGCTCCAGCCCGGATCCTCACGGTCTCCTCTGAATCCCACCGCCAGGGAAAGATGAATTTCCAGGACCTTGGGTTTAAGAAAGGCTATTTTGGCATTAAAGCCTATGCCCGCTCCAAGTTAGCCAACATCCTCTTTACCTACGAGCTGGCCCGCCGCCTGGAAGGAGCGGGGGTAACGGTGAATGCCCTGCATCCGGGGCACATTGCGACGGATATCTGGAAAAACAATTTTGGGATACTCGGACCGGCTTTGAAGTGGTTCATGAGCCGGATCGCCCTCACACCGGCGGAGGGTGCGGAGAACAGCGTTTACCTTGCCAGTTCGCCAGAGGTTGCAGGGATCAGCGGAAAGTACTTCATCAAGATCGATCCCGGGCGCTCTTCCCCGGAATCTTATGATCCGGCCCTGGCCCGGAAGCTGTGGGAAATCAGCGAAAGGATAACCGGACTCAAAGCCGTTTGATCCCCGGGAAGCGCAACCCGTTATTCCCAGCGAAAAGTCAAGGAAGAAATCACAACCCCGGCCAGCGTCATGCCCAGCAGCACCCAGATCTCAGTAGTGTGCAGGGACCAACTCTCCCCGATCCACAGCCCCCGCAGCATGGTGACTACATGTGTAAGCGGGAGATATTTGGAAAAATTTCTGATACTTTCCGGCAGGATCTCCAGGGGCATGCCCGCTCCCGATAAGAACAACATGGGGTAAAAGATCACCATGCCCACCACCTGGGCAGTACGGGCGTTGGGCATCACAGAAGCCAGCACAAAGCCCAGGGAGAAAAAGCTGACGCTGCCCAGCAAGAATGCCAGGGCCACATCCAGCACCCTGCCATCAAAACGCAGGTCATATACCAGCTTCCCAGCCAGGATCAACAGCAGCATGCCTGCCAGGGTCATCATGAAAATCACCACCACCTGGCCCGCCAGGATCACATGGGGCTGCAAAGGGCTGAGCCGCAAGCGCCGGAGAATGCCTTTTTCGCGGTAGGCAGACATAGTAATGCTTAGGGCCATGATGCCGGTGGTGGAGATGATCATCGCTGTATAAGCAGGGATGGAGATATCCACCGTCCCGTAGCCGTTGAACATGGCATCAGGCTCGTTTCCATAGATCGTGCCAAACAGGAACAGCATCACTAGCGGAAAAACCAGGGTAAAGAAAGCACCCATCGGTTCCCGCAAGAAGAGTTTTATTTCAACCCAGGTATATTTCAAAAACGCGCGCATCTCATTCACTCCTTTCAGGCCGCATCTGATGTCCGGTCAGCGTCAAAAAGACATCTTCCAGATCAGGATATTCTGTACGCAGATCACTGAATTGCGTCCCAGCTTCCGCCAGGGCATTGACAACCCCGGTAACGATCGAAGCCGAAACCTGAGCCCCATTGGCCGGGCCGAGAACAACAACCTTATCTCCCTGTCGTTGCACGTTTTTAACGCCGGGAAGATCTTCCAGGGCACCTGATTTCCATTCCCCTTTCACCTGGAAACTAATCCGCTCACTGATCTTCAAATCCCGGATCAGATTCGCGGGCGTATCAAGAGCCACTATCTTGCCCTGATCCAGGATCGCCACCCGGTCGCAGAGGTTTTCCGCTTCTTCCATATAATGCGTGGTCAAAAACACCGTTTTCCCCCGCTGGCGCACTTCCTGGACCAGATCCCAGATATTGTGCCGGGCGTGAGGATCCAGACCGGTAGTGAGCTCATCCAAAAAGACCAGCCGGGGGTCGTTCAGCAGGGCCAGGGCAATAAAAAGGTGCTGCTTCTGGCCGCCAGATAGTTTCCGGAACGTTGTGCCGCGCTTATCCATCAACCCCAACTCTTCCAGCAGGTCTTCCCAATCCAGCGTGTTGTCATAAAAGGAAGCATACATGTCCAGGGCTTCCCAAACCTTGATGTTATCCGGCAGATGGGCCTGCTGGAGCTGGATCCCTAACAGCGGACGGAGCTGGCGCTCCTGGCGGATGGGATCCAGGCCCATGACCTGGATCTCTCCCCTGTCAGCCTGCCGGAGTCCTTCAATACATTCGATCGTGGTCGTTTTTCCAGCCCCGTTGGGTCCCACCATGCCAAAGATTTCTCCCTCTTCGACAGAAAAGGAAAGGTCATTGACCGCGATGGTCTCCCCGTATGTTTTGGTAATTCCACCCACAGTAATGATCGAACTCATGATCCACCTCCCTGATTTTTCAAGATGGATTCCAGGGCTGAAACGTGTTCTTTAAACACCCGCCGCCCTTCTAACGTTGCGGAGATAAACGAACGTGGTTTTCGATCCACAAACTCTTTGTTGATGGATATATAATTAGATTCTTCCAGCTTCCGCAAGTGTGCACCCAGGTTGCCATCCGTGACTTCCAGCAAATCCCGCAGATAAGTAAAATCCACCGCATCGTCTTCCTTCAGAGTCACCAGCACCGCCATAATCCGCAGGCGGACCGGCTGGTGAATGATCTCATTTAATCCTGTCATAATTCACCACCTGCTTCGAATATAAAATCCCAGGGCGATCATGCCCCCACCGCCAAGCGCTGCCATCCACAGATAAAATATCCCCGGCAGCAGGTAATAGCCCACCAAAGCCAGGGCGGTGATGGCCAGCCCCCACCAGATCGAAGTTGTCGAAAGCAGCAAACCCATAGCGATCCAGCCAATCATCACAAACAGGACGATAATCATGGCCCCTGTTTTCATGTCCACGGGATTGACCACCAGCAGCAGGATCCCACAGTAGACAAATAAGAGCAGCCAGAAGTAGCCGATATTTTTTCCAGTTTTATTGATCGAGGTCCTCCGGAACTTTTTTCCCAGCCGGATACCCATCACGACAGAAAGGGCTCCTCCCAGTATATCCAGGACCATCCAGCTGTAGCCGACAGTTTCCCCGGTGAGAAAATGATTGGCAGAAAACCCAAACAGCCACACAAATCCCCAGATGATTAAAAAGATATAGGCCCCGGTATTGGAGATCGCCCGGCGGGTCTTATCCATCATCATCTGGACAACCGCTAAGGCATCTTCTGCTTCCCTTGGTGATAGATCCATTTTTTCCTCCCACAGAGAGCTGCTTATTGTAGAGAACTCTG
>DRBO01000038.1 GCA_011039385.1 Chloroflexota bacterium | reverse complement strand
TAAATTTGAGATCCCCCGCCAGTCCTATCACCAGCCCCATGATCAAGCGGTTATACCCTAAGGAAAATATCAAGAGCTGGTTTCCGGCCCAACCCAGACGAACGGAAGCCCCCAGAACACAGAACAAACCCAGGACAGCCCCGGATCCCAGGGCGATAAACAAGCGTTTTTTCATTGGCCCAAATTCTCCCGATTGGGTTTCAGTTCTGAGTTGATTGTATCCTAATTGACCGAAAGATTTCTCATTTTGGCGCTCATTTAGACTTGACTTTACATCAAATATTTGTTACGCTTAAACTACCAAACGGTAGGTAGATAACTTCAACCATGTCCAGGGAAAACATTCTTCAAGCGGCAGCTCTCATCTTCCAAAAGAAAGGTTATCATGCGACTTCCATGCAGGATATCGCCGATGCTGTTGACCTGAAAAAAGGCAGCTTATATCACTATGTCGACAGCAAACAGGCTATCCTCTTTGCCTTGCTTAATGAAGCGCTGGAATTGATCCTTGAGCGTCTGGAGAACGTGGCCGAGCAGGAAATCTCCCCTGAACAGAAGATCCGCCAGGCAACCCGGGCATATATCAGTTTTCTAGCGGAAAATCCATCCCTGTCCTCTGTTTTGCTGCTTGAATATCGATCACTGGAAGAAGATTATAAAAAACTCCATATCCCCCGCAGGGACCAGGTGGATCAATACTGGCGGGAGTTCATCGCCGAGGGAACGGCCCAGGGCGATTTCTACGCTGCGGACCCAGGATTGGTGTCCAAAGCCCTGCTGGGCATTTTGAATTGGACCGTCACCTGGTACCGGGAGGATGGTCCCTTATCGGCTGCACAGATCGCAGACCAATTCATAGAGCTTTTCTTGGTTGGCCTGCTGGCCAGGAATAAGAACTGACGCCGCCCATTGGAGGTGTTCCGGAAATAATCAGACCACGCCTGCCCTGAGCTCTTGCCATCATGAGTTATGAATCATCCTTTCGTTTGACTACTAGCTATCAACCGCGTCCAACCATCCAAACTATTGGCTAAGAAATGAATTGGAGGTAACTATGTATTCATTTACCCCTACTGAAGAACAGCAAATGCTCCTCGATGCTGTTAAACGGTATGCCGAGGGAGATATCCGTCCGGCATCCAGAGAAGCTGAGGAGAGCACGGAACTACCGCCAGAATTAATAGAAAAAGGCTGGGAGCTAGGCATTTTACAGGCTTCCATCCCTGAAGCCTATGCTGGATTTGGGGATTACTCGGTCCTCACTGGCGCGCTGGCTGCCGAAGGACTCGCCTATGGCGATCTGGCAGCTACGCTGGGAGTGATGACGCCGAATCTCTTTGTGCTGCCAATACTCCTGGCTGGTTCGGAAGAGCAGAAAAAATCCTTTATCCCGCCGGTGATTGAGATGGAATGGAAAGCCTATACAGCGGCTTTGATTGAGCCCACTTTCGATTTCGATCCCCAAGCGCTGGAGACCAAAGCAACCCAAAAAGGGAAAGATATCCTTCTCAACGGCGAAAAAATTTACGTTCCGTATGCCTCCGAAGCGCAAGCCCTGCTTGTTTATGCGGACCTGGACGGAAAAACCCAGGGATTTATTGTACCCGGAGATGCTGAAGGCCTTAGCGTGGGGGAACGCCAGAAAACATTGGGCATCCATGCCTGTCCGCTCTACAGCCTGAAACTTGAAGATGTCAAGATTCCGGCTGGCAACCAGCTCAACGGGCCTGACGGCCATTCCATGGAAGGCATTCTGGCTTCCTGGCATGTTGCCCTGGCTGCCATGGCTGTGGGGGTTGCTCAAGCTGCTTATGAATACGCCATCGACTACGCCAAAGACCGGGAAGTATTTGGCGTCAAGGTCGCCCAGAAGCAAGCCATTGCTTTCATGCTGGCAGAAATGGGCACCGATATCGAGGCCACCAGGCTCCTGACCTGGGAAGCTGCCTGGATGCTGGATGAAGGCAAAGAAGAAGCCTATAAACATGCTTTCCTGGCTTACAGTGGAGCTGTGGATATGGTGATGATGGTAACCGATAGAGCTGTCCAGATCCTTGGCGGCCACGGCTACATCCGGGAGCACCCTGTGGAACTGTGGATGAGAAACGGCCGGGGTTTTGCAGCATTTACCGGCCTGGCCATGGTATAGAAATCTTCGGATCAGATAACCAAGGGCCGGGTCTAGCTCCCGGCAGAGAAAGGAGAAAGATCATGATTAGTTTTGAAATGCCCAAACCGCTGGTTCAAACCAGAACTGTTGTGGAAACGGTCGCCAAGAACATGATGCGCCCCGTCTCCCGCCAACTGGATGAAAACGAACACGAAATCCCCTGGGCTTATATCGAGTTCATGCACACTGCCACCAAAGCATTGGGCAGCTCCTCCATGGCGCCTGATGAAGCCCCCCAGAAAAAGAAGGAAGACCCTGAAAAGAAAAAACGCCCCCCCATCAATTATCAGCGCCTGATGATCATGGTAGAAACGCTCTCCTGGGGAGATGCGGGGATTTACCTCTGCACGCCTGGCGGCATGCTCGGCGCCGCAGCGGTCAGCGCCGCCGGCACCCCGGAACAGAAAAAACGCTTTTTAAGCCGATTCACGGGCAAGGAGCCGATTTTTGACGCCATGGCAATGACTGAACCCCAGGCCGGGTCTGACACCTCTGCCATTCGGACTACTGCCGTCCTGGATGAAAAAACCAATGAATGGATCCTGAACGGCGAAAAGATCTTCGTGACTGCGGGCAATAAGGCCCTGGTTGATTCCAAGGGGTTCATCGTTGTCTGGGCCAGCCTTGACCTGGAAGCAGGACGGTCAGGCATTCGCTCTTTTGTCATCGAAGCGGGCACACCCGGCTGCAAAGTAACAAAAATGGAAGAAAAGCTGGGCATCCGTGCCAGCGACACCGTATCAATTGTCCTGCAGGACTGCCGGATACCTTTTGAGAACATTCTGGGGTCACCCACGGTTGAAAAAAGCACCAAAGGCTACAAGGGCGCCATGCAAACTTTTGATGCCACGCGTCCCATCGTGGCCGCTTCCGCTCTGGGCGTTGCCCGGGCAGCCCTGGAATTCGTCCAGGAGAAATTAGCTGAGGCGGGTAAGGAAATTCGCTACGGTATCCCCCGGCAAAAGATGACTCACCTGGAGAGGGAAGTCATTGAAATGGAAATCCAGCTCAGGCAGGCCTGGTTGCTGACGGTAAAAGCCCTCTGGATGGCTGATAACAAGCAATCCAACGCCCTGATCGCCTCCATGAGCAAAGTCAAAGCCGGCAAGGTAGCGACCGTGATCACCCAGAAGGCAGTTGAGCTGATGGGTCCGCTGGGCTACAGCCGTGACTTCCTGCTCGAAAAGTGGTTCCGGGACGCCAAGATCAACGACATCTTTGAAGGCACAGGCCAGATCAACCTGCTGGTAGTGGCCCGCAACATTCTTGGTTACCGGGGAAGCCAATTGCGCTGAGCTGACAGCTAAGCCTGAAAGAGGAGAGAAACATGAAATATCACATCAACAAAGCTGTGGTAGTTGGATCCGGCACAATGGGGGCCGCCATTGCCGCCCACCTCACCAACGCTGGCGTTCAAGTAACTTTGCTGGATATCGTACCCAGAGAATTGACTGAGAGTGAAGAAAAGGCCGGGCTGACCCTGGACGATCCCCAGGTAAGAAACCGGATAGTTACCCAGGGATTCCAGGCAGCAGTAAAATCAAAACCAGCCAGCTTTTACTCTAAAAGCCTTGGCGATCAGCTCAAACTTGGGAACCTGGAAGATGACCTGGACTGTGTCGGTGATGCGGATTGGGTCATCGAAGTGATCATCGAAAACCTTAAGATCAAACAGGGCTTGATGGAAAAGATCGACCAGGTCCGTTCGGAACATACAATCGTCAGCACCAACACTTCTGGTATCCCGGTTGCGTCAATCGCTGAAGGGCGTTCAAAAGGATTTCAAGAGCACTTTCTTGGAACACATTTCTTCAACCCGCCCCGTTATTTGAAACTGCTGGAAGTCATCCCCACTGCCAGCACACTGCCTGACGTCATC
>DRBO01000077.1 GCA_011039385.1 Chloroflexota bacterium | reverse complement strand
GGCCCCGCCAAGGACGGACCCCAACCCCGTCAGGTGCTGGACCAAAAGCCGGAAGACCCGCTCAATAAGGAATAAATATCACAAAAACATTCCTTTAAGTGACTTGTTCTTTTTAATAGACGAAGTCTATTAAAAGACTTCGTCGCTAGAATGTTATAATTCCCTCGTGACCTCAAATCGCTCCCGAGCCTGGTGGCTGCTCCTGATCCCCCTGGGGATTATGGCAGCGTTCCTGATTTACCGGATCCCATTTATCAACGACCGATTATCCTGGCGAATTGACGAACTTAAAACACGCCTGTCCTACGCCTTCAACCCGCCGGACGAAGCAGTATTCGTTCCCGGCCTGGAAACCCCTCACCCCACCCCCTTGATCACCCTCCTGCCAGATACCCCTGAACCCACCCTGGATCTCCCCGATCCCACTCCAACAGGTGATTCCCCGACGCAAACCTCGTCCCCCCTGCCTGACTTTGTCAACCTGGATGGGGTGGTCTATGTCGACCAGCATGAGCGCTGGAACTACTGCGGCCCGGCCAACCTGACCATGGCCCTCAAGTTCTGGGGCTGGCCGGGGGACCGAGACGATGTCGCTCACGTGATCAAACCGGGCATCAACGACCCTGACCTGGACTTCATCCAGCAAGGGCGGCTGGACAAGAACGTCATGCCCTCAGAGATGATCGGTTTCGTGGCCGACCATACCGACTATCACATCGTCGCCCGTCACGGGGGCACCCTCGAATTACTTAAATCCCTCATCGCCAACGGCTACCCTGTCCTGGTGGAAAAGGGCTACTACGAGGAGGACTACACCGGCAAAGTGGCCTGGTTGGGGCACTACCTCTTCACCACCGGCTACGACGAGAAAGCCGGTGAGTTCATTGTCCAGGACGCCTACCTCAAACCCGGACCGAACATGCGGGTCGATTACCAGACCTACCTGGAGGGTTGGCGCTCTTTCAACTACCTCTTCCTGGTCGTCTTTCCCCCCTCTGCCCAGGAAGAAGTCTATGCCATCCTGGGCCAGTATGGTGATCCCAACTGGGCCTATGAGAAAGCCCTGGAAATCGCCCAGGAAGATATCATTACTCTCAGTGGCGTGGACCAGTTTTACGCCTGGTTCAACAAGGGCACCAGCCTGGTAAAAATGCGCCACTATCTCGACGCAGCGGAAGCCTATGACCAGGCCTACCAGGTCTACGGCGAGCTGGACGCTGACGACTCAGTCCGCCCCTACCGCATCACCTGGTACCAGACCGGACCTTACTGGGCCTATTATTACAGCGGCCGCTACCAGGACGTGATCAACCTGGCAGACTTCACTTTCGAGACCATCACAGAGGACACCCTGGAAGAATCCCTCTACTGGCGCGGCCTGGCCTACTATGCCCTGGGACAGAAATCCCTCGCCAAGGAGGACCTCTACTACGCAGCCTATCTCAACCCGAACTTTCAGGCGGCTCTGTACCAAATCAGCATTTTGAATTTTGATGATTAACAGACGAAGTCTCTTAAAAGACTTCGTCTATTAACCTTGAGTTAGATAAAATATGCCTAAAATCCTCCACTTCGCCGACGCCCACATTGATATCGCCACCTACGGTCGGCGCGACCCGGCCAGCGGCCTTCCCCTGCGTGTGCATGACTTCCTGAATTCCCTGGATGAGATCGTTGAGACCGCCATCAACGAGAAGGTTGACTGTGTTCTGTTTGCTGGCGATGCCTATAAAGACCAGAATCCCGCTCCCACTTACCAGCGGGAGTGGGGAAAACGGATCATGCGGCTCAGCGCGGCCGGGATCCCTACTCTGCTGCTGGTGGGCAATCACGACGTCTCTCCGGCGGCTGGCCGGGCCCACGCCCTGGCAGAGTTCGACACCCTCCAAGTCCCTCATGTGATGATCCTTGATCAGCCCGGTTTTATCAGCCACGAGGAGCTCTCTCAGCTGGCTCCAAAGGGGAAGCCCCTGGAATTTCAGCTCATCGCCCTGCCCTGGATCTCACGCTCTGCCATGGCCGCCGCCCTGGAGATCGGAGCCCGGGATACAAAAACCCTCTACAAATCCATGGAAGCCAAACTGGCCCAGGATCTGGAAAAGTGGCTTGCAGGTGCTGACCCCGACCTGCCCACCGTTCTGGCCGCCCACGCCAGCGTCGAGGGCGCGGTGTACGGGGGTGAACGGTCAGTCAGCCTGGGGCGAGATTTTATTTTGCCCAAATCCGTTGCAGCCGACCCCCGCCTGGACTACACAGCCCTGGGCCATATCCACAAGAAGCAGGAGCTCAACCCTAAAAAACACCCCCCGGTGATCTATCCGGGATCGATCGAACGAGTGGACTTCGGGGAAGCCGGCGATAAAAAATTTTTCTTGATCGCCGATGTGAGGAAAGGGGAGACGAAACTTGACTGGCGGGAGTTAATGAAGATCCGTCCCTTTGTGGACCTGCACCTGAAGCTGACCTCTAGCGAGGATATCCCTGAACAGATCCATAAAATCCTTCCGCCAGAGAAGAAACTCAAGGGCGCGATTCTCCGCCTTGTACTGGAATACCCACGCTCCTGGGAGCCTTTGTTGGACGAAACTGCAATTCGAACTCTGGCTGAAGATACCTTTGAGTTCCATTTCCAAAAAGCGCCGATTTACGAACCCCGTCTGCGGCTGGCAAAAGACCATACTGTAGGAGAACTCAGCCCCCAGGAACTGCTGGACGCTTACTGGCGGATCAGCGGCACTCCAGAGCATGAGATCCAAGAACTGAATCAGCTGGCCCAGGAGATTCTGGATCCAGACGAGTGAGGCATGCCAGAAACCTCTGTCCTCCTACCCTGCTATAACGCCGCGGCTACCCTGTCAGAAGCCCTGGATTCCCTCCAGGCCCAAACCTTCCCTGACTTTGAGATTATCTGTATCGATGATGGCTCTACTGATAAAACCCTGGGGATCCTGCAGGATTATGCCCAGCAGGACTCCCGGTTCGTGGTGCTGGCCGAGCCCCATCGGGGCGTGGTAGGGGCAGCCAACCGCGGCCTGGAAGCCTGCCGGGGGGAGATCATCGTCCGCATGGACGCCGACGACCGCAGCCACCCGGAGCGGATCCGGAAGCAGCGGGATTACCTCCAGGACCACCCCAACGTGGCCGTGGTATCCTGCCTGGTGGAAGGGTTTCCCGCCGAGGCGGTCGGGGAGGGCTTCCAGCTGTATTATGACTGGCTGAATTCGTTGATATCGCCTGAGGACATTGCCCGGGAGATCTTTGTCGAGAGCCCCATTGCCAATCCCAGCGCGGCCTTCCGGCGGGCTTGGATGCGGGATTTGGGCGGCTACCGGGAACAGGGCTGGCCGGAGGATTACGACCTCTGGCTGCGCTTCTATCTGGCAGGGGCACACTTCGCGAAGGTTCCAGAGGTGCTGTTGTATTGGCGGGAGCATCCCGGACGGCTGACCCACGTGGATTCCAGATACTCAGTTGAAAATTTCCTGAGGGCAAAAGCCCATTTTCTGGCGAAAGGTCCAGCGAGGAATCGGGACGCGGTGATCGTCTGGGGGGCTGGCATGACCGGCCGGCGCCTGAGCAAACACCTGGAGCGGGAGGGCCTGCCGCTGAAAGCCTTTGTGGAAGTTGACGAGAACAAGATCGGACGTGAAAAAAGAGGCCGGCCGATCATTTCAAGTGGCGAGCTGTTAGATGTATGGGGGAAATATACAAATCCGATTTTACTGACAGCCGTGCGAGCACGCTCAGCAGCCCCCCTCATCAGGTCCACATTGGAAAAGCTGGGGCTGGTCGAGGGGTGGGATTGGTGGCGAGCAGCCTGATACAATGGACAGGGGTTGTCATCAACCTTGCCGGTATATTGATCTTCTTTCTTCCTGCAGACCTTCCCTCCAATCAAATCCCTGGCTTTGTCATAGCCGTCATCGGTGTGATTCCCAATGCGGGTTCCTCCATCCTGGAGCGGTATATGAACCACCGGGGCACGGTCTCTCCACCCCGGGTCATCACCGTCAGCATGGGGATTGGTTCTATGATCTTAGTGGCTGCGGGGATCCTGGCCCAG
>DRBO01000062.1 GCA_011039385.1 Chloroflexota bacterium | reverse complement strand
TTGCCATCCTTCACCCCCGGCTGAACCCGGAGGCTGGATGCATGCAAACCTTTCTAAAGGGAGGTTTCTTCAACTGCAGATCAAGGTGATGTTTCTATGGAAATCCCTCTCAAGCGGGATTGGGGTTGCCGCCCCAATGGTTTCGAGAAGCACCCTGAGTCCTTCACTTCGTTTCCCTCGACGGGCTCGGGACAGGCAGGGCAGGCTCCGCGAGGGAACTAACACGAGGGAGGGTCGCCCCCCCCTAGGTTCGATTCTATTGGCGCCTTATCCCCACTCTCCCGGTTTCAGAACCCCTGGTGCTCCGTCCGCGAGATGATCTCCAGCTGCAGGGCATCCGAGAGGTCGCAGAAGTAATCCGAGTAGCCCGCCACGCGCACGATCAGGTCCCGGTAAGCTTCCGGGTTTTCCCGGGCGGCTTGCAGGGTAGCCCGGTCCACGACGTTGAACTGGACGTGGTGCCCGCCCAACTTAAAATAACCGCGTACCAGCTGAGCTAATTTTCTCAGACCAGCCGGTGTATCCACCAGACTGGGATTGAGTTTCTGGTTCAGCAAAGTGCCCCCGGTTTTGCAGTGGTCGATCTTGGCAGTGGAGTTCAACACGGCAGTGGGCCCTTTCCGGTCCGCGCCCTGCACGGGGGAAATCCCTTCAGATAATGGCAGCCCAGACCGCCGCCCGTCGGGGGTAGCGCCCACCTTCGAGCCGAAATAGACATGGCAGGTGGTAGGCAGCATATTGACGTGGTGGCTCCCACCCCGAGCATTGGGCCTTCCGTCGATCAAATCCACAAAGCTGTTGAAGACATCCTGGGCGATTTGATCCGCCCGGTCATCGTCATTGCCATAGCGGGGTGTGCGGTTGAGCAGCAGTTGGCGCTCCCGCTCTCTACCTTCGAAATCACTTGCCAGCAATTCCAGCAGGGTTGCCATCGGCAGGTTCTTCTCCTCGAAGACATGGGTCTTTAGCGCCGACAGCATATCAGTAATGGTGCCCAACCCCACACCCTGGATGTAGCTGGTATTGTAGCGGGCCCCGCCCTGGTGGTAATCCAGGCCCTTTAGGATGCAATCGTCGGTTAAAAGGGATAGGAAAGGCGCCGGCATTTCCTCCGCGAAGAGCTTTTCAATTTCCAGGTTACCCTGGATCTTGATCTCAATAAAATGCGCTAGCTGCTTCTTAAAGGCCTCAAACAGATCCCGATATGTTTGGAATCCGGCCGGATCTCCTGTTTCAAGCCCCAGCATCTGGCCCGTCAGCGGGTCGACCCCATTATTAAGGGTGATCTCAAGCACTTTCGGAATGTTAAAGTAACCGGTTAATATATAGGCCTCTTTCCCGAAAGCACCGGTCTCTACACAGCCGCTGGTCCCGCCCAGGCGGGCGTCCACCAGATCCTTGCCCACCCGGGTCATTTCCTTCACCACCATCTCGCTGTTAAAGAGGTCCGGCTTACCCATGCCCTCCCGGATCACTTCCAGAACCCGGACCAGGAAGTCATCCGGGGTCCCTTCGCTGATATGGGCTGAGGGATTGGGCTGGACCTGCTTCATGGTCTGGATGGTATCCAGTATCAGATAAGAGACCGGATTGGCCCCGCTGGAGCCATCCGTCCGCAGGCCGCCGAGATTGATCTGCACAAAATCCGTATAGGTCCCGCTTTCCTCGGCGGTCACGCCCACCTTAGGCGGCGCGGGTTGGTTATCGAATTTGATCCATAGGCAGGCCAGCAACTCTTCCGCACCCGCCCTGGTGAGGATCCCCTCTTCGAGGTCTCGCTGGTAATAGGGCTCGAGGTGCTGGTCGAGGTGGCCGGGGCAGAAGGCATCCCAGGGATTTAATTCCAGGGTCACACCCAGGTGCACGAACCAGTAATATTGCAGCGCTTCGTGGAAAGTCCGGGGCTTTTTGGCAGGCACTCGCTCGCATATTTCAGCGATTTTTTCCAGCTCCGCCGCCCCTGTTGGGTCCTCTGTGTTCTCAGCCAGCTCCCGGGCTAATTTAACATAACGCCCAGCAAACCCGATCAAGGCCCGGGCCGTGATCGCCATGGCTTCCAGGTTTTCCAGCTTGGCAGGCGAGGCCGGATTCCCAGCCTCCAGGGCAGTCTTAGAGAGCTCGATCTCGGCCAGAAAATCCTCCAAACCCTTGTGGTAGATCTTGTCATCCAGCACGGTGTGGCCCGGGGAGCGCTGTTCCATGAATTCCGTGAACACCCCGGCCTGATAGGCCCCCAGCCAGGCCTCGGACATCCTTCCCAGCAGCTTCTCGCGGGTGGATTTACCCTCCCAGAAAGGGATGATCTGTTCTTGATAGATCTTCCGGGTTTGGTCTTCAACTTTAAACGGAACCTTGGTTCGCTGATCGAGAATCTCTAAGTCCGTCAAAGAATGGGTACAGAGCTCGGGATAGGTGGGCGCCCGGCGGGGTCCGCTTCCTTTTTCGCCAACCAGAAGCTCCCCTTCTGCGATGGAGATTTCCTTATTAAGCAAGATATATTCAAATGCCATGGCGCGCTGGACGGGGATCGCATAATGGCCCAGATCTGTATTCCGATAGAAAGCTGTCAGCAGCCTGGCCCGTTCCGGATCCAGTGTGGGAACGGCAGTTTTGCTGTCTTTTTGTAGTTTCAACACCCTCGGAGTTAATTTCATCTCAACCTCACACACCAATCAATTCTCAGGATCCCCCTCGCAAATTCACTTTAAAACCCATCTCCGTTAATTGGGCGCTGATCCGAGCCAGCACTGCCTCGGAGGGGATTTCCCATTTGCCCACATCGCCTTCCCTGCCCAAACGCAGGTATTTATCAGCACTGAGGGCATGGTAAGGCAGCAGATCTATCCCTATCTTACCATTCAGAGGGCCCAGAAATGCTCCCAAGCGATCGATCTCACTTTCCTGATCATTGACCGCCGGGATCACTGGGCGCCGGACCCGGATCTTGATCCCGCTCTCTACCAAATTCAGGAAGTTTTTCAGGATTTCCTGGTTGGAAACTCCGGTGGCCTGCCGGTGCAGATCGTCATCAAGGGTTTTCAAATCATACAGGACCAAGTCGAGAAAGGGCAGCTGGCGTTTCAGATCTTCCCAGGGCCCACTCCCACAGGTATCCAGAGCCGTATGCAACCCGGCTTCTTTGCATAAACGCAGGCACTCTTCCAGGAAATCAGGCTGGCTGAGCGGCTCGCCGCCTGAAAAGGTCACCCCGCCCCCAGATTCCTCGTAAAAAACCCGGTCCCGAAGGGTTTCCGCCACTACCTCTTCAGCTTGAACCTCGCGGCCGATCATATCTCTCGCTCCTGGCATACAAACCCCCACGCAGGCCCCCTCCAGCTGGCACAGGGACCAATCCTGATGGATTTTGCCGCCAGTCAGCTGAGGCGCGCCATGATGGCAGGCCTCCAGGCAGTCCCCGCAAGCCAGACAGCGCTCCGGGCGGAAGATCAATTCTGGCTGAAAGGATTGGCTCTCGGGGTTGTGGCACCAGGCACAGCGCAACGGGCAGCCTTTGAAGAAAACCGTGGAACGGATCCCCGGGCCGTCATGGATCGAAAAACGTTTGATGTCGAAGATCATGCCGCTGGTCATTGCCTCTATCTTACCATTGATAAACGTCTCGAAACTGCCTTCATCACAGAAGACAGGGGACTGTAAATGCGCTTCGCGCATGACCGGTTGGTCCGGACTTTGTCCCGAGCAAAACGAGGGACCAGTCCCACTCCCCGATCAGGAGATTGCCGTCCTTCGCTGCCACTCAGGACAGGCTCTGCTTCACTCCGTTACGCTCCTCGCAATGACAAAATAGGTCAACCGGGACAACCAGTCTGTCATTGCGAGCGTACCGGCGTTGCACGCCGGGGAGCGTGGCAATCTCGCTGCAATCCTGCAGTAATGTGACTTTATGCCAAATGATGGAAACCCACTGCTGAAGGGTTGGATTGCCGCGTCGCTTCACTCCGTTACGCTCCTCGCAATGACAAAATAGGGCAACCGGGATAACCAGTCTGTCATTGCGAGCGGACCGGCGTTGCACGCCGGGGAGCGTGGCAATCTCACTGCAATCCTGCAGTAATTTGGCTTTATGC
>DRBO01000112.1 GCA_011039385.1 Chloroflexota bacterium | reverse complement strand
GCAATAAAAAGTGTTAAAGATGAGTGATTAATAGTACCGACTGGGTACCGCAAAGATAGATTTTCTTACTTGAATTTGGAGTATAACATACTTCATATATATATCAAGCACAAGTTCTTATAAAAACGAGGTCTTTTGTAAGCAATCATCAGGGATGTTTGGCTCTTGACTAAATTCGGTTCGCAGGGAAACAATCCCATGCCCCGGAGGGTATTCAGCTCCGATTTCAGTCAGCAGGTCGTTTTAAGCCACTGGCTGGAAGCGTAAATCCACCATCAGCAACAATGGTCTGCCCGCGGATCATTTCAGCTTCCGGGGAACATAAGAAAGCCACGATTCCAGCTACATCCCCAGGTGTGACAATTCTCCCTGCAGGAGTTTGAGCCGCGATCTCCGCCAGCAGGTCTTCATCCTGCATGGTGTTAAAATGTTGGAGCGCATCGGTAGCAACAATGCCAGGAGAGACAGCATTGGCATTGATATTCCTCGATGCCAGCTCCACAGCAAGATAGCGCGTCAGGGCTTCCAGCGCGGCTTTGCTGGCTCCCACAACAGCATACTCAGGCAGGACCCGGAATGAACCTGGACTGGAGATGGCGACAATACTCCCCCCTCCTTTTTTTTCCATCAGAGGAACGCATTTTTGGGCTAAGAATAAATAAGCCCGGGCATTAATATCCATAGTCCAATTCCAACCCTTCGGCCGCTGCTCCAAGATAGGCCGGTTGTACCCTGAACCAGCATTGCTGATCAGGAAATCAAGCCCCTCAAAAGCCTGCTCCACTCCGGCAACCAGGCGAGTAAGATCGTCCATATCCCCCACATTGGCTTTGATAACTCCGGCCTTGACTCCCAGGCTCTCCGCTTCCCGAGCTGTTTCCTCCGCGGGTTCCCGATTGCGGAAATAGTTAATGATGATATTTGTCCCCAGTCCAGCAAAATGGAGCGCTATTGCTCTCCCGATTCCTCTTCCAGAACCAGTGATTAAAGCCGTTTTTCCTTGAAAGAAGGACTTCGCCATTAGATACTCCTCTTTTCTCCCTATTTTATCCTTAATATCCAGCTTCGCCGGCCACTACAGCATACTTCCCCCCATTTCCTTCGCAAGGGAAAAAGGAATGTCCCTGCCCCGTTCCTGCCAGCAAGAATCTCCCCTCCCCAAGGGCTATAAGCTTTGCCTATATGTTCCTATTCAAATCATTGATAGGGTTTGTGATTAATTGTACTTATCCAGGAACGCCCTCAATACTATACTTTCGGGTGTAGTTAAGTATTCTATTAATTGATTGAGTGTCCACATGAGACCCATTGAAATCTCTGAAGCCCAGGAACAGGCAGAATTCTGCGGTATCCTGGGAAATCCTCACAGAATCCAAATTATCTGGGTGCTTGGAAACCGCGAGCTCACAGTAAGCGGAATTGCCGAGGAAATTGGTTCTTCCATGCAGAACACCTCTCAACACCTCCGGCTGATGAAGAACAAAGGAGTCCTGCAATCAAGGAGGGATGGCAGGGAAATTTATTACCGGATTGCCAACACAAAATTCATCAGGAACTGTCCTGTAATATCCAACAATCGCTAAGCTATTGATTTACCCACTATCTATAATTATTTTAAGGAGAGAGCTATGTCCCCAGAAGAATTAGAACAAATACAAGCCGCAGAAATTGTTGATGCCCGGGCAATGGCTTGCCCCGGACCACTGCTGGAAGCCAAGAAAAGCATCGGTAAAGTCAAAGTTGATGAGATCCTCGAGCTTTGGGCTGGTGATCCGAATACCAAAAATGATATGCCCCGCTGGTGCGCTAAGGTGGGTCACGAGTACCTAGGGGAACTGCAGGCTGACGGTTACGAACGTCTGTTCATTCGCCGCAAGAAATAATACCAACCGTATCAAGTATCCCGTAAAAGGAACCCATTTGCGGGATACTTCTATGCCTGCTGAGAGGGAATAATGATGGAAAATTGCTCTGATTTTGATAAACCAAAAATCCTCATCCTGGCAACCTTATCAGGTGGATATGCTGGCGCTGACTCAGTAGGTCAGCTGCATGCTGATTACCCTCCCAATACGTACGTTCTACCGGTTATCTGCCCCAGTATGTTCAGCGAGGATTTTTATCTGCGGATATTCAAGCGTGGTATTGACGGTGTGATTGTCATGTACAGCGGCACGGACAGCCCTTACAAAGGTGGTCCTGAACGGACAGCTGAGATAATCAATAAGACCTATCCAGTACTGAAAGAACATGGAATTGACACACGACGACTGAAACTCACCGCAATCTGCACTGTGTGCACCAAACCATTCCTCAAGGAAGTCAATGCTATGGAAGCGCTTTTAGAGGAAATTGGCTTTGTGAAAGATGAGATGGCTGCTTTCTCTGGACAGGAATCTGTCACCGCGTAAGAGTCCGATTCTCAGATGAAAACAACATTCAGTTTCACACCAATGAATAGAACCGAGGAGATATACCCTTGAGAAAAATCCAAGTCGATGCTCTTGTCGTAGGCGGCGGCATTGCCGGGATGCAGGCTTCCCTGGATCTCGCAGATCAGGGCTACCAGGTTGTACTGGTAGAAAAGGAGCCCAGTATTGGCGGCAAAATGATTGCCCTCAGTAAAGTATTCCCCACCCTGGACTGCTGCAGCTGCATCACCACGCCCAAGATGTCCGCCGTCGCCCATCATCCTAACATTCAATTATTAACCTATCACGAAGTCCAGGCAATTAGCAGAAATGGCAGCGGATTCACGGCTGAAGTTACCAAGAAACCCCGCTATGTTATCGAAGCCGATTGCACCGGCTGCCGGCAATGTGAATACGCTTGCCCGATCACCCTGCCCAATCCGTTTGACCTGGATTACGGCGCTACCAAAACTGTCCGGGTGCCTTTTTCCACAGCGGTTCCCCAATATGCCGTACTCGATATGGAAAACTGCATTCTGTGCGGAAAATGCGCAAAAGCCTGCCCGGTGGACTGCATTGATTTCACTCAGGAGCCGGAAACATTTGTTGTCGAAACCACTGCTGTTGTTTTAGCCACAGGTTTCGATACCACCTCCCGGCTGGCCAAAAAAGAATACGGTGCAGCTGAAAACCACAATGTGATCAGCGCCATGTTCATGGAACGGCTGCTGGCCCCTACCGGACCTTACGGCCGGGTGATCCGGCCCGGAGACGGAAAAGAACCGGATTCGATTGCTTATATCCAGTGCGCGGGATCCAGGGACGCCACGCTCGGCGTGGAATACTGCTCCCGGGTTTGCTGTATGTATGCCATCAAACAGGCCATGTTGATCGCTGGATCTCTGCCCCTGGCAGATATCACGATCTACTACATGGATATCCGCACCTTTGGCAAAGGATACGAGCAGTTTTACCAAAACGCCAAAACCATGGGCATCCAGTTCGTGAAAGGCAAGGTTGCCTCGATCAAACAAGACGAAAACCAGAACCCTGTACTCCGGGTTGAACTGATAGATGAAGGGTCCCAGGTAGTGGAAAGAACCCACGATCTGGCTGTCCTTTCTGTCGGAATGCTGCCCCATTATAATCCAGAAGCGATCTTCAAAGTTTCCCCGGGAGATGATGGGTTTGTCGATATCCCCCACACAAACTCCTATCCCTGTCTGACTGAACAGGCAGGTATATTCGTAGCGGGAACCTCTGCAGGACCAATGGACATTGTGGACAGCATTGTTATGTCTGGGTCAGCTGCGGCAGAAGCGGCTGCCTACATTGAAGGGACCAGAGTCTCCCCAAGCCCTGAAGAAAAAAGTGAGGATGTTTATGCCTAAAAAAGAGAACGAGGAAATTAAGATTGGCGTATACACCTGCTACTGCGGCGGAAACATCAGCGATGTTGTCAACTGCGAAGGAGTAGCTGAGCAGCTAGCCGAGTTTCCTAATGTTGTAGTTTCCCGAACGAATATGGCCATGTGTTCAGATGTGGGCCAATCCATGATCGAAAAAGACATTAAGGAAAAAGGCATCAATCGAGTAGTCATTGGAGCCTGCGCGCCATCCTTGCATGAGCAAACTTTCCGGGGAACGGTAGCCCGGGCAGGTCTCAACCCCTATCTCTATTACCATG
>DRBO01000041.1 GCA_011039385.1 Chloroflexota bacterium | reverse complement strand
GTAATTTAACACTCAA
This sequence comes from Chloroflexota bacterium, assembly GCA_011039385.1. Lineage (GTDB taxonomy): Bacteria > Chloroflexota > Anaerolineae > Anaerolineales > UBA11858 > B10-G9. The sequence goes on along the minus strand of DRBO01000041.1, from coordinate 4,092 downwards.
TAAAACAGTCAAATGGATGAAAAGATACGCTTAACTGGCACGAGATCCGGGCAATCTGGACCCAAGATAACATATCATGCGCATAGCGTCAGTAAAATGGCAGCTACAAACAGGGCGATAAATCCCATGATCATCCACCCCAGGGTTTTGGAATAGTTTGGGGGTTCAATCATGCCCTCCCGGTCCATTTTACGGATCAGAGGGTAAAGACGCCAGAAGAAGGAGCTGATAGCCAGGGCCATCACACCAGCCGTGAGCAGCAAGCTGGATCGATCTGCGGTAAAGAGAAGTACAGTCAGTAAACCGATGAAAATCAGCTTGGTCCCGGCCACCCACTTTACCAGGTAGCTGGCCAGATCATGCATCCCGGGGTTCTCTTTGGATTTCTCCCAAGCCCTGAACGCCCCCATACCATTGGCCAGTTTTGAATCCGGGAAAAAATATAATACAAGGATATTGCCGGTTTCCAGGAAAATAAATATCGTGATGACAAATTTGACCCAGTTCATTTTCCTCTCTCCTATCCAGCCATACTCAAGATCATCGGGCTGAAATAGGGGATCAGCCAGATCAGCCACACGAATAGGCTGAATTTATGAAAATTGATCAGCGCTTTTTCGTTTTTACGGACCAGGACCACCAGCGCCCAGGCGGCGTGAATGAACATCAGAATGATGGCCAGCAAGCCCGAGATCCCATGAACATCAAAAGTCAAGCCGCCGGCAAAATCCAGCATCAGTCCGGTCCCCCAGGTGTCGCAAATTAAACCCAGGACGAAAAAAACCAGGTGCCAGGGTTTCAGGCGGCCCTGGATCCGTTCACTCCACACGCCAACAGAATAGAATACCAGTGCTGCGGTGATAATGATGCTTGCAAACGGGCTCATAAATTTTCTCCAGATATGCTGATTAACAGAATGATTCGTTTATATCATAATTAAGTCAATGTGATGATGCTGTTCAGATAAAAAAATATCCGCCCCCTGGGAGCGGATATGTCGTTCTGTCGAAGAATGGGTATCAAGCTGGCAGCCTGTCTGAATAGGCGGCATAGCGCCAGTAAACACTGGCCAATCCCACCAGCAGGGTAAAGACCATTGCCGCGCTGAGCAAGGCTGTCATCACCGAGGACTGGTTTTGCATCAAGAAGTATTGTATATCCTGCCAGATCAAAATCAACGCAACCCGAAAGCGGGCAGTCCAGTAGGGTGAATGAGCAACTCCCCGGATAAAATCCAGCGCGAACCCAATGATCAATGCCAGGGTTCCAGAAAGGGCAAAATCAAACCAGGAGATCTTGAAACGCGTTGGGGGCAGCGGTTTTTCAATACCCTGCATGATCTTAGCCTTCAGGAGCTCCGGTGCGGGCTCCAGGGGATATTTCCTCAGGGTCTGATCGATAAGCAGGTCCAATTGTTTGTCCCGGTCAACATTCATCTCGCCCACTCCTCTTGAGCATGGATCACCGCATCCTTGAGCTTTTTCCGCGCCCGGTGGATCCCGGTTTTCACGGTGCCCAGGGGCAGATCCATGATTTCGGCGATCTCAGCATAGCTGCAGCTTTCCTGATGCCGCAGCAGGAGCAATATCTGATACTGGCCCGGCAGGCCCTTGATCTGCTCCTGCAAGTATTCCAGCACCTGCTTTGTCTCCATCCGGGCCTCAGGATCAGCACCCAGGGATCTGTCAGGAAAGCGCTCCTGGCCGTTTGGCGCATCCAGTCGGGTCACTTCCTTCCGCAGTCCGGGCAGCTGGCTGTAACACAAATTGATCACGATCCTGTATAGCCAGGTTCGGAACCGGGCATCGGCGCGAAAACCGGCCAGCGATCTCCAGGCCCGTATAAAAGCTTCCTGGACAATATCCTCCGCATCCTGGCTGTTATCCACCGCCCGCAGGGCCACGTTATAGGCAAAAACCTGATGTGCCTCAACCAATTCACCGAAAGCTCTGCGATCGCCCTCCTGTGCCCGCCGCACAAGATCCCTTTCCTGCGTTTGAGTCAAATTCCGATCTCCTGTCAGTTAGACTCGGAAAATCCTTAAAAGTTTCAGGAGTGTTTTCCGCTCAGATGAATTGTGAAACTTTTTCACGATAAGTTTGTCTAAAGGGATGTACACCACATTGGAGGTTTTTATGAAAAATAAATGGATCATTTTCAGCATCTTGATTGTAGCCGAAATTCTGGTACTGACCGGGATTGTCATGGTTGTCTGGCAGGATGTCAACCAGACCAATCTGGGCCCTGTCGGCATCCGGATGAGCAATGCCGACCTGTTTTCGGCCGAATCTGAGGAGGAATGGCAATTCGACCCGGATGAAATCACGGAAATCACCCTCGAGTCCAGCGGTGGCGATGTGATCTTCGAGACGTCCCAAACAGACCAGATTCTGGTGACCGCCCATAAAACGGCCTGGCATTCCAGCAAATCCAAAGCTCAGGCAGAACTTGAATCTCTCTCTGTAAAGGTCTCCCAGGTCGGCAACAAAATAGTCATCAAATACCGGCGGGAACCTGTGGTGTTCACTTTCGGCACCCAGCAGATCGATACGGTTGATTTTATCATTTCTGTGCCGGAAGGTATGGCGATAACCGCCCAGACGGATTATGGGGATATCAGCTCGAGCGGGAAGGTTGGGGACAGCTCTCTCAACACGGATTTTGGCAACATCGATCTCTCCGGCGCGAGAGGCAATCTGGAAGCTACCAGCAACAGCGGTGATATCGCGATCGAGAATGTCCGGGGGGAGGATATCCACATTGTGCTCGAATCAAATTTTGGTGAAATCGAACTTTCCAAATCAGCCGGCGCATCAGTGTTGGCCCACTCAAACAGCGGCGCTATATACCTGTTGGATGTCAAGGCATCAGAGCAGATTGACCTTTCCAGCGACTTTGGCAAATTGGAGTTCAGTGAGGGATCGGCGGATATCATATTATTGCAGGCAAACAGCGGAAAGATCATCCTCTCCAGTCTGCAGGTAGAAAGCAACCTCACCGCGCATACTGACTTTGGTGACATCCTCCTGGACGGGGTGACAGCGGATCTGTACGACCTGGATACCAACTCAGGAAAGATAGAGATCAATGTCCTTGGGGGAGATATCAAAGCCTACAGTGATTTTGGTGATCTGGATATCCAATCCACGCAGCCCGCCACCATAGACCTGTTCACAAAAAGCGGCACAGTAGAATACACCGGTCCTTTAGGTCTCGGCCCACACAGTCTGGCAACCGATTTTGGCGATATCAGCATGTACCTGCCCCAGGATACGGCTATCACTTTTGATCTGGAGACCGACTTTGGGAAATTGAGGACCGAGTTTCCCATCACCCTGGAGGGAGATGTAAAGCCAGATCACTGGAGCGGCACCATCAATGACGGCGGCGCAGCTCTCAGCGCGACCACCAACAGCGGTGATATCTCCTTTGAAATATTTAATCGCTAGGATCTTTAAAACCTATCTGGAGGAAAGGTTATGAATATTGTCTTCACCCTTGTCGGCTCAGTCATTGTGTTTTTGGTCGTGTTCGGTTTTGCGGCCTATAGCCGATTTCTGCAGCATAAAGAAACTATGGCACTGGTAGAAAAGGGGCTGATGCCCGCTGAGGACCCCAAGGATAAGTCGAAAAACATTCTGCGCTGGGGTATGATCTTCAGCATTCTAGGAGCGGTTCTGGTACTGGTTATAATCCCATTTGCCTGGAACAATTACTGGTCCCTGTTCCTGTTAGGATTACTCCCCCTTGCTTTAGGTTTGGGCTTGACCCTGATCTATGTGTTCGCTCAGGATAACCCGGCACCGAATGAGAAGAAGCCTTTGCAAGAGAAGAAAACTAAAAAAGAAGCGCCTAAAACAACAAAGCCAGCTGCGACAAAATCAATGAAAACACCTGCCAAAGATACCAAGAAGTAATAAGATTTCAGCTGAAAGAAGTAAAGGGACTGTCCCAAAAGTCAAGCAGGTAGGAGGCGACTAGGATATTTGGCTTATTTTTTACCCTCAAAGTGGGGGAAAACACTAATATTTTACAAGAAATTCATCTCTAAATGGGGGGCTGATCGGAAAAGTTGGACTTTTCAGACAGCCC
>DRBO01000172.1 GCA_011039385.1 Chloroflexota bacterium | reverse complement strand
TGAAATTCGGCGATTTTTAGAATCCTCCCAGGGTTTTGCGGAGCGCAGCGGGATCGCTGGCGTGGAGCAGGGCTTCCTCGATCGTGATCAAACCCGCCTGGTAACTTCGCTGAAGGGCTTGATCTATGGTCTGCATGCCCAGGTCAGTGCTGGTCTGCATCACGGTGAGCATTTGATGGGTCTTCCCCTCGCGGATCAGATTACGGATGGCGTTATTGGCGACCAGGACTTCTACCACCGGGACCCGGCCTGTGCCATCCAGGCGGGAAAGCAGGCGCTGGGAAAGGATAGCCAGCAGGGAGAGGGAGAGCTGCATGCGGATCTGGTTACCCTGGTGAGGGGGAAAGGAATCCACGATGCGGTCAATGGATTGCGGGGCATTATTGGTATGCAGGGTGGACATCACCAGGTGTCCGGTCTCGGCGGCGGTGATGCAAGCAGCCATGGTTTCCGGATCCCTCATCTCCCCTACCAGGATGACATCGGGATCCTGGCGGAGCGCCTGCCTGGCGGCCACGGCAAAGGATTTTGTGTCAGACCCCAGCTCCCGCTGGGTGATGTAGCTCTTCTGGTCTCGATAGATGTACTCAATCGGGTCTTCTATGGTGATAATTCTCCTGGCATCAACCTGGTTGAGAGCATTGATCATGGCTGCCAGGGTAGTGGATTTTCCGCTTCCCGTGGGTCCGGTAACCAGGACCAGGCCCTGTTTCTTCCTGGCAAGCTCCTGGCAGATCAGGGGCAAGCCCAGTTCCTCAATACTGGGAATCACGTTGGTAACCCGGCGCAGGGCCAGGCTGAGTTCCCCTTTCTGGAGGCAGGCGTTGACGCGAAATCGATGCGCCTCCCCGGGCTGGTAGGAAAAGTCAAGTTCTTTCCTGTCCGTAAAATCTTTCTGCTGTTCCGGGGTTGTCATCGACCGGAACAGATCTGTGACTTCACGGGCTGTGATGGGGTCCTTCCCCAGTGGGATCAGGTTCCCATTCACCCGCATGATCGGCAGGGCGTTGCCCTTGATGTGCAGGTCAGAGGCTTTTCTGTCATCCAGCTCACGTAAGAGGGCATCTATATTCATCCGCTAGCCATCCTTGTCCACCAAGCCAGGATCTGATCTCCGTATAACAGGACGATAAATCCTGCCAGGGCTAAAAAGGGTCCGAAAGCAATCGAATCTTTCCGGTTGATTTTCTTAAGGAGGAGTAGGAATCCAGCGATTAACCCGCCCAGTACAAATGCCAGGAAAAGCAGGAGAATGATGTCGGGGAATCCGGTGATCAAGCCCAGGAATACTATTAATTTCACATCTCCCATGCCCATCGCACCAGGACGGATGACAGAGATCAGGAACAATACGGCGAAACCGGCGACTCCCGCAGCCAGATAGGACCAGAAATTCTCAAAGTGAAGCACGGGCACCATGATCAAAGCGATCCAGATGGCCGGGAAAACCAGCAGGTTAAGCACCTTGCGGTGTTCCAGATCGATAAAGGCGATCACGATCAATAGTGAACAATAGATGCTGACCACCAAGGTTTGCCAGCTTTGGCCAAATCGGCTCCAAACCAGGGTAAAGACCAGGCCCGTCAATAACTCAACAAAGAAAACCCTGAAGGGGATCTTTTCTTTGCAGTTCCGGCAGCGGCCGCCCAGGACCAGATAACTGATCACCGGGATCAAGTCATAAGAAGCGATTCTTTTTTCACAATGGGGGCAGCGTGACGGAGGGTTGCTGATCGATTGATCTAAAGGGATTCGATCAATACAGACGTTCAAGAAGCTGCCGATCACCAGCCCCAGAACCCCGTACATCCAAGTCAGTATCGTCATTTGGACTTTTTTACCGCTAAACCAAGATTGACCGCGTACTTGAGGAGGGGAAATTTATCCGGCAGCTCAAGGTCAGATTCCGGCAGTTTGACAGGATAGGGGGTTCGAGCCCCCAGCCGTTCAATCAGTCCCGGGGCATCCTCCAGCCTTGATTCTATACCGCTGTTGGAAAAAAGCGCTCCGCTGATGAAAACCGGCGTGTCCTCGGGCAAGCGGTTCTTTTTGTGGCTTTCGTTATAGTATTTGGTGGTCCTTGCCAGCTCCTGACTGAGCAGATCGGTTTTTGCTTCTCCAGTCAGGTCGCCGCTGTCCAGTGGGATGGTCCGGATTAACATGGGGATGTGATTGGTTGTGATGATCACGCCCATGGAATGGCTTTCCAGGTTGACAAGGATCGAAGTCTTCTGATTGGCAAGCCTGCCCAGCGCGAGGGGTTTAATATCCATCACCCGGGGTTTAATGCCCGCGTCCTTGAGCGCCTGGACCTGTTGGTTAATAAGATTGCTGGGCACGGCGAGGACATAGAGGATCAGCTGATTGTTCTGCCTGGAGATGATCCGCCAGGATAGGTCCGATTCCTCGAGGGGAATCGCGAATTCCTGGCGAGCTTTTCTCTCGATGGTCTCTTCCAGCATATTTTCAGGGATAACAGGGATCCTCATGATCCGGTGTACAGAGCGGCTGCCAGGAACAGCGCTGATGACATTCTTTCGTGATCCCTTAAGCTCTTTCAGTATCGTTTTGATCACGATGGCGGCTGCCTTCGGGTTGTGGATGAAGCCCTGGCTCATCTTTTCCGGAGGTAAACTCCGGGACTGCCAGGCAGTGACCTTGTTTCCCTGCAGGACCAGGGCTCTGATCTCACTTCCCTCAAAACTAAGCGTGGTTATTTTTTTCTTGAACAATGTACACTCTCTTTTTTGATGTCTTGGTCAAACCAGTCAGTCTGGATAACCCAGGGTGCTGATTTCCAGAGAACACAGGCTTTCGGCAGGGATGATGCTGGCAAATTTCAGGCTGACGGTATCCAGCCCTGCCTGTTCCAGGTTGTCCAAAAAATCCAGGCAATTCTCCAGGGAGCCCTGTGTTTCTATCCTGTAGTCCTTCTTCAGGATCAAACCGGAGGCTGTTTCCAGGGTTTCTGAACTAACCAGGGAGATCTCCAGCAGTGCCAGTTGGCTGTCCTGGGTCAGGTCCAAAACCCTCCGATAAATGGCAAAGGGGGCACCCAACTCCGGGAAAGAAGCCTCCAGGGCTGTGATTTCTGCCTGGATGTCTTCCAGCTCTCCCCGCAGGGCGTCGAGCTGGTCCTGGTTGATCCGCTGGAGCTGGTCCAGGTTTTCCTCCAGTACCAGCTTGCTTTCGTTCAACTCAGCCGAAGCGCTGCGGCGCTGCAGGGTCCAGCCGAACAGGATGACATGGACCAATCCTAAGATCACAGAGATGATGATCACTATCCTGCGGGCAGATAAGAAACGGGATTTTGGATGGTTCATGGCTGCACCTCCCCCGCCGCTCTGGCCAGTATGGTAAAGCGGTAATACCCCGGGGTAGCGACACTGGATAAAAGCGCATCAGCCTCATCTTCCAGAAGGGCTTCGGAAATCTCTTCCGGATCGACCTGCTCGATGGAATCGATTTCTGCGTCCGCCAGGCCATCCAGGCTATTCAGAGAATCCAGCAGATCGAGCACCAGCAGGTACTCTCGAGTGACGCCGTCCAGCCGGATGGTTTTATCCTCCTGCTGGGAGACCTGAACCCAGCTGATCCCTTCGGGCAGCTGCTGGTTGATCTGGATCAGCGTAGGACTCCATTTATTTGTAGCGAGCTGCAAGCCGCTGAAGGATTGGACGATGGCATCTTTCTGGGCTAACGCCTTATCCAGCCGGGTTTGCAGGTCTTCTTGTTCCTGGCTGGTGATTTGATAGAAATCGAGTTCCGCCTGAACCCTGGCAAGCGCCAGGCGTTGATCCTGGAAAGAACTCTGGGCTTGGCTGGCCAGGGTGTAGACCGGGTAGATTGTGCCCAGCAGGACTGCCAGCAGCAGCCAGGGTAATAGGATCATCAGGGTCAGCTTCTTCCGCCGAAAGCGATCCGGGAGAATATTGATGTCAAACAGATCTCTGGATCCCCTCAGCGTCAGGGCTGGCCTGGATTCTGAAGTAGTTTGTGTTGTAGGATCTTCCATAATGCCTTCACAGTTCCTAAATGAATTTATTCAATATCCCAAAATAATACCGAGGTGTTGAGACCGTCAATTTCGATTCGGACATCCGTGGCAACGGAACCGGCGTC
>DRBO01000071.1 GCA_011039385.1 Chloroflexota bacterium | reverse complement strand
TAGTATGATTTAGAGAAGTATTACCAATATTGTTTTTCTCAGTGATCTTTTCAGGGAGACCAGAACAGGGCGTGGACAGTCAGATAATTCTCTGACTGGAATTGGTCCAACTGATTGAATCTTGTTACCGATAAGGAATTGATATTAAACAGGTTGATCTCAATTTGATATCCATCGCCATTCTGTGCAGTACCAGTAAAGGCAGTGTATCTTCCATCGGGAGACCAGGACACAAGGTCAAGGGGGGCTTGGAAACGAGATAGATCAAGGATCTCGTTTATAGCTGGAATCAACAATTGAAAATAGTATGCCTGAATTTCGCCGGAATACCAATTGCGATCAATCAGGATAACTGCCAACCGATTCCCGTCCGGAGACCAGGCACAGTCTGCGTACTCAGTTTTCAGGGACCAGAAGACAGTTTCCTGCTCCTGGCCGTGGGGGCGGATATGCAAACTCAGACCGCCATTTTCATCTTTTTCCGAGTACACGAAGTCACTTGGCCTTTGGCAGGGGAGCGGAATCGACTCGCTAACTTCCACGGAGGCGATCTGGTTTCCCCCGCCGTCAATCCAGAGAAGCTCAGAAATTGCGCAGTCTCCAAAGGGGTTGCAGGTTCCGATCCCCAAGGTGATTGTGTTCCGGTCTGCTGACAGGACGGCAATGGCTGAGCTGATCGGGAGTCGTTCGGCCCCTCCATTGGCAGGATTCACCCGGGCCAGGAAAATTTCAGATCCATCCCTTGTCAGGTAATAGATCGTATTCGTGGAATGGTCCCATTTGGCACCGGATGGAGAGAGGTGGAAGTAGTCCCCGGCTAACTTCTGCGATGTTCCAGTTTCAAGATCGATAACGATCAGCGTTTCTTCCTGGGATGCTAATAAGCCCAGGTGATCTGGAGAAATATCCAAAAGCACAGATCCGGCACCGCTGATCTTGGCGAGCGTACCTGTTTCCAGATCCAACTCATATATTCCCTGGTGGATCTTCTCTCCAAAATTATGCTCCTCCAAATCGAATAGCAAACGCCCCGATCCCCAATCTTCAACAGAAGAGATATCAAAGGTCGGGGTAGGCTCAGGCGTGCTGCTGGGCAGCGGTGTAAAGGTCGGTTCCACAGTGGCAGTTTCCAATGCGGGACTGCTTGTCACCGGAGATGTTTCGGTCGGGTCAGGAACGGTCGGCTTCTCTGGTTCCTGGCAGCCTGATAATCCGAAAATTAAAGAAAGCACAAGGCCCAGGATGGCCAGATTGCGAAGAAAATTTTTGGTGAATTGGAAGGTATTTGCTCCTATCATGATTGAGTTTGATTTCACTGTTTGCCCTGGGCCTGATGGTATAGCGCGTCCAGGACCATCAAAAAAGTCTCGCTGCGGACCAGCCAGGCTTCCGGAGTAGTGTGAAAGCCTAATTTATCTGTTGCCCAATCGATTCCCTTGTCGGGCAGATATTGCACGGCTCTCCAGTAGTTCCATAAGGGGAGATCATATTCATAGGCGATCTGGACAGTCTTTAAGTTCAAACTGTGGTCTCCCTCATAATTATCCGCTTTGGTTGCCAGGATGGGAACGACACCCCTGGACAGAGCATATTCAACGGCTTTGCGTAAATATTTCTCGTGAGTTTCAACTGTTCTTCCCTTGTATCTAAATTCCATGCTGATCAGGACGAAGGAAGGCCGATGCACTCGCAGTTCGCATTCGAAGGGTGTTTCCCCGGTATCGCAAACCGACTTGTCGGCCCGTAAAGGAGAGAAGACGGTGGGGAATACAAAACCGCCTTTGGAGGAATACCCCTCGCGGGCGAACGATCCTTGGAAGGTGTCCAGTGTTCCCTGCAGATATTCCAGCCTCTCGGGAAGCCTGTATGCGGGATCTTCGAAAAGCCCCAGAAATACTTCTGGAATTATCTGACAGTCACCCACTTTGGAAAACGCGTTTTCCCGATTTCCCATTTCAAGTCCTTGTTGATAGATCTCGATCATGGAAGGGGACAAGGTTGGAATGACCGGCCAGGTCCGCCACTCTTCTGGCAAAGGGCGAGTGTCAGCCGTGGGCGTAGGCTGCGGAGTTGAGGTCTCCTGGATCTCGCTTACTGGTGTTGCTTCCAGGATGGTATTTGTCTCCGATGGAACAGGCGCAACGACCTCGGTTTGTGGAACTTGATCCGTATTTATTAGCGTCGGGATGCTTGTCGGCTGCTCAACGGGGCCTTTACAGCCCAGTATTATGGTCAAGCCAGCTGAAAACAATAAAGTTAATAACAGTTTTTTCGTCATAAGAGATCTTGCCTATCAGGCGTCTTTATCGCCCGGGATTCAACGCTGATAACCACACATGCGCCAATCGCCGCTCTCCAAGACCAGAGAAAATACCAGACCGCTAAGATCCAATTCCTGGTCTTCGCCAGCAGCGTAGCTGGAAATGAAGCTGCCTGAACAGGAAACGGTGGCTTCAGTATCTGATTGATTGAGGACCTGGCACTCGAGGTCCTCCAGCGTTACCTCAACATTAATAAATGAGGCGCCTTCGGCACGTGCCTTTTCTTCCCAAGCCGCGCACGAGTTAGCAACGGCGCTTGTCTGGTCTTTTCCTGCCAGCGCTTCCAGGTACTCAACGATTACATCCGCAGGCGTTCTGGCTGCTTGGCAGGAGGACAGCAGGACGCCAGTAATTAGCACAATTATCATGATGATCAAGATTGACTTGTGAGTCATGTTCATCTCCCTTCAGAGTTTTCTTGGAGCAAAAAACCAGCCCTAATTATATCTAATTAATGCCATTTACAGAAATAGGAAATCAAATTGTATAAGCAGGGTTTGAGTGTACATTTAAGGTTATTGGATGAAATCGATCAAAAGACTGCGAGGCTGAGAAAAAAGAAATTGATTTCATGGAACGAGATGGGCCTGGATGTGAGGGACAAGTTCACCTGACAGCAGTCTCACTCCCTGCGGTGTGGTGTGGATGGCCGTATTGGTAAACTCTTCAGGAGGCACCAGGTTCCAATAATCCAGGTAAATCAAATCCTGATCTGAACTGAAAAGATCAAGGGCTTCTCGATATTCATCATAAGCCCAACGTGGATAGTAGAAGTTATAACGCTGTTCGCTGTTGACTCCCTGGCTGATCAAGATAGGTTCGTTTACGAAGATCATCGGCACTCCGACGGCTGCTTTTTCACCAGCCGTCAATATTTCCAGGGCCAGCTGGTTGATTGGCATCTCCCCTTCCTGCCATTCATGGAAATCCAGCTCATCAGTTAAATCCCGGGCAGCTTCTATGTAACCTTCAGGATAATACTGGTCAATTCCAGTCACACCCCACATAACCCCATAAAGCTGGAGGCGTAATATATCCGCTAGATTCCGGCGCTGACCGAACAGGGTGCTGTCCCAATAAGTTGTCATCGGGAAGTCTTTTCTATAAGAACTAAGGTCCAGGCCGGATACCTGGAAAAGCCTGCTGACCGCATGGGGATTATTCTCTACCAGAGGGGAGGTGAGCTGTTTATCTGCAGGGAAGGATTCCAGTGTAAAAAGCCAAATGATCATGTCGGGGTCATAGGCCAAGGATTCTTGGAGAAGCAGGAGATCTTTCGTTAAAGATAAAGTGGGGTACCCCAAGTTGTAGAATTGAAGGGGCCTTCCCTCCGGGCCGGTCAACTCTAGAAAGTTTAATTGGCCGGCAAGGGTTTCTTCCGGTTTCAAGAGAGTCCCCCAGGTTGAGGAATCACCCAGGATAAAAACGCGGTATGCGTCTGCTGGCTCCTTCACCCCAGAGACTTGATGTGAAGCGAACATGGCGTCAAGGTTGAACAAGCTGAGATTGTATGCTTTTTTGGGGGTGTCGCTGAACGGCAATCTGTCCCGGCCGGGCACAAGCCAGTTGTATATGCTGAGTTTACCGACAGAAGAACTTATGGCAGGCACAAGGATCAGACTGATGACAAGGGCGAAAACCAGCGTCTTGAAGAGCAACCGGATCGGATTGATTATATCTTTCATAGTACGGCCCTAAAGAGGATAGCAAAGAAATCTATAGCCAACCCTGGCGAGGGAAGGGCAAACCAGATCCAGCCCAGGGTTACGTAGTGGAAGGTTAGGAGCACGCCTGCGCCATTACGCAAATCCTGAAGCCATTTCTTATCGGATGGGGGAAGCAGTTTATTGATC
>DRBO01000088.1 GCA_011039385.1 Chloroflexota bacterium | reverse complement strand
TGTGGCAGATGAGCTGCGGGAGATGATGAAAAAATATTCTCCTGCATTGGGGAATTTTGACGATGTGGCCGGTCAGGACATGGCTATGACCACCCGGATTGTTACCATGCGCGGTGCGGACCGAATCATTCGCCGGGCTTTTGAATATGCCGATAAACATGGTTATCCTACTGTAACCCTGGTAGAAAAACCCAATGTGCTGCGGGAGACCAGCGGCATGATGGTGCGTGTAGCACGGGAAATCCATAAAGAATTTCCGAAGATCGATCTTTGGGAAACTAATATCGACGCCCAGATGATGTGGATGTTGAAGAACCCCGAGAATTACGGAGTAATGGTCACTGGCAACCTGTTTGGGGATATATTGTCTGACCTGTCAGCCCAGCTGGTAGGCGGATTAGGATTTGCTTCCAGCGGCAATATTGGCGATGATCTGGCAGTCTTCGAACCCACCCACGGCTCGGCACCTAAATATGCCGGACAATATAAAGTGAACCCCCATGCTATGCTGTTGACCACCAAGATGATGCTGGATTGGCTGGGAGAAACCGATAAAGCCCAGGCCCTGGAAGCAGCTATTGCCGGAGTGATCCTGGATGGGAAGGTCAGGACCTATGATATGGGCGGAGACAGCTCCACAATTGATGTTGCCAACGCGGTTGCAGAATGGCTGTAAATAGCATAGATACCGAGTAAGGAGAGATGATGAGCTCATTAAGCGGGAAAATGGCCCAATGGGCATTGGACTTACAATTCGAGGACATTCCTGAAAAATCCATCTGGGAAGCGAAGCGGTTCTTGCTTGACAGCATGGGCTGCGCTCTGGCTGCCGTGAATAATGAAGATATGGAAGCCATGTACCGCTTCACAGAAAAATTGGGCGGCACCCCGGAAGCTTCAGTGATCGGCCGGGAATACAAAACCAATGCCTCCAATGCAGCCTTGATGAACTGCCTTTTGACCAGGGCCATGGATTATAACGATATCTATTGGGAAGAGGATCCATCCCATCCTTCGGATCTTATTGGCGCTGCCCTGGCTGCGGGAGAAGTGAATGGTAAATCGGGAAAAGAAGTCCTGGAAGCGATCATCGTCAATTATGAACTGATGCTGCGCTGGTGCCATGCGGCTCACCCGGGTGTACGCGAGATTGGCTGGCACCACGCATCGCTGGTTCAATTTGTCAGCCCTGTAGTGGCTGGAAAATTATACGATCTGGATCTGGATCAGATGGTCGCGGCAGTGGGTATCAGCAGCAGCAGCCATTTCACCCTGGGTGGGGTGGTGGCCGGGCATTTGACCAACATGAAAAACACTGCAGCTCCCCTGGCTTCCCAGGCAGGTGTGATCGCTGCCATGATCGCCAAAGAGAATTATTCTGGACCGGTAGAAGTATTTGAGGGCAAAGAGGGTGTTTTCGAGGTCATCGACAGTGTGGAATGGCGTCCGGAATGGGTACTTAAGGATCTAGGAAAGGAGTTTATGATCACCAAATGTGCTTATAAAGCCTTCCCGACCGAAGCATTGACCCATCAACCGATCAGCGCCGCCATGCAGGTCTGCCAGGAGCAAAATCTAGCTGCTGAAGATATCAGCGAGGTCCTGGTAGAAACCACAATTCGGGGGGCAGATATCCTTTCCGACCCCAGTAAATTCAAGCCCAAAACCAAGGAAACTGCAGATCACAGCCTGCCTTATGTGGTGGCTGCTGCGGTTGCGGACGGCAATGTGCTGCCGTCTTCTTTCAGCGATGAAAAGCTCAAAGATCCCCGTATTTGGGACCTACTGGGCAAGATCAAAGTTGTAGCTGATCCGGAAATTGATGCCATGTTCCCGGGCGTGAAAAGAGCTCGTGTTACGATCACCAATAATGAAGGCCAGAGCTTTACTGCTCAGGTGGATAACGCCAAAGGTTCTCCCCTGAATCCAATGAGCGATGAGGAGATCATCTCCAAATTCCGGGCCAATGCAGGCGCGGTGCTCAGTGTGGATCAGCAGGACAAGGTCATTGACCTGACCTGGCGCTTTGATGAACTGGAAGAGATTTCGAGTTATATGGAGCTGCTGCAGTAACGCAAAGAGGGGAGGATGCGGGATTAAACACAAAAGGAAATTGTTTCTGGGTTTTAAGGGACTGAGTCCTTCATTGAGGACTCAGTCCCTCTATTTTATCGATTCGTTTGGCTGCTTAATAGTACGGGATTGATGATCCCAAACGAAGAGCAGCTACTTGATGTTTGGACAAGAGCATATTCTTCATCATCCGGATCGTAGGCCACCCCAAGAGCTGCCGTGGTGTTCAGGAAACTGAAACGTCCATCCCAGTTGACGGTATTCATCAGGTCCCAATTCTCTCCGCCATCCTCTGTTTTGTAGATTTCCCTGCCGACGGCATAATAGGTCTGCTTTGTTATCTTATGGATCTCACCTTCTGGAACAGATTGAATATTCCAATTCGTTCCACCGTCTTCTGTACGGTAGATATAGTTCTTTGTGAATAAACCGCCGCCTCCGCTGCACAGGCATTCTAGTTTCAGAGTGCCAGCTGAGACTGTTTCCAGATCGGGCGTGGACAGGCCGCAGGAACAATCATTAAAGGCTTCTGGGGCTGAGGATGGAGCAGGTAAATTTATTGCCTGCCAGGTCATACCCCCATCATAAGTAGCATCCAGGCGAACATCGGGAGAGACACCGCGGAAATGCCGGGTCAGCCAGCCGTAATCCGGATTGAGGAAATCCACCCCGGTTTTATCGAATCCCTGGATGGAATAATCCGGCGCCATAGTTGGATCGATCAGTTTTGTCCAGGTAGTTCCACCATCAACAGATCTGTAGAGAGCCGTGTAGACCTTCTGCATCCCGCCTTCCAGGAACTGGAAGAGCCAGACATGGTCCTGGTCCAGGCTGTAGATCATCCCGCCCAACCAGGCGTTGAAATCCAGGCGAACTGGGGTCCAATCGATCCCTCCGTCTTTTGTCAGCCAGACAAGGTCCGTATCACTGAAAATCACCCATCCAGTGTCCGGATCATAGAAGTGCACCTCCGGGTAGATCCAGGTCTTATCAGGCATATCTGGCTGGGGAGGGGTGATATCCCGCCAGGTATAACCGCCGTCGTCTGTGCGGACCAGGTGGTTAACCCGTTCATCGTCTGTTGCCAAACCCCATCCGATCTGGTCGTTTAGCATATGGACTACCTTAAAGTCTACCGCGCTGCCTGCCGGCAGGGGAGCGATCGGGTCGCCTTCCAGGATGATCTCCTGAGGTTCAGCTGTCGGAGGCTGGGGAGTGGGGTCCTCCTGGGCGGGAGGAACGTCCGTATCCTCAGGTTGGGAGGTGTCCACGGGCTGATCCGGGATATCTGTATCTTTGACCATATCTTGGGTCAGCTCGATATCCAGTGGGGTTTGGGTAGCATCTCCCTGGGGCCGATTGCAGGCGGTCAAGATCGCTAGAAGGAGGATTATCAAGAATTTGGAGATTTTGGACATGGCAGCTCTCCTGTGTAAAAGTAAGGGATTGAATCCTTTGCAAAGGACTCAATCCCTCAAGGTTAGAAAGGAAATGTCCTTCACAAGGTTAAAGCCAAGTTTAAATATTGTAATTGAAATTTACTCAGGAAATCGATTGGAATTGGTGATTGCGATCTGAATCACTCTTGTGTTTTGAAAAGAAGCTTCCTGAACAACCCCCATACTATCAAACCCAGGGCAATTGCAAACCACAAGGTGGCGAAACGGATCAATAACGTAGCCGCCGCCGCTGTATCCCGGGTTAATCCCAGGAGCAGGCCTAACATGCCAGCGATGGAAGCTTCTGCGGCGCCCAGGCCGCCCGGCAAAGCGGAAACCGCGCCGACTACGGTTGAAAACGCCAGCACAAAGACTGCAATCGAGAGAGTTTCCCAACCGCCGGGCACGTCCAACCCCCGCAGAACATAGTACATTCCGATCCCTTCACCCAACCAGGAGATCGTGCCGATCCCAACCGCGACCAGCAGAGCTTTCGGTTTGAAGAGGGCATAGCTGCCTTCATAAAATTCCTGCAGTCCGGCTGAGATCTTTTTAAGGAGTGGCAGCCTGGATGCTAATTCCAGCAGCCACAGCGCCGCCGGTCGGATTTGGATGATCACGATTAGCACTATAAGCCCACCCAGAACGATTGCAAAGGCCGGCCAGTAGCGCGGATAGGCGATCACACCTAGTGTGCTGAGGATCAAGACACCTAAACCGTCACTGATGCGCTCCGCCAGTACAACCGAGATACCTTTGGAGACTGGCAGCCCGGTTTCCTTTTCCAGCCAGACAGCTTTCAGCGCTTCACCGACCTTGCCGGGAGT
>DRBO01000087.1 GCA_011039385.1 Chloroflexota bacterium | reverse complement strand
CGTAGATCCTGGATCTGGGCTTTCAGACTAAGCTGATCAATGATCTGGTCAAGTTCCGGGGTCGTCAAAGGCCGGTTTTTCCCCGCCGCGGCTACCAGGGCGGCTTCAAACATATTGGTTCCAAAAGACCTGCCGTCCAGGACAGGTGTAGTTGTAATCAGGAAATCCACACCGCGATCCTTTAAGAATGTGACATCTGCTTCAGTGGTCGTATTGGTGACGATCACTTTGCCCGAAAGGTCATCTGGTGCATGCTGCATGATGTACAGCCAGTCTCCGGCGATCACCTTGCTTGCGGCGTAATACTTCTCGTATTTTGGCACCACCTCAAGTTGTTTTTCTCCGGTAGGGTAAAGCATTTTAATTGGCATTCTACCGACAATGGGTAAAAGGATGGCGGCCGCGAAGTTTGCCATCGGTACGGTATAGATCGGGATAGGGATCTGCAGCCCAAACATCAGATCGCCAAAAGTTAATTGATATCCTGCATCGATAAAGGATCTGGTCATACCCCCGCGGGTTAGGCCCGCTACTAACAGAACGGTCTTTGGCTGAATGATATCTCCCAGCTGTTTTTCCACATCCTGCATGATCCTGGCTTCCAGGGTGGCTTTCAGGCCTCCGCCGTCGACCACCGGGGTGTTTTTAACATCCCGGATGAGTTTTAATCCGGCATACAGAGGATAATCCCGTTTAAGGGCATGGATATAGAGATCAATTCCTCCCACGCCAAAGGAGTCTACCTTTCCATCCAGTTCACAATAAAGCTGATAGGCTTTTTCTTCATCGCCATCTGTCCCTATGCGCTCGATGGAGACTTCTTCCCCGAGAAGGGTAGTAACGACCTTTTTGTCGCGTGATTTGGATCCCAAACTTACACTGACAGCTCTCTTCATCGACTACTTCCTTTATTGGTGTTGATGTCTTTAATTATAACGTAGAGATAGAATTGAAGTTACCCATTACTGCGGGAGGATTAATTAAAAAAACGAGCAGCCTGGATCTCAGGCTGCTCGTTTGGTTATCATGTGATCTGGTTCAGGGGATTTGAAGCACAGTCCCCGGGGTCAGAACCTGGTCTATATCCAGGTCATTGGCCGCGGCAATTGCCCTGGGATCAACATCTCCATAGAGGCAGGCAATTGAGTATAAAGTATCTCCGTAAATAACAGTGTAATTTGATGGGTGATACTGTAGAGCGCGATCACCAACCCAAGCCCGGCTGCCAGAAGGGATCTGAAGAGTGTCCCCCGGATAAAGGAGGGTGCCGCTTTCGTAGCCGTTATAAACTTCGAGATCTTCCGGATGGATGTTAAACCGGCGGGCTATACAATAAATGAACTCCCCTTCATGCAGTGTGTAAGAATCCGGTACAGCGTACTCGTAAACCTCTGGTTCAGTGGTTTCGGTATCCTCAACTGCAGAGGTTGGTTCTGGTGTGCTGGTTGGTTCGACAGCATCTGAGACGGCAGCAGTGGGGTCTGTCATGGACTCTTCTGTTATCTCAGGTGCCTGTGTTTCACCTGCTTTTGGGGTCTTAGCAACTGCCGTTTCAGTCGCCTGGCGGGCAATTTCGCTCAAGTTCGTGGTGGGTGTCACTGGCGGCGGTGTGGATGCAGACATAGTGCAAGCCGAGAACAAAAGCGCCGAGATAATAACGATAAGGACGATCAGGCTGGTTTTTTTCATCTAACTGTCTCTCCTTGTGGGGATCCTTCCCCTCTTTGTTTGAGCATCTATTCAAGATATCAAATCAATCAGGGTTGATTTGATACTAGCATACTAGGCAAATAGCGTCAAGAAAGAATAAATCCCCTCGACTGATCTATTATTTGTGCAAGATTAATGCCAGACCGAGAGGTTTTTTCATCCCCTGCTGGAGTTGAGAGTATCGCTTTGATTGACCCTCTGCCCCCCTTCTGATAAACTAAAGAATGCAAGGTTAAAATTCTCCTACTCCAATTATCCATCAGGGTGTTAATCTATGTCTCAAGTTCTCTATCTAAAATGGCGACCAGGCGATTGGGATGAGGTAATTGGCCAGGACCATATAATTACCACATTGAAGAACTCTGTCCGCCGGGACCGGATTTCCCATGCCCAGATCTTCTCTGGCCCGCGGGGCACGGGGAAAACCAGCACAGCCAGGGTTTTGGCCAAGGCTGCAAACTGCCTGGCAGAGGATCCGGCTGCCCGCCCCTGCAACGAATGCGCAAATTGCCAATCAGTGATCAAAGGCGAGTTCCTGGACCTGATAGAAATTGATGCTGCTTCAAATACCAGCGTGGATGATGTCCGTGAATTGAGGGAGAAGATCAATTTTTCTCCCAATGTGGGGCGATTCAAAGTCTATGTAATTGACGAAGTGCATATGCTTTCCACATCTGCATTCAATGCCCTCCTAAAGACCCTGGAAGAACCACCGGCCCATGCTATCTTCATCCTGGCAACCACTGAGATCCACCGCATTCCTATTACAGTGATCTCCCGCTGCCAGCGGCATGATTTTAGAAGGATTTCTGTGGATGAGATTGTGAAGCAATTAGAAAATATGGCCGCCGCGGAGAAGATCACTGCCGGCCAGAATGTGCTGCGTTTGATCGCCCGCCAGGCCACAGGGAGTTTGCGGGATGCAATATCCATCCTGGACCAGTTGTCCAATGCCGAAAATGAGATCACGGCAGAGTTGGTCCACCAGATCCTGGGCACGTCACCGGATCAGGCGGTGTTGAATTTTGTTGACGCGATGCTGGTAGGGGATTCGGGAAAAGGGCTGAACACCCTGCATCAATCAGCTGAACGGGGGAATGATCCTGTTCAGTTCACCAAACAGGTGGTGGCCTATTTTAGAAATGTCCTGTTGATGAAAATGGATAATGCGGACCGGATCGATGTGCCGGAGAATTTACTCCCGACTATATCGTCCCACAGCAATAAAATCTCGATGAAAGAATTGCTTGACCTGATCCGCGTTTTTAATAACGCCGCGAACGATCGGGGCGCTTCCTGGCAGCCAACACTGCCCCTGGAAATGGCTTTCCTGGAGGGATTGGAAGTGATCAATAAGGAAGGATCGGACTTGGGAGTATCTGGAATGCCCCAAACAAGAGCTGAAAAGACCAGCCCAAAACCTGCCCAGGAAACACCTCGGACAACACCCCGGAAGCAGGCGCCTTCCCAGCAGGAACCACCTCAGGATAAGCCTCAAAAGAAAGGACAGCAGCCGCTGACCGTATTGCAGCAGTGGAGAAAGATCCTGGAAGGAGTCAGGGATGTGAATCCTGTTACGCAGGGAATCCTGAACTCATGCAAACCTTTGGGGATCAAGGATAACCAGCTTGTGCTCAGTTTCCAGAGTAATGCCATCAAGGAAAAGATCGATGGCGGAGACCATATAAAAATCACTGAAGATGCGATCGAAAAAGTTATTGGTGTCCGGCTTCCCATCCTCTGTGTTGTGGGAGGAAAGGACCAGGCAGATTTGCCGGATGGGGTGGATCCCGATGGCCTGGTTGCTGCCGTTGTCAGGGACCTGGGGGGTACATTGGTGTCAGGTGAGGATGATAATTAGCTCCAGAGAATTCTTATTTGTGTCAGGAGGACAGAATGGCTAAAAGGTCCAAAAGCGGCGGGAGCGGCCTGGGCGGGCAGGGTGTGATGCAGCAGATCCAGCAGCTGCAGGAGCAGATGGTCAAAGCCCAGGAACAGCTGGCTGAGGAACAGGTTGCTGGATCTGCAGGAGGCGGTGCAGTTCAGGTGGTTGTGACCGGGGATCAGCGAGTATTGTCCGTTAGTGTTGATCCGGGATTGATTGAAGATGGTGATCAGGAAATTCTGGAAGACCTGATCTTGACGGCAATCAACCAGGGCCTGGATGAATCCAGGAAACTAGCTGAAAGCAAACTGGGTCCCCTTGCTGGACAGGGACTTCCTTTCTAAAGTAAGGAGACAGGGATAATGCTGCCAGAACCCATCCAACAATGTATTGATGCATTTGCACGGCTGCCGGGCATTGGCCCTAAAACAGCGGCTCGCCTGGTTTTTTATTTGCTGCGGACCAGGGACAGCGACCTGTCCAAAAAACTGGCGGATTCATTGCTGAACTTGATATCAGGAACTGACACCTGTCCGGTTTGTTTTAATATGATGAACACCGGCCAGGAGCAGTGCGGTATTTGCGGGAATGAGAACCGGGACAGGCAGGTGATCTGTGTTGTCGAAGAGCCTCTGGATGTGCCGGCCCTGGAACGGACCTCCGGATATCCCGGTTTATATCATGTCCTGCATGGAGCGCTGTCACCAGTGGAGGGCATCACTCCGGATGACCTCAAGATCAAGGAGTTGATCGGTAGGGTTCGCGCAGGAGAGATCAAGGAAATCATCATCGCCACAAATCCCAGCATGGAAGGGGATGCGACCGGGATGTATCTGCAGCAGCAGCTGAGCGAATTTGACATTAAGGTCACCCGCCTGGCAAGGGGTT
>DRBO01000078.1 GCA_011039385.1 Chloroflexota bacterium | reverse complement strand
CCTGGTGGGTGATTCCCTGGGGATGGTCATGTTGGGCTACGAGAACACCCTCCCGGTGACCATGGAGGATATGCTCCATCACTGCCGGGCAGTATCGAGGGGCGCCTCCCGGGCCCTGCTGATCGGTGATATGCCTTTTATGTCCTACCAGGCCAGCATCCCGGATGCGGTCCGCAATGCCGGCCGATTTCTGCAGGAAGCTGGTATGGACGCTGTGAAGCTGGAAGGCGGGGAAGAGCGCCTGGATGCTGTCAAAGCCATCATCGGTTCCGGGATCCCGGTCCTGG
This sequence comes from Chloroflexota bacterium, assembly GCA_011039385.1. Lineage (GTDB taxonomy): Bacteria > Chloroflexota > Anaerolineae > Anaerolineales > UBA11858 > B10-G9. The sequence goes on along the minus strand of DRBO01000078.1, from coordinate 4,510 downwards.
GTCATCTGGGTCTGACACCCCAGAGCGTGCACCAGCTGGGCGGATTTAAAACCCAGGGCACAAGCGCAGAAGCAGCCAGGAAGCTGCTCCAAGATGCCAAACTGCTTGAGGGAGCAGGTTGTTTTGGTATCGTCCTTGAATCTGTGCCAGATCGAGTGGCTGAATTGATTTCAACTCAGATCTCCATTCCTACTATCGGCATTGGGGCAGGAGGGGGGTGCGACGGCCAGGTGCTGGTTACCCATGACCTGTTGGGATTGTTCGATAAATTCACACCCAAGTTTGTCAAGCAATATGCTCTTCTGCACAAAGAAATTGATTCGGCCCTTCGATCTTATAAGGAAGAAGTGGAGTCGGGAGAATTTCCGGGAGAAGAGCACAGCTTTTCCATCTCTGAGGAAGAATGGAAGCTGTTCCTGGACCTGACATCGGAGCCCTGAGTGATGACAGAGATCACGATCATGGGAACAGGCGCCATGGCGATGTTGATGGGAGGGCGACTGGCGAAAAGGGGGGTCAAGGTTCACTTCCTGGGCACATGGAAGGAGAGCATCGCGGCGGTTAATAAAGAGGGGATATGTGTGATTGAGGATGGATCTCCCCGGTACTATCCCGCTGAGGCTTTTCTTGATCCGGCTCAACTCAGGGGAACAAGCCTGGCCCTGGTTTTGGTGAAATCCTGGCAAACAGAACGGGCTGCCCGCCAGCTGAGCGAGGTGTTAGCTGAGGATGGCGTCGCTCTCACACTGCAGAATGGATTGGGCAATGGGGAAACCCTGGGTGCTGTGCTCGGCCAGGACCGCACTGCTTTGGGCGTGACTACCTACGGGGCGACTTCCCTGGGACCCGGTAAGGTCCGTCCGGGGGGGGAAGGGATTATATCAGTGGGTGAGCATCCCAAGATCTCCGCTCTGATTAACCTGCTTCAGCTGGGCGGGTTTACTGTACAGCAGACCGAGGATTTATCTGGATTGATCTGGGGAAAGCTGGTGATCAATGTGGCCATCAATCCCCTGACCGGGCTTCTGGGGGTGAAGAATGGAGAACTGCTGGAAAGCCCTGCTGTCACCCGATTGATGGGAATGGCAGCCCGGGAAGCTGCAGAAGTGGCCCGGAAACTTGGAGTCCCAATAAGTTTCAGCGATCCTGCCCAGGCCGCGGAAACGGTAGCGGCAGCGACGAGGGAAAACCTTTCTTCCATGCTGCAGGATATCAGGCGCGGCGCGCCAACCGAAATTGATGCTTTGTGTGGGGCGGTGGTCAGGCAGGGGAAAAAACTCGGTGTACCAACCCCAGTTAACGAAATCCTGGCATTGTTGATTCAAGGTAAAGTGGATTTATCAAGGAAAGAAGAATGAAAATTGTAGAAAGTATTCCAGAGTTAAGAAAAGAGCTGAGTAAACTGGCGCATCCAATTGGTTTTGTGCCCACAATGGGGTACCTGCACGAAGGGCATCTCTCGCTGGTTCGCAAAGCCAGGGAGGGGAATCCCTCAGTTGTTGTGTCCATCTTTGCCAATCCAACTCAATTCGCTCCAGAGGAAGATCTGGAAAATTATCCCCGGGATATCAAACGGGACCTGGAATTGCTGACAACCGAAGGAGCGGACGTGGTATGGATTCCCACTGTAGAGGTTATGTACCCGGAAGGATATCAGACCTGGGTAGAGGTTGAAAGCCTCTCAACCATGCTGGAGGGATCTTTCCGCCCCACACATTTCCGGGGAGTAACCACAGTCGTAGCCAAACTTTTCAACGCTGTGGGTCCGGACAGGGCCTATTTCGGGCAAAAAGATGCCCAGCAGGCGGTAGTGATCCAGCAGATGGTACGAGATTTGAATTACCCAATTGAAATTGTGGTTTGTTCAATTATTCGTGAGGATGATGGATTGGCGATGTCGAGCCGTAACACCTATCTGAATGAGAACGAGCGGGTTGCAGCCAGGTGCCTTTCCCGGGGGCTGTTTCAGGCCCGTGACGCTTTTCTGTCTGGCGAACGAAGAGCTGAAACCTTGACTCAAATTGTCAGCGATGAAGTCAAGGCTGAGGAGTTAGCGGACCTGCAGTATGTCTCCTGCGCTGATCCAGAGACGCTGGTTGAGTTGGACGGGGAAGTTAAATCCTGCCTGATCTCCATGGCAGTTTACATAGGTAAAACACGATTGATCGATAATATCATACTGGGAGTCTCTTGACATTCGGGAGAATATTAGGTTCAGTGATCCTCTGGGCCAGGCTGATTGATTCCAACCTGGCCTTTGAGAAAGACCTACTGAATCGAAATCCGGTCAGCGTCCTGGAGGACTGGCAAAATCAAGGAAAGGAAATCCTATGCTGATGACAATCGATATTGGCAATACCAATATCTCCCTGGGGGTTTACCAGGGAGAGAAATTGGGTCCCAGGTGGAGAGTATCCACTGACCACCAGCGCATGCCAGATGAATATGGCTTGCAGATAGATGGATTGTTGAAACACGGGGGACTGCTTCCAGGGGATATCACTGCTGTTTGCCTGGCCAGTGTCGTCCCCCAACTAACCGGGGTTTTTCTCCAAGCCTGCCAGGATTATCTCAACCTGGATCCGCTGGTCGTGGATGCTGGGGTAAAAACCGGGGTGCGGATATTGTACGAAACCCCCAAATCTGTCGGGGCAGATCGGATCGTGGACGCAGCGGCTGTCCAGCATCTTTTCGGTGGTCCAGCCTGCGTGGTGGATTTTGGCACCGGAACCACATTCGATGCTATCTCCGCGGAAGGGGACTATCTGGGTGGCGCAATTGCTCCTGGAATTGGCATCGCGGCGGACGCCCTGTTCCGCAGGGCTGCCAAACTCCCCAAAGTGGATCTAAATACACCCCCATCCGCAATTGCCAAGAACACACCCCATGCCATGCAGTCTGGATTGATCTTTGGGTATGTTGGCCTGGTCGAAGGTATGGTGGCCCGTTTTAAACGAGAGCTGGGTCCGGAAATGAAAGTTATCGCGACTGGCGGCTTGACCGATATCATCGCCCGGGAAACCGATGTGATCGACATCGTGGCTCCCTGGTTGACCCTTGATGGTTTGCGGATCATCTGGAATATGAACCAGTAGAGGATCTGGAACTCTAGTGATCACCTTCTGTTACCGAAAAATTGGAGAAAGGGGTATTTGATGGATATTTTTTCAGGCAAACGAATCGTTCTTGGTGTGACCGGATCGATCGCGGCATATAAATCAGCAGCCCTGGCGTCTTTACTGGCCAAATCCGGGGCGCAGGTGGATACCATCCTCACAGAAGCGGCTTCAAAACTGATCTCGCCCATGACGTTTTCGTCGGTAACAGGCAGGAAAGCCTACTTGGATGAGGACTTGTGGAAGCAGGATGACCACGTTCTGCATATCCATCTGGGAGAGAACAATCAGGCTTTCTTGATCGCTCCGGCCTCTGCCAACACCATCGCCAAGCTGGCCCAGGGACTGGCCGATAACCTGCTCACCCTGACAGCCCTGGCTTCTCGAACCCAGATCGCCATTGCACCAGCCATGGATGGCGGCATGTATTCCCATCCGGCAATCCAGGCTAATCTGGCGCTCCTGCGTGAAAGAGGAGTGCACATCTGGGGGCCTGCTGCCGGACACCTGGCTTCAGGGCTCTCCGGGAAAGGGCGCATGCTTGAACCAGAACTGCTGGCAGGCCATCTGCGCCAGCTCTTGGGGAGAGAGGGGATGTTAAAGGGTAAAAAAGTGGTCGTCACAGCTGGCGGCACACAGGAACCGATTGACCCGGTCCGTGTTATAAGCAATAGGTCATCAGGAAAACAAGGGTACGCGATCGCCCAAGCAGCCCTCGACGCAGGCGCGGATGTGGTTTTGATCTCCGGTCCGGTAAGCTTGCTTTCACCGGTAGGGGCCAATATAGTGCAGGTGACCACCGCTGCTGAAATGGCGGACGCCGTTCTTGCGGAAACAGAAGCTGCTGACCTGTTGATCATGGCCGCTGCTGTGGCGGATTATCGGCCTCTTCAACCAGCGGATCAGAAAATCAAAAAGGATCGGGAAGGATTACAGACTCTCAAACTGGAGAGGACCGAGGATATTCTCCTGCACGTGGCTGCCCGGAAAGAAGAATCAGGTGTTGGTCCCGCTTTTGTGGTAGGCTTTGCCGCCGAAACTGAAAACTTGCTGGAGAATGCCCGCGCAAAATTGGAAAAGAAAGGCCTTGATCTGATTGCCGCCAATGATGTCAGTGGACAGGATACTGGCATTGGCGCGGATCTCAATCAGGTCCTGCTGATCTGGCGGGACGGCCAGACAAAGGATTTGGGGTCCCTGCCAAAATTCGAGATAGCGAGAGCCCTGATCAAGGAAGCTGCCAGCCTGTTTACTTAGGTTGAGTTGATTGTGCGATTGTCCAGTTATCTGCCTTGCCTTAAGGAGAGGATTTATGAGCCGGGAGGTATATCAAAAACTAGCCCAGAAGTTGGATAGTCTGCCCAATCGTTTCCCCGCTACGGAAAGTGGTGTGG
>DRBO01000014.1 GCA_011039385.1 Chloroflexota bacterium | reverse complement strand
TTGTCATTGCGGGGGTGCGAAGCACCCGCAATGACAGCCTGTTTGCCTTTTCCGGTCATGAAGCAAGGGAAACGGAGTGAAGGACTCGGGAAAAACCAATCTCCCTTCCCGCAGCAGTTAGCAAAGCAATGCCAGCAGGTCCAGGCAAATGGTCCGGGAATCCTCCACGCCCGGCAGGCCCGGTGCCCAGGAGGAAAGGGATACCGCAGCTACCTTCCCGGTCTCTGCCAGATGGGAGAAGACCCGGCCCAGCTCCTCCGGCGATATCCCTCCCGGGGCAGGGTAGTTCTGGGCCGACACGAAGGTCGGATCGACCACATCGGTATCGAAGTGGATCCACAAGGGCCTGTCGGGCAGCGGCGTTTCCAGCAGCGCCAGGGGGTCGTTAAGGTGGGTGATCCGGGAGGAAGCCACCAGTTCCTTTTCCCCGGGATCAAGGTCCCGGGCATCGGTAAGGGTGATCCGTTCCTGGGGAAGGGGCTCGATCTCCAGCAGCTCCAGGATGGTCTGTTCCCCCAGTCCAGCCAGCATGGCCAGGGGCATGCCCCCCAGGAAGCCGCTGGGTGTGGTCTCCCAGGTGTTGAAATCCCCGTGAGCATCAAACCAGATCAGGTGAGGATCGATCCCCGTCCTGACCAAACCCGCCAGCATACCTATCGCTGTGCAGCAGTCACCCGCGATCGAGACCGGTCGGCGGCCAGCCTGGATCGCCTCCACCACCAGGGAGGCCAGGCCAGCCTGGATCCCCGCTATGCGGCGAACCAGGGTAGTTCCTGCTGGGGCAACCTGATTGATCTGCCATCCAGGCTGGAAGAGCTCCTCCAGTCCAGAGAGGGGCTGGTCCAGAAAAGAGGGGGTCAAGATAAATTGGTTTCTTATCACTCTAAAATTCTCCCTTCCAGCAGTTCCAGAATCTGGTCCGGCTGGCGGGTGGTGAAGCACAGCGCCTGGACCCAGCCCTGCTTTTCCTTGAAGGTGACCAAGATTCGAGGACCTTCCAGAAAGTTGAAAAAAGCCCGGTAGATGCCCTGGACCATGGCAAAATGCACACCGGCTCCTCCGTATTTGATCCACAGGGGGGGATCATCCGGGGCGCAGTCCTGGATATTTTCGAGTTCAGTTCTCCAGCGCACCAGCCCGAATTTGAGAACCAGGGATTCTTCGGAGACCCGAATCCTCAAAGTCCGGTAATTGAAGACATAGAACAGGAAAAAAACGCCCAGGAACAGGAACAGCCCCGGGGTGAACTTCCAGCCCACGGTGGTGACCCGCCACCCGAACAGGACCATAAAGATCAGGGCCAGATCTACAAACAGGAATGTTGTTAAGCTGGATTGAAGCTTTTCAGTATAAATGTGCTCTTCCATCAATTCTCCTCGGGAAAAATCAGGCTGGTTTCCACATATGTATGCAAACAAAAACGGGAATGTTCAACAGGGCAGTCTCTTCTACAGAAGAGTTCTCCCCAAAGCTGGATGACCTAGCGAGATCGATCAGCTCCTGCTGGGAGTAGAGCTTCATCCCAATTCGTTGACCACTCCTCAATCCAAATCTATTCAGCTGAACCGCCCCCCAGCGGCGCAGGGGACCTTGATCACTCATATTTCCCCGGATCTGCTCCAGGGCGGCATCGATATCAATCTCCCGGTGGGGTTCAAAAAGCAGCGCTTCCCCACCAGGCACCAGGATCCTGAAAATCTCATCGAAACATTCCCGGGGGTCCTCCCAGTAGGACATACTGGCGTTGCAGGTGACCAGGTCAAAGAAATCATCCTCAAAGGGAGCGTCGGCTCGGATAGATCCAGTCCAAACAGCTTGGATCCGGGCGAGCGGTTATGGATTGCCCGCAGCTGCAGGCCGGTCCCGGTGCCTATATCCAGCACGCGGATCGGGCCGTCAAGAGGAAGGCGTCCGGCAATTTCCCGGTACAATCCACTCTCCTGGCGGCGGTAGGAGACAATTGTTTGCAGCCGGGCGGTGAATTTACCCTCAGAAAACCTCCCCATCACTTTCTCCTTTATGGATCTCCTTTATGGATTGACAATTGACCTATGATGTGCTACGATAGCAAGCGTTAAGATGAAGTAGGTATTGGTAGTACTAAAAGAAACTGCCCAAACTTGCGGAACATGGGCGGTTTTTTGTTCTAACAGCTCTGCTTCAATTCTATCAAATGTAACAAGGAGTAACACAAGTGTCCGAAAAAGAAATTGGAACCGTAAAATGGTTCAACGATGCCAAAGGTTATGGTTTTATCTCCCGCGAAGGCAGCGATGATGTTTTTGTACATCACACCGCCATTCAGATGGATGGGTTTAAATCATTAAGCGAAGAACAGAAAGTTGAGTTCTCCGTTGAACAGGGTGACAAAGGCCTTCAGGCCGTTGACGTCCGCCCTGTCTAAGGCGAAATCCCTACCTGGATGCATCAAGAATTTGAAGCAGTAAGGTAAACTCAAAACGCCCGGTCTTCCGCAAAACCGGGCGTTTTTTTATTTAATGAAATCTATGAACTGCTGGGGGTGGGCTTTTCAGACCTGTCGTGAACTCTCCACATCACCCTCCCCCAGAGGAGTAATCGCCCGCCTGAAACCTATAAAAAGGATCACTGCGCCGAGCAGTTCACTGATATACAGCGCTCCGCTGATCCCCATCCGGCTGAAGGTACCACCAAAGGCAGGCAGGATAGCCCCAACAGCAATCAAAACATTACCGATCGTGCGGTGCAGGAGCACTTTTTTGCGCCAGAAAATAAAAACAGAATAAGCCGCACCCCCCACAAGAGATAATGTTCCATAAATATTGAAGAATGGGGTTAATGTCCGCACGCCAGCGGTAACGATGGCGTGGCCGCTCATTTCACTACCTGTGTGCAGGCTGGAAGTCATCAATCCAGGATCCAGCTCCGCCCCAAAAACCCGGAAACCTCCATAGATCGATCCCAGGAGCAAAATTCCCATCAGGACATGGGCCCACTTTTTCTTGACGAGCAGGTAGATTGTCCCCTGACCCAACCAGGCAGCTACCAGGATAGCTCCAAACAAGTACCATAATCGGAAAATCAGAGAATTCCAACCCCAGATACCATAATAACCTTCACAGAATCCTCCAATGCCATAAAAAATCATCCCGATGCCCCACAAGAGCAGATGGGTGCCACGCCGCTCAAAGTAGCGCTTGAGGACAGATCCTGCAAAAATAAAACTGATCAAACTGGAGGTAAACGGCAATACTATATTCACGAAATTCATAAAAATCACCAAATCCTTGAGTAATTTTCCCGGGAAGAAATATCCCATCTATCCAACAGGGAAGTATCCCAAAACAACAGAAAGGGCCACAAGAAGTAAAACAACAAGTGCCAGGCCAATGAGGGTCAGGAAGATTGGAATGAATTTTTCCCAGAAAGGCGGATATTTACGGTTATTCTTTGTCGGTTTATTCATAATGGTTATCAATCTATGAGATTGCAGAGCAATTTTACCGCACAATTCAATATTTTAGAAATAGCGACTTCTAAATTATCCCGATTTTAAAAGATTGTTTTAATACCTGAGATTACCGCGATGAGTCAGGATTGTGTTCGAATTGGCCAGCCAATAGCGAAAGGTCATCTCCGATGATTACTCTCACCTCACCCCTTGGGCAGCAGTAGATAAACCCCCAATCCAGCTGTCAACAATCCTGCTGCCCGAATCAGCGTGAACGGGATGGGCTCAGCACCGCCAATCCCCAGGCTGTCAATCAGGGTTGAGATCACCAGCTGTCCAAAAATCACCCCGGCCAGCCCAGCAGCTACTCCCGCCCGCTGGAGAGAGAACGAGATCCCGGTCACGATCAGCACACCGAGCAAGCCGGACAGCCCGGTTAATCCAATCACAGCTGGAGGGACTTTCCACTCTGCCGGACCATCCTTGAGCAGCCAGACCAGCATCAGCCCGCCCGCGATCACACCCCCCAACAGGTTGGTAAGGATCCCGGTGCGGATATCCCCTATTTGGGCTCCCACCCGACTGGAAATGGTGGATTGCACAGCGATGGCCATCCCGGTCAGTGACGCCAACACCGCGCCGGTAATGATAGACAGTCGCATTCTTCCTCCTGATTGATCACTCAAGACAAACTCAAATCGAGATATCTTCCTCTTTCAGCCAGCCGGCGAAGATGCTCAGGCAAATCCCCCCTAACATGAGACTGAAAAAGCCTGGCAGGATCTTCTTCTTCCAAAAAGCCCCACTGCTGAACAAGCCCAGGAGAAGCGCCAGAGGACCATTTACCCTCCGGACCACTTCATCCGCTTCCCATGGTGTTCTCCCCCTCTCCACCAGGCTCCACTTCAGGATCGGGCCGCCGTCAATTCCGGGAATGGGCAGCAATGAGATCGTGCTCAGGAAGAGATTGGTATCGAACGCCGTTCGTGCGGTAATCCCGGCGATGGAATTCTTTTTTGTCAGCCGCCTGGCCTTCCATGCAAAAGGCAGGACCAGCAAGTTGAAGATCGGACCGCCCAGCGCCCGGGCCAGATGCTCCCGCGGTGCCACTTCCTGATCATTGATCTGATAGTAAACACAGCGGGGCATACCCAGCTGGATCCGGAACTGATCCATGGGTTTGCCGATCGTGTTGGAGACCGCTAAATGGGCCAGGTTGTGACCCCATTCCGACCCCAACATCACCGCCATCTGGCAGAAACCTTCCAGGCCAGCCCTGATCCAGGACCTGTCCGGATTCCGCTGGCGGGACGCCCGTGAAAACAAGCCCCAGATGATAAACTGGGACACCGGCAGCCAGCTGAGTCCCC
>DRBO01000149.1 GCA_011039385.1 Chloroflexota bacterium | reverse complement strand
GTCGCCGCTTCTTTGGCTGGAGTTGTCTTCCAGATCATGCTGCTGGATATCGTGTTTTCACTTGATTCGGTGATTACGGCAGTGGGCATGGTCAATGAGATCAGCATCATGATCTCTGCCGTGGTGATCGCAGTCGGTATTATGTTATTTGCTTCAGGTCCGATCAGCGGGTTTGTCAATGAACGTCCCACCTTGAAGATCCTTGCCCTCAGCTTCCTGCTGCTGATCGGTTTCTCCCTGATTGCCGACGGCCTGGGACTGCATATACCCAAGGGCTATATTTACTTCGCGATGGGCTTCTCGGTCTTCGTGGAGATCGTCAACCTGCAGGTGCGCGCCAAGACAACGCCGGTTCAGCTCCGCAAGCCCTATTCAACCAAGGAGTAAACTATTACCATGTCCCCTCCCCGCATAATCCTCCATCTGGATCTGGATGCTTTCTTCTGTGCGGTGGAAGAGATCAAGGATCCGGGATTGCGCGGTAAGGCTTTTGCTGTTGGCGGCTCCCCCAGCGGCCGGGGGGTAGTCACTTCCTGCTCCTACCCGGCCCGGAAAATGGGCGTGCGGTCAGCCATGCCAGCAGCCAAAGCCCTGCAGATCTGCCCCAACTTGATCCTGGTTTCCAGCAACCATCGTGATTACGGGCATTATTCCAGGCTGGTGATGGAGCGCCTGAGAAGCTTTACTGCCCTGGTTGAACAGATCTCCATTGACGAAGCCTTCCTGGATATCACCGGTTTGGGTCCTTCCCCCCGGGAAGTGGGGTTGACTCTGCAGCGGACGATCCTGAACGAGATCAAGCTGCCAAACTCTGTAGGCATCGCCAGCAACAAGTTGGTCGCTAAAATTGCCACCGATGTGGGCAAAATGGCTGCTGGTGGAGACGGGCCTCCCAACGCCATCACTATCGTTCCCCCGGGAGAGGAAAGGGCATTCCTGGCTCCCCTCCCGGTGGACATGCTTTGGGGTGTAGGTCCGAAAACCAAAGAACGCCTGGCTGTGTTTGATATCCAGACCATAGGTGATCTGGCAGCTTTTCCTGAAATAGAGCTGGCAGAGAAATTTGGCAAGCATGGCTACGAGCTATCCTGCCGCGCTAAGGGCATCGATCAGCGCGGGATCACCACCGAGCGGGGGATCAAATCTGTCAGCAACGAGCGCACCTTCCCGAAGGATCTGGGAAGGAAAAGCGAACTTCTGGAGCACATTAATAAGCTATCACGGCAGGTATCCAGCCGGCTTCAAAAGAAAAATTTGCGAGGAAAAACGGTTCAAATCAAACTTCGCTGGTCTGATTTCACAACCCTCACCCGCCAGACCACGCTGCCCCAGACAGTAAATGATTTTGAAACGATATTCAAAACAGCTGCTGATCTGCTGGATCTGGTTTGGGAAGAAGGACGGAGGGTTCGGCTGATAGGAGTCGGGGTGCACAATCTGGATACCCATGCTCACCAGCTGGGATTGTGGGATACAGGGATCCAAAAGGATCTAAAACTACAAGAGACTCTGCGGGAACTGCAGGAAAAATACGGGGAAAACGTCATATCCCGGGGGATAAATACCTAATAAAGATAACATTCACAATCAAGAGACATATGGATTATAATAGGGGGCTGGGCCAGAAAAATCTGCCCCTCTATTTAGTGCGCTTACTATCCTAGTTCTGTGGAGTTAAGTATATGTCTAAAACTATCCGAATGATTGACGGTAACGAAGCAGTGGCTGCGGTTGCCCATAAGATCAACGAAGTGATCGCAATTTATCCCATCACGCCTTCTTCCCCCATGGGAGAACACGCGGACGCCTGGTCGGCCCAGGGCAAAACCAACATCTGGGGCACCATTCCGGATGTGGTTGAAATGCAATCGGAAGGCGGAGCGGCCGGGGCAGTGCACGGAGCGCTGCAAACAGGTGCGCTGACAACCACCTTCACGGCCTCCCAGGGATTATTATTGATGATGCCAAATATGTATAAGATTGCCGGTGAGTTGACACCCACCGTATTCCATGTGGCCGCTCGTTCCGTTGCGGCCCAAGCACTCTCGATTTTTGGTGACCATTCAGATGTCATGGCCGTGCGCTCAACTGGTTTTGGTTTACTTTCATCTGGCTCAATTCAAGAGGCGCATGACTTCTCCCTCATTTCCCAGGCAGCCGCCTTGGAATCCAGGATTCCTTTCGTGCATTTCTTTGAAGGTTTTCGCATTTCGCACGAAATCAACAAGATTGAAATGCTCTCCGACCAAGTCATGAAGGACATGATCGATGATGACCTGGTTCGCGAACACCGTGCCCGGGGATTGAATCCTGACAAACCGGTCCTGCGCGGAACCGCGCAAAATCCCGATATCTTCTTCCAGGCCCGGGAAAGTGTGAACAAATATTATGATGCCTGCCCTGAGATAGTTCAACAGGCCATGGATAAATTTGCCCAGCTGGTTGGACGGGAATACCATCTTTTCGATTATTTCGGCGCAAAAGACGCGGAGCGCGTGCTTGTTATCATGGGATCTGGGGGAGAAACCGCTGCCGCTACGGCAGAATATCTTGCCGAGAGTGGAGAAAAGGTCGGGGTTGTCCGGGTGCGTCTATACCGCCCCTTCTCCGTACAACACCTGCTGGATGCCCTGCCAATATCAACTAAAGTCATTGCTGTCCTCGATCGCACCAAAGAACCCGGATCAATCGGCGAGCCGCTTTACAACGATGTGATCTCGGCAGTTGTTGAAGGTCTGGATAAAAAATCCGCCCCGTTAATCGTCGGCGGCCGGTATGGCTTATCTTCTAAAGAATTCACCCCGGCGATGGTTAAAGGTGTCTTTGATGAGCTCAAAAAGGAAAACCCGAAAAATCATTTTACGGTCGGGATTGTTGACGATGTGACCCACACCAGCCTTGAATTCAATCCTGAATTCACAGTCGAAAGCCCGGATACGATCAGCGGTGTTTTCTTTGGGCTGGGAGCCGATGGCACGGTGGGAGCCAATAAAAACTCCATTAAGATCATCGGCGAAGAAACTGAAAATTATGCCCAGGGATATTTTGTGTATGACTCAAAAAAATCGGGCGCGAAAACGATTTCTCATCTTAGATTTGGCCGTGATCCAATCAATTCGCCTTACCTGATTGGAGAGAACGAAGCAGATTTCCTGGCCTGCCATCAATTTAGCTTCCTTGAACAGGTTGAGATGTTGAAATACGCGAAACCCGGGTCGATCTTCTTGCTGAACAGCATTTACAGTTCAGAAGACGTCTGGGGTTACCTCCCGCGCAATGTGCAGGAAACCATAATCAGTAAACAACTGGAATTTTATGTGATCAATGCTTATGATGTCGCCAAAGAATCCGGCATGGGTACGCGCATCAACACCATTATGCAGACCTGTTTCTTTGCTATCAGTGGGGTATTGCCCCGGGACGAAGCAATCGCAGCCATCAAAAAAGCGATTGAAAAAACTTATGGGAAGAAAGGGAAAGAAATCGTAAAAAAGAACTTCGAAGCAGTTGATAATTCCCTTGCCAACCTGCACAAAGTTGAAATTCCAGGGTCAGCGCAGAGCGAGATCCAAATGCGTCCGGCCGTCCCGCAGGAAGCACCCGAGTTTGTCAAGGACGTGCTGGGTCAGATAATCGCAGGATATGGCGATAATCTTCCCGTCAGCGTATTTCCGGCCGACGGCACGTATCCAACCGGAACCACAAAATGGGAAAAGCGCAATGTGACCCTTGATATCCCGGCCTGGAACCCTGAGACTTGTATACAATGTAATAAATGTGCCATTGTCTGTCCCCATGCGGCGATCCGCCCTAAAGTCTACGATCCCGCATTACTTAAGGCTGCACCGGAAACCTTCAAGTCCATAGAAGCGAATGGGCGCGAATTCAAGGGGCTCAACTACACAATCCAGGTTGCTCCTGAAGATTGCACGGGCTGCACGTTATGTGTTGATGCCTGCCCAGCAAGTGATAAAGAGGAGCCTGCGCTGAAAATGGTTTCTCAACCCCCTCTTCGCGAACAGGAAAGTCAAAACTGGGATTTCTTCCTCTCCCTGCCTGAAATTGACCGGGCTAAGCTTAAACTCAACCGCGTTAAGGATTCACAATTCTTACTGCCTCTGTTTGAGTTCTCCGGCGCGTGCGCAGGTTGCGGCGAAACACCGTATGTGAAATTGCTTTCGCAGCTCTTCGGTGATCGGAGCGTGATCGCCAACGCAACTGGCTGTTCGTCAATTTATGGCGGCAATATGCCGACAACCCCTTATACCACAAATGAGGAGGGCTTTGGTCCAGCCTGGAACAACTCGCTCTTCGAGGATAATGCCGAATTTGGAATGGGCATGCGCCTAACCATAGACAAGCAGAATGAGTACGCCAAGGAATTGCTTCCTCAGTTCAGCGCAGTGATTGGGGATGAATTAGTACAAGAGATCCTCAATGCTGATCAGTCCACTGAGGCTGGATTAAACGCACAGCGAGACCGTGTCGCTCAATTGCGGGAAAAAATCAAGGGGCTGGATGATCCAAAAGCCCTCGATCTGCTCAGCATCGCAGACAAACTGGTCCGGAAAGATGTTTGGATCCTCGGTGGTGATGGCTGGGCCTACGATATTGGATACGGCGGCCTGGACCACGTGTTAGCTTCCGGGCGAAACGTAAATGTGCTGGTGATGGACACGCAAGTTTACTCAAACACCGGCGGACAATCCTCCAAGGCAACTCCTCTGGCAGCAACCGCAAAGTTTGCTTATAATGGCAAGGATCTTCCCCGCAAAGACCTGGGCATGATCGCCATGTCTTATGG
>DRBO01000076.1 GCA_011039385.1 Chloroflexota bacterium | reverse complement strand
CCGCTCTCTTACCCTCTCTGGGGGTTGATTCCCCTCCAGGTAATCCATGATCGATCGGGCAGCTTGATGGCCTTCCCCGACAGCATCCACAACAAAGAAGGTCGTCCCCCGCCGGACATCCCCCGCCGTAAACACACCCTCCAGACTGGTCATCATCCGGGAATCCGCTTGAATCCCTCCTGAGGAATGATGGATAGGCTGATCACCTTCAGGTAAGAAGCTGAAATCCGGCCGCTGACCTATCGCCCAGATGACCAGATCCCCTGGGATGAGATGTTCAGTGCCAGGCAGTTCAGTGAATTGGCGTTTGCCATCCACAACATCCCCCACTTCCGCTTCCAGGCACTCCACACCGGCAATCTTCCCCTCTTCAAGAATGACTTTCTTGAAGACCCGATTGCGAATGAATTGAATCCCCTCTTCTTCAGCTTCCTTGATCTCATTGAAGGAAGCCCGCAGTCCCCGGCAGACAATCCTGACTTCCGGTTTCCCCAGTCGGATCGCGGAGCGGGCAGCGTCCACCGCCACATCCCCTCCCCCAAGGACAATCACTTTTCTGCCTTTGAGATTGATCTTCTTACCCAGGCATACTTTCTTCAAAAAGTCCAAACTGAGCCAGTTATCCGGGTGATCGGCATTTTCCAGGGGTACTTTCAAGGCTTTGTGGGCACCCGTGGCAATCAACACAGCCGCAAAACCATCCTCCAGTAGACCAGGGATGTCATCTACCCAGGTGTTCAGCTTCAGCTCCACGCCTTCAGTGAGGATCTGCTGAATTTCCCATTCCAGATGATCATAAGGCAGGCGGTGGGGTGGAATGCCCACCCGCATCATACCACCTGCTTTGGGATTGGCGTCGAACACCATCGCGCTGTAACCTGCCCGGACCAGATCCCGGGCAGCTGTCAGCCCTGCTGGGCCAGCCCCGATAATTGCGACCCTTTTCGCTGCAGAATTTTCCTCTCTGGGTATTTTTTCCCGCGGTTGATTTTGAAGATCCCGTACTCCTTCCTCCAGGACCCGGTCGCTGACAAACCTCTTTAATGCCATGATATTGACAGCTTCATCAATTTCAAGACGGGAGCAGGATGCCTCACAGTAGTGATTACATACCCTCCCGCACACGGATGGGAATGGCAATGCGTCATGAATGAGTTGATAGGCTTCTTGATAGCGCCCGTCCGCAATCAAGGCCACATATCCCTGGACATGGATTCCCGCTGGACAGGCGCTTGAACAGGGTGCCAGGCCTTCCTTGGTGATGACTGCACAATCCGGTTGGCCACCCAGATGGATCGCCTTTAACGAGGTGCCGGGAATGGTAACCGGGCAAATCTCCACACACTTGCCGCAGGCTGTGCAGCGGGCAAGATCAATATAGCGGGGCGATTGGATCAACCCGACCTGGCAGTGATCAGCATTCCATTCGATATCCTTGATCTCAGTATTTGTCCAGGTCTTTATCTGGGGATCTTTGAGGATTTCCAGCAGCCGTGTATTCCACAAATATACTGGTCCCTGTGCGGATTCCATTTCTCCGATGAACGGGCTTGATTCAACCAGGTGTACGGTCAGCCCGCAGTCCGCTAGATTTTCCGCGGCACGCAGCGCTCCTGGTGTGCTGCCCTGAATTAAAACTTCTTTGCCCATGGACTACTCAGACCCTTCCTGTTGGATTGCTTCCAACCCCTGCTCATACCCCTGCTGGAATACTTCCAGGTTCAAGGCCACTGTTTTAGGGGGCACGGATTCCGCGATAGCCTGTTCCAGGGCTTGTTTTTCGAGAATCCCCTCCACAGCCGACCAGAATCCCAGCATAGCCGTGTTGGCTGCTCTGTTATTGCCGTTCTCTTCGGCGATCTTGGTAGCCGGGATCCCAAATGTGCGGATATCCTCCCGGTGGTCTTCCGGCAGGGAAACCAACTCGCTGTCAAGTAACAAGATTCCGCCAGGCGCGAGGGCCTGTACATATTTTTCATAGGCTCCCTGGGACATAATGATCATGCTGGTAGGCTTAGTTAGGTGTGGGTGGTGAATGGGTTTGCTGGAGATGACCACCTGCGACCCCGCAGCGCCTCCCCTGGCCTCTGGACCATAACTCTGTGTAAAACAGGCTTCGAGTTTGTTATAGACCGAGGCAGCCATGCCGATAATTTTGCCTGCGCTCATGATGCCCTGACCACCAAATCCTCCCAGTTGAATTTCTTTCCGGGGCACCTGACGCTCTTTTAAGGACAGTTCCACTCGGCTATCAAGGGTTTCTTTTTCACGCAGCCAGAATTTTTCCGCCAAATCAACGCGCTGGGCCATGGCTTCCTCAAAATCGGGTTTATCCTCAATGAGAAATTCACCTTCGATAATCTCGAGCACTTCTCCGCGTTCATTCACCTTGACATCGGCGTCCTTGGGATGTATGCCATGTTCAGTTCTGCCAACTAGCTGGTAATGTTTCATCACCTCCAGGCCGCGGCGGCGCAGGTTTTCCGGATCCAACCCCTTTCCATCCGGGTTCCAGCGCGAATAGGCAGTCGAGCAAGGCGCAATGATCTCTACAAAGCTGAACCCTGCTCTGGGCAGGGCTTTTCTCAGCGTCCAATCCAGCTGGCGAGCATGCAGAACAGTCCAGCGGGCCACGAAGGACGCCCCGCTGGCCGCAGCTAGATAGGGTAGATTGAAAGGATATTCATAATTGCCGTACTGGGCAGTCACCGCCCTCGCCTCATGGGGCGTTGTCGGTCCCACCTGGCCACCGGTCATGCCGTAGTTAAAATTATTGACGCAGACCACGGTGATTCCCAGGTTCCGGCGGGCTGCGTGGATGAAATGGTTGCCCCCAATCCCGGCGATATCCCCATCCCCGGATATAACGATCACCTTGAGTTCAGGATTGGCTATCTTCAGACCGGTTGCGAAGGGTATGGCACGCCCATGGGTGGTGTGAAAGGAATCCAGGCGTACATAACCAGCAATCCTGCCGGTGCAGCCGATACCTGATACAACCGCTACTTTGTCCAGGTCCCATCCTTGATTTTTTTCCAGCCATTTCAATGAGCTGATAAAGGAGGTCAGGGCTGTGCCCAGGCCGCATCCCTGGCACCAGATATGCGGCAGCCTTTCTCCGCGCAGCAGATCATCCATGGGGTGAAGTCCGGTAACCCAGTCTCCTTCCGGGGCTGCTTCATAGGTCATGATCCGGGGTTTGCTTTTTCCTTTTAATCCCTTTGTCGTCATACTCTACCCTCCCCCCGTCACCTTAACTGCTCAAGCCTTTTCCAGCACGCCAGCCCCCTTCCGGATCGCATGCAGAACATCTTCCGGATCCAAAATATCCCCCCCTGATTTGTTCACCCCTATCACCTTAGCCATACCCCGAGCACAGCGTTCCACTTCCCGGCTCATTTGCCCCATATTGATCTCGGGGACAATGAAAGCATCTACTTTCTCCGCCAGTTTTGCGATGATCTCATCCGGGAACGGCCAGACTGTGATCAGGCGCAGGTAGCCTACTTTAATCCCCTCCCGGCGGGCTTGTTCGATTGGCCACAGGGAAGTTCGGGCAGAAATCCCATAGGAGACTACGACAACCTGCGCCCCCCGGAGTTTGCCCTTTTCAACCTGGATGATCTCTTTACGATTGGCATTGATTTTTTCCATGATCCTGGAAACATTCCACTGGTTGGCTTCCGCGTTCATGGAAGGATACCCCCGCTCATCATGGGTCAAGCCAGTTACGTGAATACGGTAGCCCTCACCCGCTTTTACCATGGGAGATACGTAACCCGGATGCCCCCGGGGGTTGGAGCGGTAAATCCTGAAATGGTCCGGCTCCAGATCTCCCCTTTTGATCTGGGGGCGGTTGATAATTTCTACCTCCTCCAGCGGAGGAATGACCACCTTTTCTGTCATGTGCCCCACTTCCGCATCGGTCATCACCAAGACAGGTGTCCGGAACTGCTCGGAGAGGTTAAAGGCACGTATCGTCAGGTCAAAAAGCTCCTGGGGTGAGCCCGGACTGAGGGCGATGATCTCATAATCCCCGTGAGAGCCCCAGCGGGCCTGCATCATATCCTGCTGGCCAACCAGGGTTGGCAGCCCGGTGGATGGCCCTCCCCGCTGCACGTTTACCAGCACACAGGGAGTTTCCAGCATGACACCCAGCCCCAGATTCTCCATCATCAGGGAAAACCCCGGGCCACTGGTGGCGGTCATGGATTTCACCCCGGCCCAGGAAGCCCCCAGCACAGCGTTCATGGAAGCAAGCTCATCTTCCATCTGGAGGTAGTTTCCCGAAACCTGCGGCAAACGGACCGACATCCGTTCAGCTATCTCTGTGGCAGGTGTTATCGGATAACCGGCAAAAAACCGGCAGCCAGCCAGGATGGCGCCCTCAGCACAGGCATGATCCCCAAGCATAAAATGTTCGCCCGTCAGATATCCTTTATCTTGAGCCATTTCTCACCTCGTCGCGCTGGATCGGGCGAATGTGATCCGGGTTTTGTTTTCCCCCATCTTCAATATAGATCGCAAAATCGGGGCATAGCAAAGCACACAGCCCACAATTCACACACTTTCCATCTGAGATCACCTGGGGGGGATGGTAGCCCTTGGCATTGGTCCGGCTGGATAATTCCAGCGCACCCTGAGGGCAAAACTCAATACAAAAACCACAGCCTTTACAGCGGTCATCGATGATATGCACGATGCCCCGCGAAATCAGGATGCGGTCCTTGTCAAGCGGTTGCCTCCAAAGCGGCATGTTTCCTCCTTCAAAAGAACAAGTGCCTACAATGGAATGAACTCGTATTACTCTGTAACCGTGACCTAGATCACGGGCAGGATTTGATTGTTTCTCCTTCTTTT
>DRBO01000084.1 GCA_011039385.1 Chloroflexota bacterium | reverse complement strand
TCACTGGCTATGAACAGATCATCATCGATCACTTCGCCTGCTTCAATGATCCCGTCATCATCAAACTCCACGGCCTTGGCAGTTGCAGCAGCGCCAAATCCGATCATCAAGACCAGGAAGAGAGGTATGACTAAGAGGATTACTTTCTTTTTTGTGTTCATGGATACTCCTTTAACTGGATACAAAACAAACCCCACATCTTTTTAACTTGGCAATACATACGGGGGCAGGGCGTTTAAGTTGCAGACAGGGAAGTTGCCCTAGAAAGCAAAACCGGCATTTCCAGGAGAAATTCCGGTTTGAAAACGACCTAGAAACTCACCAGGATTAGACTGGCTGGACGTATTTCTCCCAGTACCTTTTAATCCCGTCAGCCGACATGCCGGAAGGATTGGCTTTTTCCAGGGCATCGATGGCCTGCCCGCCCAAACCGAGCTCTCTGGCGCGTGTTTTTACCCAGTCCAGAAATTCCTTCCTCAGCTCTTCGATCTCCAGTCCGCGGGGCATGATAGAAGCCATCCACTCCTCAATGCTATCCAGCTCTGCTACCAACTCACCCAGATGCCAATCAACGTCATCATAAAATCCAAAATGGGTTGGAGCGATTTTAGAAATTCGTTCCTTTCTTAATATTGTGATTGATTCCCGCCAGCGAGGAGGATGGAATTCCGGTGGCGGCATGGGTAGACGCAAGCTCCGTACGCTGCCATTTTGGATCCTGACTCCACCAACGTCTCCGCTGAAACAAACTTCATCAAGCAAATAAGCCAGGTGGTGATTGGCATGACCTGGCGTATCCAAAGCCCGCAAGGTATATGGCCCAACCTGGACCTCGTCGCCATGATTGAGAATTACCAATTGGTCTTTGGGCACAGGCTGCATATTACCCCACAGGGTATGCATTTTGTCTTTGTAAATTCGGGCGGCACTGGCCAGCAAACGTGTGGGATCCTGCAGGTGTGGCGCCCCCCGGGGATGAACGAAGACAAAGGCCCCCGTTTTTTCAGCCAACCACCCAGCAGCGCCGGCATGGTCGAGGTGGATATGGGTTAAAAACAGGTGGGTTATTTGTTCCAGGTTATAACTCAGCTCATTCAGATTTTTTTCAAGTTGGTCCTGGGTCGATCCAGGGCCGCTTTCAATGAGAATCAAACCCTTTGCGTAAGGGATCAAGTAGCTGGCAATAGCCCCGGGGCAATTTTGAAAATTGAGATCAAGGGTAGAGATTTGAGGAAGTTTTTTCATGATGGTTATCCTGTGTTCTTTTATCTGTATAATTCTATCATTTTCTTGACCTGCTTCTGAAGAACGGCGGTGATAACCCCGTCCAGGATTTCCTGATTGGCTGGATAAATACTGCCCAACCTTAAGAAAAAAAGAGCCTGTAAAAAGTTTAAGGTTCAATTGATACTCTGTGGCTTGCGGGTTACCGTTGTGTATGCTAGAATACGACCACTCACCCAAATATATAAGGTAATATTGATTCATAACCCACACATGTGGGGGTATTTTTTGATTGAAAAAGAAATATCTGATTGAGTATTTTCTTAATTAGCTCTCTACGCAGGAGTCAAACGAATGCCAAAAAACGCCGATCCCTCGGACCAGAATGTTACGGTTCCATCAATCCCTCCCATTCCCTCAGGATTACCAGTTGTAGAGCTTGAAGAGAACGCTCTGGAGGTATTCAGAAGGCGGTATATGCGGAAAGATGAGGATGACGGTTATTCAGAAACCAAAGAAGAAACTTTTTGGCGGGTGGCTTATTCTGTTGCTGCCGAAGAGGCTTCCTGGGGCGGCGACGTAGAGGCCACTGCCAGGGAGTTTTACCATCTACTGGCAAACAAATGTTTTCTTCCCAACTCTCCGACGTTTACCGGTGCCGGGACACCTCTCGGTCAGTTGGCGGCCTGTTTTGTGCTTCCCATCAGCGACGACATGGGGAAATGGAGTGATGGCATTTTTAAGACTCTGCTGGACGCGGCGTTGATCCAGCAAACTGGGGGAGGAAACGGTTTTTCCTTCTCCCGCCTTCGGCCGACCAAATCACTTATCAAAGCTTCCTCCGGCCGTGCCACCGGACCGGTAGGCTTTTTGAAAGTCTATGATAAAGCCTTTGGCGAAATCGCCCAGGGTGGGACCAGGCGGGGCGCCAACATGGCAGTCCTGCGTGTTGATCATCCTGATATTGAGCAATTCATTACCTGCAAGACGGATGAAACGGCCATCACAAATTTTAATATTTCCGTGGGAATCACCGATGCTTTTATGGAAGCAGTGATCAATGACGATCCCTGGGAGCTGCGCTTCCCGGATGTTAAGGATCCTGTTTACCGGGAGTTCAATGGCACACTGGAACAGGCGGAAGACGCGGGCATCCCCATCCTCGTTCATGAAACACTTCGGGCCAGGGACCTGTTTGACAAGATCGTTTCTCAAGCCCATCATAATGGTGAACCCGGTCTCTTGTTCCTTGACCATGCCAATCGTGAAAACCCCATCCCTCATTTATATGATCTTGAAGCCACCAATCCCTGTGGTGAGCAGTATTTAGGGCCGTATGAGAACTGCTGTTTGGGTTCAATCAACCTCAGTCAGCATTTCCTGGAGAACGGTTTGCCCGATTGGGAGGGGATTAAGCACAGCACCGAAATTGCCACCCGATTCCTGGACAACGTTGTCGATGCCAACGCCTATGTGCCTGCTGTGCCCGAGCTCAAGAAAGCTGCTATGCGAGCCAGGCGAATTGGTTTGGGCATCATGGGCCTGGCTGATTTGATGTACAGGGCAGGCGTCCGTTATGGTTCGGAGCGGGGCCAGGAATTCGCGGCCCAGATCATGGAGTTCATCCGCTATCACGCCATGCTAACCAGTATCAAATTGGCTGAAATGCGCGGGCCATTCCCGGCAATCGAGGGCAGTCTCTATGATCCGAATGATCTGCGTTGGAAAGCCCCGGAATCGATTATTCCCTATAAAAATGATTGGGGACGGCCGGCGCTGGACTGGACCATGGTGACTGACGGGATCCTGGAACATGGTATCCGGAACGCTGCCCAAACTACGATAGCTCCTACCGGTACCATCGCAACGGTATCAGGGTGTGAAGGATACGGTTGTGAGCCGGTGTTTGCGCTGGCGTATACCCGCCATGTAGTAGAGAGTGATGGGGAGATTGACTTAACTTATACCAGTCCTCTCTTTGAGGATGCGCTCCGGAAAACTCAATTGAACGAGGACCAGCGGGAAGAAATTATTGAAGACATAATTAAAAAAGGCACCTGCCGGGATATCGAACTGCTGCCGGAGGACATCAAGGATACTTTTGTGGTTTCAGGCGATATCACGGCAGAAGAACATATACGCGTGCAGGCTGCTCTGCAGGCTTTTGTGGACAACAGCATCTCAAAAACCATCAATTTCTCTTCCGATGCGCAGCCCGAAGATGTATCTCAAGCCTATATTCTTGCCTGGGAATCTGGCTGTAAAGGGATCACTGTTTACGTGACTGGCTCGCGGGATAAAGTAGTCCTGGAAACAGGCAGGTATGAAAAACCAACCCAAAATGAGGAAGTATTAACACAACTCAGCAAGTGGCAGGCAACCAAGAAACCACGCCCAAGGCACCTGAAGGGGTATACATTCAGTATCCAGACCCCACTGGGCAAGACTTATGTGACCATTAATGAGAACGGCGACCGCCAACCATTTGAGGTGTTTATCAATACCGCCAAGGCGGGATCGGACACAGCTGCTGTCTCAGAAGCCATAGGTCGCTCCCTTTCCTACATACTGCGCATGTCCTCGCCAATCCCTCCCAGGCAGCGCCTGGAAGAAGTCTACCAGCAGTATGCGGGTATTGGCGGCCGCCGACCAACCGGGTTTGGACCAAATCGTGTTCGTTCGCTTCCGGATGGTATTGCCCAGGCTTTGCAGGAGTACCTGGAAAATACAGGATGGAATTTCAAGGATGTCGACTTGGAGGAACTGGAGGAAGTGGATGAACTCAGTTATTCAAAATCCTGGTTGGAGGTCGGGGATTTGTGTCCGGAATGCGGTCAGGCAGCACTGGTTAATGAGGAAGGCTGTCGGAAATGTTATTCCTGCGGTTATAGTGAATGCTGACCGGACTGGATTTTGATTTGTTGTTCCCTCTATAAGTTCCCGCTCACCTTCCAAGTACAGGGAGGAAAGAAATGACAACTCCCACGATCGAGTTAATGTCTCAACACGGATCGGTCCGGCACTATAAACCGGATCCCGTTCCGGAATCCATGATTGAAGGGATTGTGGCTGCCGGTCAACGGGCATCGACATCATCCAATTTGCAAACCTACAGTGTGGTGGCCACAACTGACAGCGCCAAGAAAGAACAGCTCATGGAAATCTCAGGTGGTCAGAGGCACATCATCCAGGCCCCGGTATTCCTGCTATGGTGTGCTGATTTCAGCCGGCTTAAACGAGTCTGCCTTCACCAGGGGTATGAGTTGAATGCTGATTATTTGGAAAATTTCCTCATAGCAGCAGTGGATGCAGCTATCGCTTCCCAAAACGCAGGCCTGGCTGCGGAATCGCTCGGCTTGGGATTTTGTTATCTTGGCGCGATCCGCAATCAGCCCCGTCGTGTAATATCACTCTTTGATCTTCCTGAACTGGTTTTCCCGGTCTTCGGGATGACGCTCGGTTGGCCTGTAAAAGCTCCCCTGATCCGCCCCAGATTGCCTTTGAAAGCTGTTCTTCATTGGGATACCTACCAGCAAGATGATCTCCCGCTGCTGGAAGAGTACGATCAGGCTATGATCGAAACTGGTATTTACAGGGGACGCCAGGTGGACCAGCCAGATCAGGATCCCGCGATCTATGGTTGGATGGAACACTCTGCCCGACGAGTGAGTAAACCCTCCCGTCCCCAACTGCGGGAGGCCGTTATGGAAGCTGGCTTTTCATTGAGATAAGCGTGGTTGCTGGGGAATCAAACAAAGCATACGAGGAGACGGGGCATGTCTGAAGATGGAAGC
>DRBO01000036.1 GCA_011039385.1 Chloroflexota bacterium | reverse complement strand
CGACAATGTGAACATGCAGGTGGAACTGATCGTTCCCATCGCGTTGGAGCAGGGCGGTAAATTCGCTATTCGTGAAGGTGGTCTGACGGTTGCATCCGGCGTGGTCACTGAGATAATCGAGTAGGAATTACCAATATTAGAGGTAGTATATTATGGCGAGAAAAAAAGGGATCAGACCGGTAATTACCCTGGAGTGCACTGAGTGTAACGAAAGGAATTACACGTCTGAGAAGAACAGAAGAAATGACCCGAATCGCCTGGAGCTGAAGAAATTCTGCCCCAGGTGCAGGAAGCATACACTGCATCGGGAAACGAAATAAGGATTAACGTGGTGATCGCCCGGTTAGGGCGATCACCCGCTACCCATCTTAGGCCAGTAGCTCAATTTGGCAGAGCACCGGTCTCCAAAACCGGGGGTTGTGGGTTCGATTCCTACCTGGCCTGCCTATTTCATCAGACGCCGTCTACGTGGGCGGCGTTTTGACCGTAAAAGGAGTTTGATGTGGCTGCACAAAAAAGGCAATTGCGAGGCATCCGTAAATTTTACCGGGAGACCATCGCTGAGTTAAGAAAAGTATCTTGGCCAACCCGTTCAGAAGCGATCAATCTGACCCGTGTTGTGATGATTGTGATCTTGTTGATGGGTGCATTCCTGGGAATCCTGGATTATCTTTTCACACAGCTATTTGGATTGATTATAGGTGCCTGACAGCTCGTTAAACCCTTTCGGGAAGTAATTTTATGGATAATCACGAAAACGAAGAACAGCTGAGTGAAACTGAATCCATGCCCGCGGAAGAGCAGGCTGTGGAAGAGTCTCAGGAAAGTGAAATGACCGCCCCTGAAGTGGGGGAGGAAATTCAGCCAACCGCGGAAGTTGAGGAATCGCTGGAAACGGAAATGGTTGAAGAAGTTCTCCCTCCAGAAGCAGAAGAGACTCCGGAAATGGCTGCCCCTGAAACCGAGGAAACACCGCAAGCGGAAGTCGTGGAAGAGGAATCTTCTCCAGAAATGGAACAGGACCTGACGGAGGACAACTCCGGGGAAGGCGAGACCTCCTCTGAAGTTGAAGAAGAGGATTTGAAGCCGGAACTGGAAGAGATCGACGAACCGCAGGATGCCCTCCAGGAAGAGGTCCTTCCAGATCCCTATGCCTCGGCAACCGTTTTAGAGGAGCCAGCTAAGGAACCGGATGATGACCGGGCCTGGTATGTTGTCCATTGTTATTCTGGCAACGAGGATAAAGTACGCCATAACATCATGCAGCGCATCGAGTCCATGAGCATGGATGACCTGATCTTCGATGTGGTCGTGCCCACTGAAGACGAGGTTAACATTAAGAACGGTGAAAGGCAGACTGTTGAGAAAAAAGTGTTTCCCGGATATATCCTGGTCAATATGATCTTGACAGAGGAATCCTGGTATATGGTCCGTAACACGCCTGGCGTGACTGGTTTTGTGGGCATGGGAAATGACCCCACGGCCCTGCAGCCGGAGGAAGTAGCCCGGATTTTGAAGCGCATGGAATCCGAATCGCCCCGCATCAACGTCACCTTCCGTCCTGGAGAACGGGTGCGGATCGTGGACGGTCCTTTCGAGGACTTTTACGGCAAAGTTGCAGAAATTGACATGGAACGGGCCATTGTTCGGGTCATGGTGAATTTCTTCGGCCGGGAAACCCCTGTCGAACTGGATTTCCTGCAGGTAGAAGAAGCATAAGGTATTAATATTTTTGTGGGAGGAGCTTCGCTCCGCTAAGACCACGAAGGAGAACATTGTGTCCAAAAAAGTAAAAGCTACCGTTCGTTTGCAAATTGAAGCCGGTAAGGCAAATCCTGCCCCTCCTATCGGCCCGGCCCTGGCAGCTCACGGCATCAACTTGATGGCCTTCTGCAAGGACTATAATGCCCGGACCTCAGATCGGATGGGCGACATCATCCCAGCTGACATCACCATCTTCACCGATGGTTCCTATAAGTTCACTCTCCGCACCCAGCCGGCAGCTATTTTGCTGAAAA
This sequence comes from Chloroflexota bacterium, assembly GCA_011039385.1. Taxonomy (GTDB): domain Bacteria; phylum Chloroflexota; class Anaerolineae; order Anaerolineales; family UBA11858; genus B10-G9. The sequence goes on along the minus strand of DRBO01000036.1, from coordinate 3,094 downwards.
AAGCAGCCGGGATCGAGAAGGGATCGGCAGAACCTGACAAGGAAAAAGTCGGTGAGGTCACCCGCGAGCAGCTCCGGGAGATTGCCCAGACTAAGATGAGAGACCTCAACGCTGTCGATATTGAGGGCGCCATGCGCCAGATCGAGGGCACTGCCAAGCAGATGGGGATAATAATCAAGGACTAATTTCTGGTGGGAGGATGAAAATCATCCGCTATTACCACAAGGAGATTCGGATGGCTAAACACGGAAAGAAATATCGAGCAGCATTTGAAAGAGTAGATCGAGACAAGAAATACACCCCTATGGAAGCGGTCACCCTGGCTAAGGAATTATCCTTTGCCAATTTTGATGAGACTGTGGAAATTCATGTGCGCCTGGGCGTCGATCCCCGCCATGCAGACCAGATCGTACGTGACCTGGTGAACCTGCCCCATGGTTTGGGCAAGGAAGTCAAGGTGTTGGTTTTTGCCCAGGGAGAAGATGCGGCACTGGCTCGAGAAGCGGGCGCGGATTACATCGCTGATGGCGATGATCTCATCAACAAGATCGAGAGCGGTTGGTTTGATTTTGATATTGCCATCGCTACTCCGAATATGATGGGCAAGGTCGGAAAACTGGGTCCTGTGCTCGGCCCGCGGGGCATGATGCCCAATCCGAAAGCTGGCACGATGATCCCCGGCGAGGACCTTCCCCGGGTAATTGAGGAAGCCAAAGCTGGCCGGATTGAATACCGCGTAGACAAAACCGCGAATGTTCATGTGCCAATTGGAAAAGTATCCTTTTCAGAACAGCAGTTGCATGATAATATGGGTGCGCTTATGGAGTCACTGGTGTCAAATCGCCCGGCGACTACCAAAGGCCAGTACGTTAAGAAAGTAGTTGTGGCAACCAGCATGGGCCCTGGTATCATTGTAGACCCGCTGCTGGCAGCGGAAATGGAAGGCATTTAGGGCTGTACATTTCCAAGTAAATTTGTAAATAGCAAGATTCTTTACCAGAGAAAGCTGGTGCTCTCCAAAGAGCTTAATTTCCAGCCCAGGGAAGATACTTTAGTTTCACGTCAAAATAAAGTCTTTACCTGTCTGGTAGGTAAAGACTTTTTGTTATCTAAGCAGGACTGAACCCGGTTTGAAGGAGGTGAAATACTTTGGCTATTTCAAAGCAGCAAAAAGAAGAACTCGTTGCGCAGTACAAGAAGTGGGTCGAAAGTAGTGATGGGTTGGTATTAGCCCACTACCACAATTTGTCTGTCAAGGACATCAGTAATCTCCGTAAGGAGATCCGTGAATCCGGTGGTGAGTTCCATGTCATAAAAAACACGCTGGCAAAAAGGGCTTTCGAAGAAAGCGGCCGGGAGTGGAAGGAAGGCGTTTTTAACGGACCTACTGCTCTGGGTGTTTCCTACGAAAATCCCTCTGGTCTCGCCAAGGCGCTGAAAAACTTCGCCAAGGAACACGGCACGATTGAGATCAAAAGTGGATACCTGGCTGAAAGGTTGGTCACTGTGGAGGAGATTAACGCCCTGGCAGACCTGCCTTCTATGGACGAAATGCGGGCCAAGCTGCTCAGCACGATTGCAGCTCCGGCATCCAAACTTGTCCGGACCCTGGCAGAACCTGGCCGGCAGGTTGCCGCTGTGCTCAAGTCTTACTCTGAGCAGGCAGCTGCCTAAAGAATCAAAGATAAAATTGGCTTTATTGCCGTAATAAGGAGAAAAAAATGGCTGATATTGGAAAAATTAAAGACGAATTGAGCAAACTGACCGTTCTGGAAGCTGCAGAGCTGGTAAAGATGCTGGAAGAGGAATGGGGCGTTAGCGCTGCTGCCCCGGTCGCCGTGGCCGCTGTTGCCGCTGGTGGCGGAGATGCAGGTGGAGCCGCTGAAGAAAAAACAGAATATGATGTCATCATCAAGGATGTCGGCCCCAAGAAAATCGAAGTGATCAAAGCTATCCGCGCTATCACCAGCCTGGGCCTGAAAGACGCCAAAGATATGGCCGAAGCTGCTGGCTCTAAAGTCCTCGAAGCCGCAGGGAAAGAAGCTGCTGAAGAGGCCAAGAAACAACTCGAAGAAGCTGGTGCTGTTATAGAGCTTGCTTAATCATACATACGGGTTCAGAAAGGCTGCCTGGGAAATTTCCCAAGGCAGCCTTTTGCTTTTTCGAGGATGGGGCTGTCCCAAAAGTCAAGCAGGTGGGAGGTGACTAGTATATTTTGGTTATTATTTACCCTCAAAGTGGGGGAAAACACTTATATTTTACAAGAAATTCATCTCTAAATGGTGGGCTGAACGGAAAATTTGGACTTTTCAGACAACCCCATCCTGTATGTTGTCACTGACCCTTCGCCAGACGACACAACGCTGCACCTCCACTCGACAGCCACTCTTCCAGGCGAGGGCTGTGGGCCAGGCCTTCTTGAGCGTCCTGGTAGATGCCCAGCCCCCAGTAGAGATAGCGATGGGTCTCATCCGCCCAGCTTTCAGGTGGATTCTGGGCGCCATTGATACCGCCGTTGTATCCCGCCAAAGCCAGCCGGGAGCTGCCGCCGACTTTCAAGGACTGGCTGAGATATGTCAGCCCCCGTTTGGCATTGATCGCTGGATTGAAAGGGTCTTCTCCTTGCAGAAAGTGATATGGCATGACCTGGAAAAGGCCCATCGCCCCGGCGTGAGAGCGGGCCTGAATGTAACCGCAAGACTCGATCTGCATCACCGTGGCGATCAGATTAGGATCTAGCTGATACTTTTCACTCCAGTCCAGGATCTGTTCTTCCCAGGCCAGCACTTCAGGCGTAAATAAAGGGGCAATGCCGCCTGTTTCAGAAGCTGTGTTTGTGTCTGGGAGGGGTGAAGTGGTTTCTGCCTGGGCGATATTAATTCTGCTCAACCCCAGGACAAGGCCAGTGCAAACCAATAAGACCGCCAGGACAGGGATAAAAAAGCGGCGCAGACAGCCGGTTTGAGGGGAGAAGGCTGCCTGCGCTTGTACGGAGGAGGTAGGAGAAGGTACCATCTCTCGCTTCTGAATTTAGTGCTGATCCCTGCTCGCGGCCGAGAGGGGCTGATAGCTCGGGTCAGGGCGGGGGCTACGG
>DRBO01000166.1 GCA_011039385.1 Chloroflexota bacterium | reverse complement strand
GCATAAAGAGGACGATGGGTCGGGGAGCAAACCAAACCCTGCCCAAGCAGAGTTTCCCAAGAAACCTCCCCTCAGGGAGGTTTGCATGCATCCAGCCCCCGGGTTCAGCCGGGGGTGAAGGATGGCAATCTCCTGGCCGGGGAGCGGGACTGGTCACTCGCTTTGCTCGGGATGCTTTGCAAAGCACCTGGTCCTGGCTGGCGCCGAGTGTCCGCCTGTGCGGACACTTAACGGTTTGTACTGATTGCGGCTCTGCTTCGCGAAGGACTGGGGAAAAGAGGCCGGGATGATGAGATCGGGAGAGTGGACGTGAGACGCCAATCGAATTGAATGTAGGGGCGACCCGATGGGTCGCCCGATCGTGTCATTGTGAGGAGATACTGAGGGCAAATGAAGGACCGACGCGGCAATCTCATCTCACGGGAGATTGCCGCGTCAGTCGTTGCACTCCTTCCTCGCAATGACAGACTGCTTGTTCGGTCGCGATCCTTCGCGGAGCTTGTCCTGCCTATCCTGAGCATGTCGAGGGAAACGAAATGAAGGACTCAGGGTGCTTCTCGAAACCATTGGGGCGGTAACCCCAATCCCGCTCAAATGGGATTTCCATAGAAGCATCACATTGATCTGCAATTGTAGAAACCTCCCCTCAGGGAGGTTTGCATGCATCCAGCCCCCGGGTTCAGCCGGGGGTGAAGGATGGCAATCTCCTGGCCGGGGAGTGGGACTGGTCCCTCGCTTTGCTCGGGATGCTTTGCAAAGCACCTGGTCCTGGCTGGTGCCGTTTATCGGTTTGCGCCGACATTTAACAGTCTGTCATTGCGAGCGACCGGCGTGAAACGCCGGGATGCGTGGCAATCTAGCTGTTGGTAAGTGGATCCCTGTTGTTTGGGATGAAAACCATTTACAGCGAAATAAAGGCGAGATTGCTTCGTTGGTCGCTCCGCTTCTGCCTCATAATGACAGCCTGTTTGTTCCGGGAGATGTGGGGAATCCCTCCCTGGGGACGGGTCGGCTATAAAGAGAAAGATGGGTCGGGGAGCAAACCAAACCCTGCCCAAGCAGAGTTTCCCAAGAAACCTCCCCTCAGGGAGGTTTGCTTGGATTAGCCCACAGTTTAAACCTTAGGGCGAATAGGAGTTATTTGGAACCCAGGGAATGACAGCAAAAACGTTCCAACGCACAAATGTTGGAACGTTTTTCTAATTCGTTTTTACTCCACCGCCATCAAATAAGGATATCGATCCCTGACTGCCAGGATGATATCAAACAAGGCCTGGATTTGATTATCCACCGCCAGGGAACCGTCGGCTGATTGGATAATGCCGTTGGCATATCTCAGCTGATGGATCCCGCCCTGATAGCGCATTTTCAGCCTGCCGTCAGGCAGCGGCAGGTAGCCCTCGTTTTCGCTCTCCAGGAAGGCTTCCTCGTCCCAGAAGAGTGTGAATTTGTCCATGTAGGGTGCCCCCTGGTAGGGGCAGAAAGTGGCGCAGTTGCCGCACTCGTTGCAGAGAGCGTCCAGGTGCAGGATCTGGTTCTGGTCCTTGAGGAAAGGAGAGTCGATCCGGATGGCGATATTCGCCCGGTTGGGGCAGACTTCAACGCATTTATTGCAGAGGAAATTACATTCCAGGCAGCGTCCGGTTTCAGCGAGATAATTCTCGTCGAAATCCTCCTGGACAATCCGGGGAGTGATCAAAGCCTTTCTAGATATGACCGCCTCCGTCTGGGCCTTGAGGTCAAAATCAGGCTGGGGTACGGTGAGGGTAGGCTGGTCGATCCCTTCTTTCTCCAGGATCCCATCAACCGCTGCCCGGGCATCGGCGATGGCTTCTACCACGGAGGCTGGACCCCGGAATGCGTCCCCGACCAGGTAGACATTTTCCAGGTTGGTCTCGTGGTAGGAATTCGCGGGGATGTTTCCCCTCTCGTCCACCGTGATCCCGATGGCATTCAGAAGATCATAATTCACCAGCTCGCCGATCGCTGTCAACACTGTATCCACCGGGTACTCGACCAGCTCTCCTTCCAGGGGAAGCGGGCGGCGGCGGCCGCTGGCGTCCTTCTCACCCAAGGCCATCTTCTGGCAGACCAGAGTGCCTTCCTTGAGGGAAATGGGGGAGACCAGTTCGACGAATTTCACTCCGTCCCCCAGGGCAAGCTCGAGTTCTTCCCGCTCAGCCGGCATCTGGTCCCTGGTACGCCGGTAAAGGATGGTGACCGATTCCACACCCGGCACGCGGAGTGCAGCCCGGGCGCTGTCCATGGCGCTGTTGCCACCGCCGATCACGGCCACGTTCTTCCCCAGCTGGACGGAGTCGGGATCCTGTTTGAAATCAAGCAGGAATTTGATCGCTCCTTTGACCCTGTCCACCTCTCCCTCCAGCTTCAAGGGGCGAGACTTCCAGGCGCCGACCGCCAGGATCACGTAGGTGTAACCTTCTTTTCGCAGCTGATCGATATCCAGGTTCGGATCGCAGTTCAGCTCAAAATTTACCCCGGCGCGTTTGATAAGCGCCAGGTCATTTTCTATGGCCAGCTCCGGGATCCGGAACCCGGGGATGCCAAATTCCACCATACCTCCCGGGCGGTCGTTCTTTTCGAAGATTGTGACCTCAAACCCTTCTCGGGCCAGGAAGTAGCTGGCCGAGAGCCCGGCTGATCCAGCGCCGATCACTGCTATTCTGGCATCCCGGGTTTTCTTAAAGGCGGGGATGGTTTCCAGCACAGAAAGGTAACCGCGTTCACTGGCGATGCGCTTCAAGTCCCGGATCAGGACCGGGTCCTCATAGTCGTTCCGGACGCATTTTAGCTCACAGTTGTGCTCGCAGATGTAACCGGTGATGAACGGCAGCGGGTTCTTGGCGATGATCAGCTCATAAGCTTCCTGATACCTTTCCTCCCCGATGAGGCGGATGTACTCGGGGACATCCTGGTGGATGGGGCAGCCCACCACGCAGGGGGCGACGAAGCAGTCCAGCAGCTCCAGGGAATGGTCGATCTTCATCGGCTGGTAGGATTTTCCCTCTTTGGCATAACGGGTCCCCGACATCGCCTCAGCGGCCAAGCGGGAGAGTTTCTCCAGGTCCACTGTGTCCCGGGAGAGAGTTTCCTCCAGGCCTTCGCTCATCTCCGCCAGCTGGGTAAGGCGTTCGTAGCCGCCCGGTTTAAGCAAATAGGTGGCCACGGTGATCGGCTTCAAGCCGGCCTGGAGCAGTTCGGTGAAATTGAAGGCATCCGCTCCGCCGGAGTAAGAGATGGGGAGCTGGCCGTTGAATTCCTGGGAGAGCTTCAGAGCCAGGTTCACGGTGAGGGGATAGAGGGCCCGGCCGCTCATGTACATCTCGTCCGTGGGCAGGGTGCCTTTATCATTGACAACTGCCAGGGTGTTAGAGAGCTTGACGCCGAACTCCAGGCCGCATTCAGCGGCGTGGGCGGTCAGGTTTTGGAGCATCTCCACCGCGGCTGGATACTGCATATCATGGGTGAAGCTTTCTTCCTTGAGTTGGATGTGGTGGTAGCCCAGGTCCTGGAAAGCCTTTTTGACATAGTCATATCCGTGCAAAGTGGGGTTGAGCTTGACGTAGGTGTGCAGGCCCTTTTCGGCCAGCAGGTATTTGCAGATCTTCTCCTGGTCTTCAGGTGGGGTGCCGTGCATGGTGGAGAGGGTCACCGATTTGGAGATCAGGGGAGAGATCGAGTCCACAAAGGCAGGGTCAGAGACCCCGGGGATCTGGCCGCTTTCAATGGCTTCCTTAAGGACAGCCTGGCATGCCTGGAAGATAGGAGAGTGGGAGGCGTCTTTTAATCCTTCTATGAAGCCATCGATCTTGGGGGATTTGATGCCTTCCAGGTCATAACCAATGCTCATATTGAAGACAAATGCCCGCTGATCCAATTTGGAAAAGCCGAAGATCTTATTGAGGGTGTGGAGGATGAACCAGGCCTTGACGTATTCATCATAGGCCTGAGCCACGGTCAGCTCGGTGGACCATTCAGTATTGTAGGTCTCCTTTTCTGCGTCAATGCAGGGTTTTTCGATCTCAAGCTCATCCATGATCTGGACCGTCTTCAGTTCGAAAAAACGTCCTCCGGTCAGGTAGGCCGCGACTATGTTCTGGGTCACCTGGGTGTGCGGGCCGGCGGCGGGGCCGAGGGGAGTCTCGCAGGTCTCATTGAAGACCTGGAAAGCGGAGGTGTCTTTTTTGTAGTAGAACTTCTCTTCCGGGATCCCGAAGATGGTCTTTTCAGATTGATATTCCTGGAGGATCCAGGTTAGTAGATGTTTAAAAGGGATGGGCACCATTATATCGCTCATAATATTCTCCTGTAAAATTACCTGATATTGAGGGCACTACCGTTGTAACTTTATTGTAGCCAAGATATGCGTTTTCTGCTATAGGCAGGTGCCATGAATTGGGGGGCGAATCGGGGGGGCTGAGAGACGGAAGATTGGGGACTGGGCGAATGGACGTGAGATGCCAATTTCATGATCAAAGGGATTGAAATCCCGGGAGGGGCCTTCGCATTTGCTTCGGCCGAGCGTCGGGGGATCCCGACGCTAATTGGTTCCACACCCGAGAGGCTTGCGTAGCTTCGCTTCGCGAAGGACCGGGAAGAAGCGACCGGCGATAAGAAACTGGTTTTTTATAACTGGGAGAGTGGACGTGAGGCGTCAATCGAATCGAATGTAGGGGGGGCGACGCTCCCTCGTGTTAGTTCTTTCGCTTCCGCTCAGGACAAGCGGGACAGGCGCAATGACAGAAAGCGTGGATATGGCAGGATGAGCCCATGCGCCGTACTTTTGGCCTTGTCATTGCGAGGAGCCGGACCGAAGGGGAGGTGACGAAGCAATCCAGCCATTCAACAGTGGATTTCCATCATTTGGCATAAAGCCAAATTACTGCAGGATTGCAGCGAGATTGCCACGCTCCCCGGCGTGCAACGCCGGTCCGCTCGCAATGACAGACTGGTTGTCCCGGTTGCCCTATCTTGTCATTGCGAGGAGCCGGACCGAAGGGGAGGTGACGAAGCAATCCAGCCATTCAACAGTGGATTTCCATCATTTGGCATAAAGTCAAATTACTGCAGGATTACAGTGAGATTGCCACGCTCCCCGGCGTGCAACGCCGGTC
>DRBO01000011.1 GCA_011039385.1 Chloroflexota bacterium | reverse complement strand
GGTACGTCCCGGCAGAATCAGGAGAGATGAGATCAACTGAAACCTCAACAATCTGCCCGGGAGCTACTGTTCCGGTTGTGATCTGAACTGCGCTGGGTGCACCCAGCGCGTCGCCGCTGGAGAACACAATGTCATACCCGCTGGTCCAGGTGCATGAGCCCACATTTTTCAGACTCCAGGTTTTGGTAAGAGTCTCTCCTGGCTCAAACACGGTTCCATCTGGAATGGTGACATCGTCGATAAACTTTGCCAGGTTGCAGGGAATTGGAGTGACCGAGGGGGTGGCTGTATTCGGGATGGGAGTACCGGAGGGTTGGGGTGTATCTTCAATTCCGGAATCAGGAGTTTGGGTGTTTGTAGATGGAAGCTGGTCGGTGGGTTGGACAGAAGCAACCAAGCCGGCGGCCACAGTTTTCGCAACAGATGTGTTGATTATCGCGGTCTGGTCAACAGAGGAAGATGTTGACCTGGGCATGTTGCAGGCAGCCAGCAGCAGGAGAAGCAAGCTGGTGGTTAGGGCATAAACGATCTTTTTCATTCTGGTCCTCTCTTTTGGTCAATGGTATAGGTTGATAGCCTTGTCTGTTAATAGGTGCTTTGTTGAGATAGAAACAACGCTACCCTGCATCCCTTTCCTTGACAAGATAGATTCCCGGGATGCTGATCAGCGTTGTAAGTCCTTTGATGATCATATTGCTGAGAAAGATGGAGACCACTACCGACGGTGCCATTACCCCCCAAAAGGCCAGGAAACTGAACAGGAAGCTGTCAACAGGAATGCTGATCGCGTTGCTGAACACGACTCGGGCCCATTGATAGCGCCGGGTCACTTTTTCCACCCAGATCCGGTATCCTTCTGTGTCGATCAGTTCAGCGATTACCTCAGCTACAATCGACGCCAGGACTATTCTCCAGACCGGGGAGAGCAGGGCGCCAAACGCTGTCTGGGGGCCAACAGCCAGGTCCGGGGGCAGACTGGCGACAAATTTAAAGAACAGGGCCATGAAGATATTCACACCAGCTGCTGCCAAAATAAGGGTGCGGGCGATTTTTATGCCGGCTACTTTATGGACCATATCGCGCAGGGTGAAAGTAAGGGGATAAATAAAAGTACCTGCGTCAATAGAAAAGCCGGCAACAAATACGATTTGCAGGCTGGCGATATCAGCCAGCATCTGGGCAGCGATATAAAGAACCGCTACCAGAATAGCTGATCTCAGTAATTCATTTGAGCTGCTTTCCAGCTGCTGAGTTTGACCCTTCATAGCTGTTGGTCTCCGGGAGATAACCCTTCCAGGGCTTGTTTGATGTGGTGAGCGTTAGCGTCAAGTTCCTCGCGGGTGGGCAGTTCCGCATAACGGGGGCTGAATTGAAAACCAAATCCATCCCCCTCAAAGCGGGGGATGATGTGCAGGTGAAAATGCGGCACTTCCTGCATAGCCGCTTTCCCATCAGCCAGGAAGAGATTGATCCCTTCACATTGTACGCCGCTTTGCCGAACCGCGAAGGCTAACTTTTGAGCGATAAGAAAAATATGCGAAGCTGTTTCAGGTGGTAAACCGGCCAGGTCTGCTATGTGCTCATTCGGCATCAGGAGCACATGACCGGCGTTGACGGGCTGGATATCCATGATCGCTGAACAGACCTCGTCCTTATACACAAAAGAACTGCTAAGATCGCCGGCGATGATTTTACAAAATGGGCAATCTGCCATAGGTAGCTCCTTCCGCGGCCGGTCTATTCCTCCGGGATATCGGGGGCGTTGAGGGCTTTGTTGACTCCGGAGATAAGCCGGCCATTCTCTATTAATGACTTGACTTGATCGATCTCCGGACCCCAGAGGGTATCTCCTGGCTGGTAGGGCACATTGTCGCGAATGATTTTATGGGCAGCCGCACTGCCCCTGCCAGGATTAAGTTCTGGATGCGCCCGCAAGCGCAGATCCAGCGCTCGGGCGGCAGTGTAGAGTTCGATGGCAAGGATATGGCGGGTGTTATTTACAATTTGAAGAGCGTGTCTAGCGGCTGTCATGGCATTGGCGTTGTGATCTTCCTGGGATGCGGATGTTGGCAGGGAATAGATCGAATCCGGACTGGCCAGGGCCCGATTCTCAAGTACCAGAGAAGCCGCTGTATATTGCGGCATCATCATCCCGGAATTCAATCCGGCGGCTTGGTGGTTGTCAACAAGCATGGGAGGGAGGTCTTCGTTTAATCGGCCGTCTGTTAACCGATAGATCCTCCTTTCAGAGATGCCGGCGATTTCAGAGAGTGCGATCGCAATGAAATCCATAACCATGCCAACCGGCTCTCCATGGAAATTACCTCCGGATATAGCCTCACCATCAGGGAATAGCAAGGGGTTGTCTGTGGCAGCGTTTACTTCCCGCTGGATCACATTTTTAGCAAAGTCCAGCGTCTCGTAAACAGGACCATGAACCTGTGGGCTGCAGCGCAAGGAATAAGCATCCTGGACCCGATCTGTTGAATCCAGTAAAGTGCTGCCCCGGGTGAGGGCGAGGATCCTTTTTGCGAACCTGATCTGACCTGGATGCTGGCGGGATTGATGGATACGGGGATCAAAGGCGCTGGAGATTCCCAGGAGACTTTCCAGACTCAAGCTGAGTGCGATCTCTGATATTGCAAGCAAATTCTCCACCTCAGCGCAGACCAGGGAGGCGATGGCAGCGGAGAAAGTTGCCCCGTTATTTAGAGCCAACCCTTCTTTTTCTTCCAGAATGATCCGCTGAATGCCGGCCTTGGCCATGGCTTTTTTCCCTGAATAGATCTTTCCCTGATAGGTGGCGTACCCTGAGTGTTCTTCAAGGTCTTGCTGATCCGTGGACAAGACCAGGCCAAGGTGAGAAAGCGGGGCGAGATCCCCGGAGGACCCCAGGGAACCCTGGGAAGGGATATTTGGATGGACTCCCTTGTTGAGCATTTCCAGGAGGGTGTTGATCAGAACCAGCCGGACGCCAGAATAACCCTTGGCCAATGTATTTGCCCTGATCAATATAGCTGCCCTCACCACTTCAACCGGCAGGTTGTCTCCCGTACCCACTGCATGGCTGAGGATCAAGTTCCGATTTAAGGTTCGAATTTCCTCCCGGGAGATCTTCTTGTCAGCAAAGATCCCAAAACCGGTATTGATACCGTAGACAGGTGTGCCTCGTTGGATGATCTTCTCGACCCATTCTCTGGATTGAGTGATTTTTTGAGTAGATTCTGGTGAGAGGACTACTTCTTCTCCTCCGAATGCCACCCGCTGGATTTCAGCGAGGTTAAGTGAATGTCCATCTATTTCAATCATAAAGGTTTTCCCTTGGGTTAAACTCACAACCAGTTTGTTGTGATCTGTTTACCACGGCAATGAGGGTTCCTTGCAGGGAGTTATTCCCTGGTCGATGTATTTGTACATGGTAACGTTGCTGAAGGGTTCTCCCAGAATATTGTCGTGAACTGCCCAGGAGCGCAATCGGATTTGACCGGCAGCCCTGGGGTCTCTGAAGGGATTACTCCCATCGAGGAGGGGCAGCAGATCACCGCCTTGGGAGAATCCCTCATTGATCCGTTTCACGAATCCTTTTCCCTTCTGGTAATGAAAATGGTAGCGCTCAAAAACGATTGCCACGTGATAAAAAAGTGGTTCGACAAAAAACAAATCGTGACCCAGACAGGAAACAAATTGTTCAAACTGGCGGAGGGATTCCTTAAAAAGATGGGGGCCTCGGTAGATCTGGCCGGGTGCCAAGCCCCCTTGAAGGGCTTTGAGTTCTTCTTCCAGGTTGCGGTGATTGGTGCCAAAACCGGTTTTTGTGCCATCGGGCATGACGTCGACGTTATAGCGGGGGGAATTGACGTCATTCATCCCATACAGGAGGATGTGGATCTGCCCGTGGATTGTATCTGTAATGTGTCCGAAAATTATCGGGTCTTTGGCATCTGCTTGGTGGAATAGGGCTATTTCGACGTCCGCTGTTCCTGGATCGCAGTTCAAGTGGAAAAGATCCCTGCCATCCTGATCCCGAAGGTCTTGCGAAACACCAAACAAATCGAGTAGCTCAGGGGGGATGATTTTACTATATATCTCCCTTTTTTGATCAGAAGGCAACTCGTTTAGTCCGGCGATGGTTGAAGGAAAACTCATAGCAATTTCCCGCTGGAAAGGGCCTGCTAAAAACCGATGTTTTTTAGCTCCCTCTCTGTCTGCCGTTTGATATCCCGATCGGTGATATCTTTTCTTTTGTCATGCAGTTTTTTACCTCTTGCCGCCGCGATCTCGATCTTGGCTTTGCCGCCGGACAGGTAAACCCGTAAGGGCACAATGGTATTGCCTTTGATGCGGACCGTATCCCACAGTTCGAGGATTTCTTTTTTATGTAGGAGAAGTTTTCTGCGCCGGTGGGGGTCGTGGTTAAAGGAGCTGGCCTGTTCGTAGGGATGGATGTAGGAATCTACCAGCCAGGCCTCCTCTCCATCGACGTAAACGTATGCCTGATCAATGCTGATCTGGTGATTGCGTATGGATTTTATTTCAGAGCCCTGGAGAACAATTCCCGCCTCGTACGTATCCAGGATTTGGAAGTTAAAATAGGCCTTTTTGTTTTTGGCAATCGTCTTGCTACTCATGCGACCCATTTTAACACAGAATAACCGGCAGCCCGGACCTTACTCAACGACGATCCGCGTGCCGTGACCTGTTTTTTGCCAGGCGCAATGATCCAAGTAGGGAGGATCATAGGCGGGGTTTGTCCAGCAGAAGAGCCATTTTGCGTCGCTGTTTCTCATGTTAATGCAGCCGTGGCTCATTCGATTGCCAAAATTATTGTGCCAATAGGTGCCGTGGAAAGCAACCCCGGTATCATAAATAAAGAAAGTCGCCCAGGGAACTCCTGGAAGCGTATAGCTGCCTGGCGCTCCAGTGGCAATTGCCCCGCCCATGTGTTTTGAAGGGTACTTAGAGGTCACATGGAAAGTTCCCCTGGGCGTAGCGGTTGCAAAAGGATCATTTAATTCGACTTCCTTGTATCCCAAACCTGAGGAGATTTCTGTCCTGTAAACCAAGACGTGATCCTCGTAGGCGGACAGGATCTGGTCATTGAGAGAGACGTGAATGCGCTTCTTCTCCGGCGGCACATGGATGCTGGTAGGCAGG
>DRBO01000085.1 GCA_011039385.1 Chloroflexota bacterium | reverse complement strand
GATACCCCCACAGATGCGGTGATTATGGCAGTGCTGGACCACCTGGAAGTTGACGGCGAGATCACTTTCAGGAAATGATTTTCAGGAGAAATTCATGCTGATTGCCAAAGTAATTGGAACGACAGTATCGACTATCAAAGAACCCACCCTGGAGGGCAGGAAGCTGCTTATCTTGCGGCAGGCAGGTGTGGACGGAAAGCCAGTAGGCAAGCCCTACGTGGCTGTGGATACCCTGGATGCCGGTATCGGGGACCTGGTGCTGACTGCTCATGGATCCAGCGGCAGGCAGACAGAACAGACCAAAAACCGCCCGGTAGACGCTGTCATCATGGCTGTCATTGACCATCTCAGCGTCCAGGGAGAAGTGACTTACAAGAAGGAATAACCTTCAAAATAACTTAACAGGATACTCCTATGCCAGAATTTGATAAAGATCTACGTTCAATACAGCAAGCCCGCCGGATGATGGTCAGCGCTCGGGAAGCCCAGAAGGTCTGGGGCTTTGCCACCCAGGCAGAGGTGGACCGGGTTTGTGAAGCCATGGCCAAGGCAGCCTACGGCGCCGCGGAACGCCTGGGGAGGATGGCAGCTGAAGAGACCGGCTTTGGCGTGCCGGAACATAAGAAGATCAAAAACCAGTTTGCTTCCCAGGCAGTATGGGAAGAGATCAAAGATGTCAAGACAGTGGGCATCATTAAAAAGGATGAGGTTAAAAAACTCTATCAAATTGCCTGGCCGATGGGCGTGATCGCTGCCCTGACACCCAGCACCAACCCCACTTCCACCGTGATCAATAAGATCCTGATGGCGATCAAAGCCCGCAACGCGATCGTGATCGCACCTCACCCTTCCGCGGTCAACTGTTGTGTTGAGACGGCCAAATTGATGGACAAAGCAGCTGTGGAAGCTGGCGCTCCCGAGGGTTTAATTCATTGCATGTCTGAAGTAACCCTGCCGGGGACTGATGAATTGCTTTCCCATAAATACACCGCATTGATCCTGGCGACTGGCGGCAGCGGGATGGTGCGGGTTGCCCATTCAAAAGGAAAACCCGCCTATGGCGTAGGCCCTGGCAACGTGCCGGTCTATGTGGACCGCTCCGCGGATCTGGAAAAAGCCGCTCGCTATATTGTCAACAGCAAGGCTTTTGATTATTCCTTGATCTGCGCGACAGAACAGTCCGTAGTAGCGGATCGCCCGATTGCAGCCCGGCTTAAGGAACTCATGCAGGCCCAGGGAGCTTACTGGGTATCACCAGCAGAGGCGGAAGCCTTACGCCCGATCCTTTTCTTCCCCAATGGGGCGATCGATGCCTCTGCTGTGGGAAAATCCCCCCAGTTCCTGGCTGCGAAAGCCGGGTTCCAGATTCCGGAGGGCACCCGGATCCTGGTTGCGGATCTGCAGCATGTAGGGAAGGAAGAACCCCTTTCCCGGGAGAAATTGACGCCGGTGTTGGGCTTTTTCATCGAGGACGGCTGGGAAGCTGGCTGCGAACGCTGCCTGGAGCTGATCAATTTTGGGGGCAGGGGCCACAGTTTGATCATTCATGCTACCAACGAGGATATCATCTATGCCTTTGGCCTTGAAAAGCCTGTTTTCCGGATAGGAGTCAACACCATGGGTACGCTGGGAATGATCGGCTACACGACAGGTATTTCTCCTTCTCTGACCCTGGGATCCGGCGGTGTTGGCGGTGCGATCACCGGAGATAATATCGACGTCCACCATCTTTATAACGTCAAGCGCATGGCCTTTGAGATCCGCCAACCGCCCCTGGAGGCTTTTCAGCCTGGCAGGGTGCCGGCAGGGAGCGCTCAGGCGCCAGATTATCAAGCCCTGGAAAAGCTGGTCCAGGATACTGTAATGGAAATACTGGGTAAGAAATAGTACCTATATCAAAAATATGAGTCAATTCATTTAGTACAAGGAGTAAAAAATGGCACAACAAGATCCTTCCTTTATCGCCCTCGGTATGGTGGAGACCCGCGGCCTGGTTGGCGCAGTGGAAGCCGCTGATGCCATGGTCAAGGCAGCCAACGTGGTCCTGATCGGATCCGAATATGTTGGTGGCGGATATGTGACCGTGATGGTCCGGGGCGACGTGGGTGCTGTCAAAGCAGCCACAGATGCTGGCGGCGCTGCCGCGAAACGGGTTGGGGAACTGGTATCCATCCATGTCATCCCGCGCCCGCACGAGAACGTGGAAATGGTGCTGCCGAAGAGTTCCAAGGGCAATTTCGGCGGACGTTCAGAAGACAAGAAATGATGGTGCTGTCTTGAGTTCACCGGAACTCCGTCAGGTCTTGAGCCGGGCTGCTGACCTGTTTCACTGGGTAGATCATCCGGAACCCGCCCCTTTCGATTCTCCTCCATTGGGGAATCTCAAAGTGGGTGTGGATCTGGGAACCGCCTACCTAACAGTCGCTGTGCTGAATGAAAATGACCAGCCCTTGACGGGTGAATATCAGTTCGCGCAGGTGGCCAGGGACGGGCTGGTAGTGGACTTTGTCGGCGCAGTCGATCTTGTCAAGCGCATGAAGGACAGCATCGAAAAGCGCCTCGGCAGGGAGCTCACCCACGCAGCCAGCGGTTTCCCGCCGGGTGTTCCCCGGGTGGAAGTTCAGGCTACAGCCCATGTGGTGGAAGCCGCCGGGTTGATCTGTACCGGTCTGGTGGATGAGCCCACCGCAGCCAACGCCCTGGTGGGCTTGAAGAACGGTGTCATCGTGGACGTGGGGGGCGGCACTACCGGAATTGCTGTGGTGGAAAATGGCGAGGTGGTGTACACGGCGGATGAAGCGACTGGTGGCACGCATTTTTCACTGGTCATCGCCGGCGCTCACGACATTCTCTTTGAGCAAGCCGAAAGGCTCAAGATTGACCCTGAGAAGCAGCCTGAATTGTTTCCGGTGGTCAAGCCGGTCCTTGAGAAGGTCGCCAGCATTGTGGCCAGGCACATTGAGGGCTTCCATGTGCCAGAGATCGCTCTTGTGGGCGGAACCAGCGCTTTCTACCGTGCTGCGGAGGTTGTCGCAGAGTATACAGGGATTCCTACCTGGGTACCGGACCACCCTGCCCTGGTGACCCCCATTGGCATGGCGATGCATAACAACGTGGACCCAAGCTGAGAACCCCAACTGGTTCCCGGCCCAAGTCCCAGAGGAGATAGTATGGCAAAATCAGATTTTCAATTACGTGTGTACTGTTATCTTGACCGCATGCAGTCTGAAGTGGCAGCCTTTGTGGGCACCATCACCCAGGGTGACCTGCCGGTAGAAGGCATGGCTTCCCTGTATGTGGAGATGTCGCCAGGCAATGAGGTTTTCCGAATGGTAGATATCGCGGTCAAGGCCACAGAAGCCAAGCCCGGTGCCCAGGTGGTGGAAAGGGAATTCGGCATGTTCGAGGTGCACTCCCTGAACCAGGCCGCTGTGCTGGAATCGGGGCAGATCGTGCTTGACCGTCTGGGGTTGGTCAAGGAAGACCGCATCAAGCCCAGTGTGTATTCCTCTAACTTGATCACCCGGGTGGATCCCTACCAGGCACAGCTCTTGAACCGCTGGCGCCGGGGGTCGATGCTGGTGGCTGGTGAAACCCTCTTTGTGCTGGAGGTGGCCCCGGCAGCTTATATTATGCTGGCGGCTAACGAGGCGGAAAAGAAAACCAATGTCAAGATCATCCACATCGCATCCGTGGGTCGCTTTGGACGGATGTGGATGTCGGGCACCGAATCCGAAATGGTCACAGCCCGGGATGCCGCCATCCAGGCCATGGAGAATGTGGAAGGCATTGCAAGTAAATAGAACAGGAGGTTTCTTATGCCCAAGATCTTTTATACGGAACGGGACATTGAGGATCTCTACCACAGCGGAGTAACCACCCTGGTGGTAAATGATGATGTGGTGGTTACCGACCTGGCCAGGGAAAAAGCGCGCAAGCTGGGAGTGGAGCTGTTGAAGGAGCATGACCAGCCCTCCAGCGCACCGATCCGGCCCTATATCACAAAAAATGTTTCCCCCAGCGCCGCTCCTCCGATGCCGCAGGCCCCGTCACCAGCGCCAACCAGGGTGGATCTCGAGACTCGTGTTTACCAGGCTGTTCAGGCTCAGGTGGGTGATAGTGTTGACCCTGGTTTGTTAAAGACCGTCATTCAGCGGGTGCTCAAAAACGTGGGAGGTAGCTGAGATGCTTTTTGGACAGGTCCGTGGAACTGCGGTGGCTTCTGTTAAGTACCAGGATCTTACCGGGATGAAGCTGCTGGTGGTTGAGCCTCTCAATAAACACCTGGAACCCGCTGGACCGCTGCAGGTAGCTGTAGATGTTGTCCAGGCAGGGCCGGGGGATCTGTGTGTGATGGTCAGGTCCCGGGAAGCAGCCCTGGCGATGGATATTCACACATTCGTTCCGGTGGACCTGGCGCTGATCGGGATTGTGGATGAGCTTGTTGTTCATCCGGATGACCAGTTCGATATCACCCTGAAAAAAGGGACTTTGAGATATACCTGAAAAATGATACTTGGAAAAGTAACCGGAACCGTGGTGACTACCATCAGTCACCCTCATTATAAGAACCGCCGCTTGCTGGTTGTTCAACCCCTGACACTGCCGGGGGATCCACCGGAGGGTGATTTTGTAGCCCTGGATAACTCTCAGGCCGGGGTAGGCGATACTGTGCTGGTTAACAGAGAGGGTAACGGCGCCCGTCAGATCCTGGATAACCCTGATGGTTGTGTGATCTCTGTGATCGTGGGTATTGTGGATTCCTTGCATATCGAGGAGCTGGAGTAGACATGCGCGTTCCCCTGATCGCCGGCAACTGGAAGATGCATAAAACTGAAGCGGAGGCGATTGCGCTGGTGAGGGTGCTCTTGCAGCGGGTCCGTTTCTATTCTGGGGTGGAGGTCTTGATCTGCCCTCCCTTTACCTCGTTATCACAACTTCACAAACTGCTGGTCAGTTCCCCGATCCTCTTGGGGGCCCAGAACATATCCGACCTACCTTCTGGCGCCTTTACCGGAGAGATATCGGGACGAATGGCAGCTGAGTTCTGCTCCCACGTCATCCTGGGCCACAGTGAACGGCGGGCTTATTACGGGGAGGATGATGCCTTGATCAACAGGAAGGTGAAAGCAGCCCGGGAATGGGGGCTGCTCCCGATCCTGTGTGTGGGTGAATCCCTGT
>DRBO01000125.1 GCA_011039385.1 Chloroflexota bacterium | reverse complement strand
GCCAGTTGAGAATGAAGGTGGGATCGTAACCCCTGAATTTGTGATGAGTGGATCCTACGAAATAGATATAGCCGGTGTACGGTATCCTGCTGAAGTCTCCCTGAAGCCAATGTATGATCCCGGCTTGAAACGAGTTCGGTGTTAATTGGGGCTGCACAAAAAAAGACCCTCTCCAGCGAGAGGGTCTTTTAGCTTAAGTCTGGTCCTGATTATTTGACGATCCAGGCCAGCCCCAGTTCTTCCAGTTTTTCTGGAGTCGGTATCCCGCTCTTGACATCCCATCCGGAAAGTTCAAAATAGGTATCGAGGGCGCCTTCCACCTCATCCTTATCGAGCTTCCAACCATCACTGGCGCCGCCTTTGAGAGGTTTAAAGAGCTTTTCCGGGATGAGGTCCTGCCGGCGATCGAATCCTTCCCTGGCGTTGAACATGCGCATCATATTGATCCGCCTTTCACCGACTTTTTCAATGTCTGCATAACTGAAGTCCTCCCAGCCTGTCACCGCTTGAACGAGTTCAACAATATCATCGGGACCGTACAGCTGCCAGGTGGAGCCATACACAAATTGGCATAAATTTAAACTGTCCATGGCGCTGTAAAGCCGCTGGGTAGCTACTGTGAAGCGCATTTTTTCACGGTTTAGGGCATGAGTTTCTACCCGGGCGTTGAAACCCAACGCACCTAAGCGCTCTTCGTAATACTCAAAATCATCTTCTATGACTGGATCGTGTTCGTGGGACTGGTGGTCCGCGCCAAAGGGATTGACAGCATAGATCACTGCCAGCGATCGTTTCACACGAGGCATGTGAGCCGGCGCTTCCTGGCCCTTAAAAGTGATCAGATAAGCTTCTGTTCCCCTGCCGATAGATTTGGCTGCCCTTTCAGATCCTTCAGCCAAGAGATCTCCAAAACCTTCCCGTCTGGCAATTTTCTCCGTCAGCTTGACCATTGATTCGGCGTTGCCCCAGGAAAGGTCCAGGCCATCTGTGTCTTCAGGAGTTAGTTTGCCTTCATTGAAGGCTTCGTATGCCCAGGAGATCGTCGCCCCGCAGGAAATTGTATCCATGCCGTATTGATTGCAGATCTCATTGGCTTTGCAGATAGCAGCCAGGTCATCAATGGCACAGTAACTGCCGAATGTTGAGGTAGTCTCATATTCCGGACCTCCGTAAGTAGGATCAACTTTGTAGGGACCTTCCTGGATCTCAACAACTCTTTTACAGCGGACGGTGCAGGCGTAACAGGTATCCCGGCCTTCCCGATCCTGTTTGCCTTCTGCAGCGCCTTTGAGGACGGTATCGTACATGGTTGGTCCGTCGATTTTCTCCCAACCATCAAAAACGCCGCTGTTGTAATTGTAAGTCGGAAGTGTGCCGGAATTCTGGTTGGCCCCGGTTGTCTCGTTTGTGCCGTATTTTGCCAGTCCGGCGATATCAGAGTCGGACAGGTTAGCAGCTCCCCATTTAGCCAACGTTGACAATCTGGTTTTATCTGCGATGCTGGGACGAATCTTTCCCCGGACCGCAACAGCCTTGAGGTTCTTGGATCCCATCACCGCTCCCATGCCGGTCCGGCCATTCGCCCGATTGGAATTGCTGAAGATGCCTGCGAAACGGACCGCGTTTTCACCGGCAGGTCCAATTTGCATGACCTCGATCTTTTTGTCTCCCAATTCTTCCCGGATGGTTTGTTCGGCAACCCCCGTGATCGATCCCCAGATATGGGCAGCGTCGCGGAGCTCGTATTCTCCATCATGAATCCAGAGGTAAACCGGTTTGGGAGATTTCCCTTTGACCACCACAGCGTCAAATCCGGCGTTCTTGAGTTCAGCGGGAAAGAACCCTCCTCCTTGAGAATCACCGATTGCACCCGTTAAGGGTGATTTGGCGGCAGCGGTCAGCCGGCTCTGGCCAGATATACTGGCCCCGGTTACAACGCTGAGAGCCAGGACAAGGATGTTCTCCGGCTCCAACGGATCCGCCCCCGGCGGCATATCTTTCAAGAGATAATACAGCGCCAGGGCACTGCCGCCCAGGTATTTTCTGTAAAAATCCTCTCCAGGTTCTTCGACAGCAAATTCACCTGCGGTCAGGTTAACATGCAGAATTTTTCCATGATAGCCATGAGCCATAAGATTTCTCCTTATTATTTTCCCGATTCGGGGATTTATCCTCCACTAACTGAGGTAAATATCTTTACTTCATCACCATCTGCGAGGGTACGTGAGTGGTCTCTCTCCTGCACATCGTTCACGCTGATCGCGACTCTCCGATCTATTGCAAGTTCAATTAGGAGGTCTTTGAGGGTAGATCCCTCGACTAATTGGATTTTAGTTTGCCCTTTTAATTCAGGAGGAAGTTTATCCCGCAGGATGGAAAACAACTGCAAATGGATCTCCAAGATTTTCTCTTTTCGATTTTGATCCTCTGGCGTGATGGTGATATTGACCATAAGCATAGCAACTTGATTCGAGGTTGGTTTTCAATCCGTCAGGACCGAACCCTCTTTCCTTCTGGATCATACATGGGCGTTAATGAGGCTTTGGCCGGGTAGCGATTTCCGGCAATGTCGATCTCGTATTTACCGCTGTTGATGAACTCTTTCGTGGCTCCTTCTTCATTTTCGACAAATCCCATGCCGACCGCGCCGCCTAGCGTGAATCCATAGGCGCCAGTTTGCAGGTATCCCACATTCACGCCATCCCGGTAGATCAATTCGTTGCCGTAGAGCAGTGGTTCTGGATCTTCTAGCAGGAACTGCACCAGCCGATATTTTAGTGGGCCGCTCTCCTTGTGGCGGAGCAGGGCATCCCTTCCTATGAAGCCACCCGGTTTGTCGAATTTTACAGTGAATTCAAGGCCGGCTTCAAGGGGGGTGTCCTGATTATCCATATCATAGCCGTATTCCCGGTAAGCCTTTTCGATCCGGCAGGAGTTGAGTGCCTGGAAACCGGCATGGCGCAAGCCCAGGCCCTCACTGTTTTCCAGCAGCGCGTCATAAACATGAGAAGAAAACTCAGTTGGGATATAAAGCTCAAATCCAAGCTCACCTTCAAAAGTGACCCGCAGGGCCAGGGCGCTGGCGTATTTGAGGTCGATCTCCCTGGCTGTCATATAAGGGAAAGCCTCTTTAGAGACATCTGCAGTTGTGAGCCTTTGGATCAATTCCCGGGATTTGGGACCCTGGATGTTCAGCAATGTGTAGGCCGAAGTCATGTCGGTGACAAAGGCGTGAGCGTCTGCGGGTATATATTTCTTCAACCATAGCATGTCGTGTGTGTAGAAATCCCCTGCGCTGATGATGAGATATTTGTCTTCTGCCAGGCGCGTGACAGTAAGATCAGCCTCCATGCCTCCCCGCTCATTAAGCCATTGGGTGTAAACAACCTTTCCGACCGGGACAGCGACATCGTTGGCGCAAATCTTATTCAAAACCTTTTCCGCATCATATCCCTGGACAAAGATCTTGGACATTGAGGTCAGATCCATCAGGATGACATCCTCACGGCAGGCCTTATGTTCTTCAGCCAGGTACCCAAACCAGTTCTGCCGACCCCAGGAGTAAGCTTCGATTTTGGCTTCTTTACCTTCTGGTGCAAACCAGTCGGGAATCTCCCAGCCCATTCCTTCAGTGAAGAACGCGCCGGCTTTCGCAAAGCGGTCATGCAAGGCAGTTTTCCTCAGATCCCTGGCGGTTTCATTAGCAAAATTGGGATAGATCAATTGGTACTGCAATCCCAGGGTTTCCACTGTTCGATCGGTCAGGTAGTGCTGGTTGCCCTGGAACTTGAAACAGCGGGCGATGTCGATGTCCAGGGATTCGACCGGACAGTACCCATCCACGATCCACTGGGC
Source organism: Chloroflexota bacterium (assembly GCA_011039385.1). Classification (GTDB taxonomy): domain Bacteria; phylum Chloroflexota; class Anaerolineae; order Anaerolineales; family UBA11858; genus B10-G9. Next base: position 1,407 of record DRBO01000125.1, on the reverse strand, counting down.
CATGATTTTCCCAACCCCGCCGCCCTGCAGAATGCCAAGTGAGTTCAATCCGGCTGCGACGAAGAAATTCTTTAATTCTGGAGCCTCGCCCAGTAGCGGGCCGCCGTCGGGTGTAAAACTTTCTGGCCCACAGAAGAACTTATGGATACCGGTATCCCTTAAAATAGGGATGCGCTCCATGGCAATCTCAATATAGGGCATCATTCTATCCCAATCGGGTTTCAGTTCACCGAATGCGAAATCCTTGGGAATGCCGTTGGTAGCCCAGGGACCAGCAACGGGTTCGAAGAATCCAACCAGGAGTCCCCCCACTTCTTCTCTGAAATAGGAATAGCGGCCAAAGTCCTCGATGATCGGTAGATCTGGGTGGACGCCCTCGATAGGTTCTGTTAGCAGGTAATAGTGTTCGGCAGCCTGCAAGGGCACATTCACGCCTGCCATTTTCCCAACTTCTCGCCCCCACAAACCAGCGCAGTTTACAACGATCTCGGCTGTGATTTCTCCTCTGGGTGTGATCACGCCAGTTACGCACCCATTCTTTTGATTGATTCCAATCACTTCGGTATCTTCATAAATCTCTGCGCCGCCCATTCGGGCGCCTTTTGCCAGGGCCATGGTAAAGTCGACAGGATTCACCCTGCCGTCTTCGGGAGTGAAAAACCCGGCGATGATATCGTCAGTATTGGCCAGCGGCCACATTTCTTTGACTTCTTTGGGGGAGATTTCCTGGTAATTGACCCCTAATCTGCGGGCTGCTACTGCCATCCGACGCCTTTCTTCCAGCCAATCGGGCGTGCAGGCTAATTGAAGATAACCAATATCTTTGAAACCAGTTGCCTGACCGGTTTCTTTTTCAATGGACTTGATCAGATCAACTGTGTAGGTAGAAAGCTCCACGCTCAGCTCATCTCCACTTGGCGTTACGACCAACCCGGCAGCGTGCCAGGTGGTTCCGGCAGTTAACTGGGCCTTTTCCAGCAAGATCACATCTTTCCAACCAAGTTTTGTGAGATGGTAAGCAATACTGCAGCCAATTACACCTCCGCCTATGATCACTACCTGGGCCTGCGTGGGCAGCGGTTTGTTCTTTGCTGGTGATTTTGTTTCAGCGCTCATTAATTGCTCCTCTGAAAGACATGATCCTGCTTGTGATCATTTGTCTTTATCATTAATACCCTCCAGGGGAAGCCAGGAGGTTATATCTTTAATCTGTGCGGGAAGGGGAAAGGTTTTGGTATGGCGAACACCGGGAATTTTCCCGATAGTTTCTATCACAAATTCATACAGCTCATCGAGTTCTTTGGCCCTGATGGAAATCAGAATGTCCATCTCGCCAATCGCAAGGGCGAGGTAGCTGATCTGCGGGTATGCCTGTAATTCTTCAGTAACGTCTTGTAGACTTCCTGG
>DRBO01000131.1 GCA_011039385.1 Chloroflexota bacterium | reverse complement strand
CGGGATCCCCAGGACCAGGATATAGATGACCACAGCCACGATGGGGATGACTGTCAAAATTGCCATCGCTGTCAACAGGCTGAATCCCAGGCGTTGTTTGAACTGGCGGATATCTGCTTTCATTGTTAAGACAAAATCCTGTCCTGACGCTTCTTCTGGCGGAATACCACTGCTGAAGCGATGACATTCACCACCAGAGAGATCAGGAATAATAAGATGCCGATCAAGAACAGAACATGATAGTGCGTGCTGCCGTTGGCTACCTCACCCATCTCGGCCGCGATGGTGGCGGTCATGGTTCTCGCCGGTGAAAGGAAATCCCGCAATCCCCGGGGGAGAACGGGGGCGTTCCCGGTGACCATCATCACGGTCATGGTTTCCCCGATGGCCCGGCCAACTCCCAGCATAATGGCTGTCAACACCCCGGAGCTGGCAGCTGGCAGGGTCACTCGCCAGATGGTCTGCCATTCCGTAGCACCCATGGCCAGGGATGCGTCCCGGTAGGATTTGGGGACAGCATCCAGGGCGTCTTCGGCTACCGAGACCACTGTGGGGATGGCGATTCCTCCCAGCAGGACCGCCCCGGCCAGGGCGCTCAAACCGGTGGGCAGATCCAGGAGGACCCTCAGGTAGGGAGAAAGAACCAGCATGCCCAGGAAACCCAGCACAACCGAGGGTAAGCCGCCCAGCACTTCCACCAGTGGTTTCAGGATCTCCCTCAGCCAACGGGGGGCTATTTCAGACAGGAAGACCGCCGTGCCGATGCCAAATGGTACGGCGATGAGCGTAGCTCCCAGTGTGATCAACAGGGAACCACCCAGCAGGGGGAGGATCCCAAAATGATCCTCAACCGGATACCAGCGGTCCGAAAGCAAGCTGTCCAGCGCCACCTGGCGGAGAGCGGGAAGGCCTTCCAGCAGCAGGAATAAAAAGATCATAACCACAAACAAGATGGCAGAATACCCGGCAATCTTGATCAGGGTGGTGATGGTGAATTCCTTCAGGAAAGGCTGTTTACGAGCTTGTACTTTCAAGGTAACCTTCTATTGTTTGATGGGCACAAAGCCCAACTCAGTGACGATACTCTGCGCGTCAGGCGACAGGATCCAGGCCAGGTAATCGGCGATCATGCCTTCTGGCTGGCCGTTAGTGTACATATATAAATCCCTGGCGATCGGATACTCTCCGCTGTTAACCGTTGCCTGGGAAGGGAAGATATAGTCCCCTCCAGGAGCAGTGGCCACGCCAATGACTTTCATCTCCTCTGTGACATACCCCAACCCGTCATAGCCGATGGCGTTGGGATTCTGCCTGATCTCAGCGCTAATGCCTTCCGAGGAAGGCAGCAGCAGGGTGTCCCTGGAGAACAGGGTGGTATTCTCCTTCTCGCCCAGGCGGATGACCTTTTCCAGGAAATAGACATGGGTGCCAGAGTTGGTTTCACGGGAGAGGCGAACGATAGGCCTGTCTTCGCCGCCAACTTCCAACCAGTTGCTGATCTTTCCACTGTAGATGTCCGAGATCTGCTCCAGGGTAAGGTAGTCAACGGGATTGTCAAGGTGGACGATCACCGCGATCGCATCCCGGGCGATGATGAATTCGACCGGCTCGGTGCCGTTGGCCAGGGCACTTTCCCGCTCTTCTTCCTTGATCTGGCGGGAGGCGTTGGCGATATCCACTGTGCCGTTGATCAAGGCCGCGATGCCGGTTCCGGACCCTCCCCCGGTCACGGACAGGTGGACCTCAGGATGGATGGTCTGGTATTCTTCAGCCCAGGCCAGCGCCAGGTTGACAATGGTGTCTGAGCCTTTATTTTCGATGGTTCCCAGGTGAGTGGATTTCTCAGCAGATGGAGAAGCATGACCGGCACAACTGGATTGTGCGATCAGCATGCAAAACAACAAGATAATTGCCAGCCAGCGGGTCTTCATCACAAAGATTATATGGTGAAAGGGTTCGGGTAACAAGTATGCTCTTCCTTGGAGATGATTTACGCTGGCAAATGAGAAAAACGGGGGAATGGTATATAATTCTCGTTATGGTGGAAGGACAGCCTGCTTTTAGAATCAGGGATTTAGATTTTTATTACGGGACTTCGCTGGCGCTGAGTCAGATCGAGATGGATATCCTGCCGCGGCGGGTGACGGCTTTGATCGGACCCTCAGGCTGCGGCAAGTCCACTTTTTTGCGCTGCCTGAACCGCATGAATGACACCATTCCCGGTGCCCGTGTGGAGGGTACAGTGCTGTTGGAAGGAATGGATATTTACAGCGAGGAGATGGACCTGGCAGTCCTGCGCCAAAAGGTGGGCATGGTGTTCCAGAAACCCAATCCCTTCCCCAAATCCGTCTTTGATAATGTGGCCTACGGCCCCAGGGTCCTGGGGAGGGCGGGGGATAAAGGGGAACTCAGCGAGAGGGTGGAAAAAAGCCTGCGCAGGGCGGCCTTGTGGGAAGGGGTCAAAGACAAGCTGAACGAGAATGCTTTCAGTTTATCCCTTGGGCAGCAGCAGCGCCTGTGTATTGCCCGGGTCCTGGCTGTTGAACCCGAGGTGATCCTGATGGATGAGCCCTGCTCGGCGCTGGATCCGATCGACACCCGGAAAATCGAGGAACTGATCCGCGAGCTCCGGGAGCGCTACACGATCGTGATCGTGACCCACAACATGCAGCAGGCGGCCCGGGTTTCCGATCGCACGGGTTTGTTCTGGCTGGGGGAGCTGATCGAGTTCAATCCCACGGAACAGTTATTCACCAACCCGGACCACGATCTGACTGAATCCTACATCACCGGCAGGATGGGGTAAGTGAAGCCCTGCGGGCTTGAACGGTGGGGTGCTTCACACCCTGACCGAGGACCGATAATTAGTTAGCACTGCAACGCCCGAGGGCGGGCGTTGGCGCATAAACAAATATACTCGCAGACCCGTCCCCGGGGAGGCATCCAGGCTGTTTGGCAACCAACCGGGGAAAACCGACCTCTTCACCCCGGTTCCTCGTAGAGCAAGTCATTTCGGGTCTCTTTTACCCGGTCTTTCGCATCGTGAAGATCCAATTTTCATTTTTCAATCTTCAATTGATACGGGTGCGCGGCCCCGTGCCAGCTCAGGTTCTCGCATTTTGATCAGGGGGATGCCGATCCCGTAGGTGAGGAAATCTCCCTGGGGAGTGACCTCGATCAGGCAGGTATCCTTCATAAAGACCTCATCATCTGCCTTGTGGCGGAAAACCAGCTGGAGCAGATCCCGGGGGGCTTCTACCCCGGGGATGATCCGGGCTGTCCCAGAAAAGGTGATCGTGGCCTGGGGAATCCTGACCCAGGGCGCGATGGGAACCCGCCTGGCGATGGGGATGGTCATGGAAACGGCCGGGTTGGCCGCGATGTGGCGGGCTTTCCAGGTCTTGAGCCCGGTGCCGATGTAGAACTTGCGGCCCTGGACCAGGTAAACGATCCCCACGGTCCTGGCTTCCCCCTTTGAGGTCACCATGCCCAGGACAGCGAATAATTCCTTTTCAATGGCTTGCCAGACGATCTTAGTTGTGACCGGATTGGACATGGGGAGTCTCCTCGATAAAATGGAAATTGCCTTGAGAATGATAACACGGTTAGGCGCTTATCAAACTGTTGCCAAGTGAGTTAGGGACTTCAGTCCATAGGGAATAAGGGATTGAAATCCCGAGAAGGTCCATCCAGCAACCGCAGCTGAATGGCCAAACGTCGACTCACGCCGACGTTTTAATATCCGTCTGTTCTTGAATTCTCGCGAGACACAAATTCACCCTCTTTACAAGAAATGCAAAAACGTCCCCGGTGGGGGACGTTCGGTCAGCGCTCAGCGCTGACCCTGCTGAGGACTTCAGTCCATAGGGAATATGGGCTTGAAATCCCTTATTTAAAGGTAATCGATCCCGATCCCTGGTCGATGGTCATCTCAATCCTGAAATCGGCTTCGTCGTAATTCACAGATTCCCAGACGCCGTCACCGCTGCGCTCGCCGCTGACCAGGCCAAACTCCCCTCCGGGATGGAAAGAACCGCTGCCGGAATCCAGCACCACCCGCACCCCGCTGTCCTGGGGGAGGTCAATCCGCAGGCTGCCCGAGCCGCTGTCCAGCTGGAAGTCAAAGGACTGGCCTTCAGGCAGGATCAAGTGAACGGACCCCGAGCCGCTGTCGAGGAAGAAATCCTCCACCATCAGCTCTGAGAGATCGAAAAGGCAGCTCCCGGAACCGCTGTCGAGGGTAATTTCCAGGGGGATCTGCGGGGAAAGGCCGATCTCCCACTCGGCGTGCGGGCTGGTCTGGAACCCAGTCCAGGTGCCGGTATAGCGGGAATCCAGGGTGACCTCCGCGGTGGAGCCGCGCTGGTCGACCTCAAAGACCAGCTCGCCCTGGTAAGCCAGGTCGCCCTCGATCAAATAGTCGGAATCCTCAAGCGCGTAGAGGTTCCCGGGCAGGCTGGTATAGTCAATGAAGACCTCGGCGGCTTCGAAATCCCCCAGGGCGTGCTCGATGTGAGCGGTCTCCCAGGGCGTGTTTTCCGCATAGCGGCTGATGAGGGGCAGCTGGTCGGTGAAGAAGACCGCTACGGCGATGACAGCCAGGATGGAGAGCACCAGCAGGGCGCTGAGGATCGCGCCCAGGGCCGAGCGCTGGCCGAAGAGCACATCGATCCCGATGGCGATCAGGACCAGGGGCCAGAAGCGCCAGATCAGGTTCCAGGTGCTCCAGGCCACGACGCCCAGGTTGTTGAGCAGGAGCAGGACGCCGACGCTGATGAGCAGGATGGGCCAGAAGAATGACCGCGAGCGGGGCCTGTGGGATGGGGTTGGGATACCCTCAGGGGCAGGGGTGTTGTTTTCAGACATGGAGAACTCCTTGATGATTTCAGAATTTAGCTTACTCTTATTATACGTGAATCAGGGCTGGGAGTTGCAAAGAGAAGGGAGGAATGGATCTAGATAACGTTTAATAAAAAAGAGCTGGACGATGCCGCCCAGCTCTTTTTTGAAGGCTAATTATCGATGTGCTATTTATTTTTCCCCAGGAATGGTTCCACAAAATCTAGTACATCCTGACGATCCATTCTGAAAACACCACCGGTACCGGCGCAATTTCCGTTAAGTCCGAAAGAAGTCACTCCAGCTACAATATTGGTGTCATTCAGGAAGTTTGGACCTCCTGAATCGCCAAAACATGTTCCACCTGTGGAGTGGTTGTTTGACAGCAGTAGTGAAAAATCACCGGTGAATCCCGGAGTATTTATTTGGATCAGTTTTGGATAAGCGACCATCCTGATTTTTTCT
>DRBO01000053.1 GCA_011039385.1 Chloroflexota bacterium | reverse complement strand
TCTTAACGAGTTCCTCTAATTCCTGGAGCGCTTCCTCGTAGGATAACTCCTCAAGCGGTTTAAACTTTAGGTCATTCATGATTAAGTCCTTTAGATCCAATTTTCTTCCCGATACACACCAAATACCTCTTTCATCACATCGATGATTTCACCCAGCGTAGCATAGGCATGAACAGCGTCGAGGATGTAGGGCATGGTATTTTCTGTCCCCTGGCAGGCAATCCGCAGACGGTCCAGGGCTTGACCTACCCTTCCCGGTTCTCGTTCCCGCCGCAGTTGATCCAGGCGATCGACCTGATTTCGAAAACCCTCTGGATCCATTTGAAGCAGCGGGATTTCAGGGTCTTTATGATCTTTATGAGCGTTCACACCGATCACTTTGCGGATACCTTGATCGATCTCCCGCTGATAACGGTAGGCTGAATCTGATATTTCACCCTGGAAAAAACCTCTTTCAATGGCTGGCAAAACACCGCCCAGAGCTTCTATTTTATCAAAATACTCGTATGTCTGGGCTTCCATTTTATCAGTCAATGATTCCAGGAAATAGGCTCCGCCTAAAGGATCGACCGTATTCACCACGCCGGACTCTTCAGCGATAATTTGCTGTGTCCGCAAGGCAACGGTGACCGCGTGTTCGGATGGCAGTGCCAGTGCTTCATCCATACTGTTGGTATGCAGAGATTGAGTGCCTCCCAGAACCGCGGCCAAGGCCTGGATGGCCACGCGGACAATGTTGATTTCAGGCTGCTGAGCGGTTAAAGAAACACCAGCTGTCTGCGTATGGAAGCGCATCAGCCAGGAGCGCGGATCCTTTGAACCAAAGGTGTTCCGAATTTCTCTGGCCCAGATTCTGCGTGCAGCCCGGTATTTTGCGATCTCTTCAAAAAAATCATTATGGGCATTGAAGAAATAGGACAACCTGGGCGCAAAATCATCAATATCCAATCCCCTGTCCAGCGCCCAGCGCACATATTCCAACCCGTCTGCTATAGTAAAAGCCAGCTCCTGAACAGCAGTAGCTCCTGCCTCACGGATGTGGTAACCAGAGATACTGATCGTATTCCACAGCGGAACCTTTTCAGAGCCGTAGGCGATAGTATCGGTAACCAGTCTCATGGATGGCTCGGGGGGAAAGATATATTCCTTCTGGGCGATATACTCCTTCAAGATATCGTTCTGGATCGTCCCTCTCAACTGTGATTTATCGACGCCCTGTTTTTCTGCTGCCGCAAGGTACATGGCCCAGATCACCGCTGCCGGAGAGTTAATGGTCATGCTGGTTGATATCTGGTCCAGCGGCAGGTCTTGCAGCAATGTCTCCATATCCCTTAACGAGGAAATTGCCACTCCGCAGCGTCCAAACTCACCTTCTGCTTCGGGCGCATCGGTATCATACCCCATCAAAGTGGGCATATCAAATGCCACTGAGAGACCGGTCTGTCCTTGTTCGAAAAGGTACTTGAAGCGCTGGTTTGTCTCCTCGGCTGTGCCAAAACCGGCAAACATCCGCATGGTCCACTGGCGGGAGCGGTACATTGTGGAATGCACACCGCGCGTAAAGGGATATTGGCCTGGATAGCCAATTTGTTCCAGGTAATCCTTCCCTTCCAGGTCTACAGGCGTATAAAGCCGATTAATCGGTTCCGATGATGTGGTAATGAACTGGCTGCGTCGTTCGGGAAAGCGATCAAGGCTGGCCTGGAGCGTTTCTTGTTCCCAGCGCCGGAACTCATCGCGGATTTTACTTCCATCCCGCTGGTCGGACATACACTCTCCTTGGACGGCAATTGATCAACAATATAAAAAATTATAGCACTCTTTCTTCGTGGATATTCAGCGCAGGGGGGAAAGAAGGCCTGGTTTTTAATCCGGATGAGTTCTTTGGTATACTACCGTCATGCGCAAAGCAAGCCCCTTTAATGGCGTTATCAGTGCCCTGATCAATGATCTCAACCAGGCAGGTATCCCCTGCGCTGGGGACAAGATCACCCGTACCCTCTACAGCACGGATGCGAGCATTTATCAAATCATGCCAGTTAGTGTGGCCTGGCCAAAAGACACCAGCCAGGTAGCAGCCGCGGTGGAAATTGCCGGAAAATACCAGGTTCCCGTTCTTCCCCGTGGCGGGGGAAGCAGCCTGGCCGGGCAGGCCATTGGTGAAGCGCTGATCCTGGATTTCTCCCGCTATATGGACCAAATTCTGGCATACAGTCCCCAGGAGAGAACCGTTGAAGTCCAGCCTGGTGTGGTCCTGGGATCTCTCAACCGTCAATTGGCCGTTGACAGATTGGTTTTTGGCCCGGATCCCGCCAGTGCTGATCGAGCAACAGTGGGCGGCGTCATCGGTAATAACGCAACGGGTGCCCATTCTATCATCTACGGGATGGCCCACGACCATCTACTGGAAACGGAATCCGTTCTTTCCGATGCCTCTCTTGCCCGATTCAAGAGCCGTTCAGAACTTGAGTTAACCGATCTTCAAGACAGAAATACCCTGGAAAGCAAAATCTACAGGGAAATTCCCGCACTCCTCAAACGCTACCAATCTGAGATTTCCTCCAACTTCCCAAAAACCTTCCGCAACGTGGCTGGGTACAACCTGCGATCCCTTGCCAACCAGCAAGGGCTGAATCCAGCAGTACTGCTGGCCGGGGCTGAAGGCACGCTGGGAATCATGACTGCGGTTAAGCTAAAATTGGTACCAATTCCCAAACACCAAGTTCTATATATCATCCACTTTAACGAACTGCGAGCGGCCCTGGCATGTGTTCCTCAAATTTTGGAATCCTCCCCAAGCGCCGTGGAGTTGATCGATCGCATGCTCATCCGCTTGGCCCGGGCCAACTCGGCCTACGAACCCTTATTAAGAGCTATCCAGGGAGATCCCGGGGCAGTTCTGGCTGTAGAATATCAAGGGGAAAATCTCAACGCGCTCACTGCCAAGAAGGATCACCTGGCAGGCCTGGGACCCATATCCGCGCTGCTTGAGCCAGAAGAACAGGAAAAGATCTGGAAAGCCCGCAAGGTAGGTCTTGGCATCCTGCTGAGCATGCGCGGAGATGCCAAGCCTACGACTTTTATTGAAGACTCTGCTGTCCCGGTGGAGCACCTGTCTGCTTACGTTAGCGAACTTCAGGAATTCGCGGCAGAGATCGGTGTTGGAGAGACAGCCTTTTATGCCCACGCCAGCGCGGGATGTTTGCATATCCGGCCCCAGGTCAACCTGAAAACCGCCGAGGGGGTTAAACAAATGAGGACCCTGGCAGAAAAATCGCTGGACCTGGTGATCAAGTTCGGGGGAACAACCAGCGGTGAACACGGGGAAGGTATTGCCAGGGGCGAATTTTCCCGCCAGCTCTTCGGCCCGGAGCTAACCCGGGCTTTTCAGGAAGTGAAAGAAATATTCGATCCAGATTATCTCCTCAACCCAGGCAAGATCATCAATCCCCCTGAAATGGACCAGTCAGATCTTCTGCGCTATGGACCGGATTACCAGGCCCTCTACAAGCCTGAACAAACTCTATTGAGCTTTGAATCAAACCAGGGGTTTGACAGGGCAGTAGAAATGTGCAATGGCGCAGGGGTTTGCCGTCAGCTGGATGACGGCGTGATGTGTCCCTCTTTTCAAGCTACGCGAGATGAACAGCACAGCACCCGGGGGCGGGCAAATATCCTGCGGGCTGCAGTGAGCGGTAAGTTGGGGCCGGAGGGGCTGACCTCACTTGAGCTCTATCAAACGCTGGATTTATGCCTTTCCTGCCAGGCCTGTATGTTTGAATGTCCCTCTGCTGTGGATATGAGCAAGTTGAAAGCAGAATTTCTTTACCACTATTACCAAGCCCACGGCATCCCTTTTAGGAGCTGGTTTTTTGCCAATATCGCCGGGATCAACAGGCTGGCCCAACCATTTTCCCCTCTGGTCAACCTGATATTGAACTCCCCTCTATCCAGAGTGATCTCCTGGCTGGGGGTTCATCCGGATCGGTCATTTCCCGCATATGCGCGGCAAACCTTTACCCGCTGGTACTCACAAAATCAGGGCCAGAAAGAAAACCCAGCGACATCCAGGGCGGTTTTCTTTTACGATACCTATCTGGAATATAACTACCCCCACATCGGCCAGGCTCTGGTCCGGATCTTTGAAAAAGCCGGCCTGGTTTTGATCGTGCTCGAGGGCAAGGTAGATTCCGGACGACCTGCCTATTCAAAAGGCGTTTTGGATAAAGCTCGCTCTCTGGCAAAGACAAACCTGGATCTGCTCATTCCTTATGCAGAAGAAGGTATCCCGATAATTGGCTGCGAACCGAGCGTGGTGGTGATGTTAACCAAGGAATATCTGGACCTGGTCCCCGGAGACGCAGCCCGCAAGGTCGCAGCGCAATCCATGCTTGCGGAAGATTTTCTGCTCCAGGAAATTAAAGCCGGCCGAGCCCAATTTAAGTTTGACCATAAGCCGCGCCAGATCCTCTATCACGGTCACTGCCAGCAAAAAGCCAATTTCGGCACTGAAAGCACTCTGGAACTATTGGGCAGTATCCCCGGCAGCTCAGTAACACAAATTGAAGCGGGCTGCTGCGGTATGGCCGGCGCATTTGGATACGAAAAGGAACACTACCAGCTTTCCCTGGAGATTGCCGAAATGGGCCTGGCGCCTAAAATCCGGGAAGCTGGACAGGAGACAATCATCTGTGCTTCCGGCACCTCCTGCAGGGAGCAGATCGCCCATACAACTGACCGGGTGGCGCTGCACCCCCTGGAAGTCTTTGCAAGCGCCCTGGTCTGAAACTTAATTATTGGGAATACGTACACAATATCGCAATTTGAAAAACCAGAAAGGGTTTAGGAAAGGATACCTCACATGGAATGGATCACATCACCTGAAAGCTGGATTGCCCTGTTAACCCTGACCGCGCTTGAAATCGTACTGGGCATTGATAACATCATATTCATCTCCATTCTCGCTGGCAAGCTCCCCAAGGACCAGCAGAAAACTGGACGCCAGCTTGGTCTGGCAATGGCAATGATCACCAGGATTTTGCTTTTATTGTCCATATCCTGGTTGATCCAGCTCACAGCGCCCCTGTTCAGCGTCTTTTCAAATCAAATCTCTGGCCGGGATTTGATCCTGATCGTTGGTGGCTTATTCCTGCTGGGAAAGAGCACCTTCGAAATCCACGAACGCCTGGAAGGGGAAGAGGGCCATGCCTCTCAGAAAGTCGCCGCTTCTTTGGCTGGAGTTGTCTTCCAGATCATGCTGCTGGATATCGTGTTTTCACTTGATTCGGTGATTACGGCAGTGGGCATGGTCAATGAGATCAGCATCATGATCTCTGCCGTG
>DRBO01000127.1 GCA_011039385.1 Chloroflexota bacterium | reverse complement strand
TAAATATTCCCTTTTTCTCGGTCATGCTTTCTCCTTTTGGTGTTGTACTTAACCTGATAATACTATTGTAACATCCCTGATATGGCTATTTTATAAGATTTCTATTAAGAATAACTTAAAAAAAGTTCTTTTTAAATAGATGGACGAAGTCCCAAAAAAAGGACTTCGTCCCGGTAGGTTTGGAATGGACTCCATCCCCACCTGAAACTTATTATCTAAGCGTGAAGTTGATCAGCAGCTCCAGGTTCGCGGCCCCCTGGCAGTTGGTCTCCAGATCCACTTCACCAAAGCCATCCGTCACCAGGTCGCCCGAGGCCTGGGCAGGGCTTCCGGCTGCGGCATCCAGCACAAGGGCGGTGCCTTCTTCCCCGAACAGGGTGGCCTGGCAGGTGCCAGCTTCCAGGCTTAAGGTTGCCGTGACGAAAACACGATCCCGCATCCAGTCCTCGTTCAGCTCCACGCTGGTGGAATCCGTACCGTCTGCTTCGCCTGTCTTAACCCGAACCTCACCGGAGTTGCCGCTCAGCTTTGATGTGGTGCTGTATCCTCCGCTGCAGGCCAGAACGGCCAGCGCAAGGGCCAGGATGGGCAGGATAAGATAGTAAATTCTTTTCTGTCTGGGCATAGTACGCTCCTTTTCCTCTTCTCTTCTTGATTCTGTTGCTGCGGGTGGCTCGAACCATGGTTCCGGTATTAGTTCATAAAGTAGCGGGCAATCCGGGTGAATTCCCCATGCTGGGCAATCAAATCATATTGCGGATCTTTAAAAGAACCCATCTGGCTGAAATCTACCGTCAGGAAATCATCCACTCCGGTGATATGGACCGGGGTCGCGATCCTGGTGATCGAACGGAGATCGACCCCTTCCAGCAGATCACTGACTGCCGCCTGGTCTTTACCAAAGACTATCACCTGTTGGTCGAAATCCAGCCTGTCGGGAAGTTCGATCCTTTTCAGGCCGTGATATTTTTCCGCGACCGACAGGACTTTATTCAGCAGACTTTCCATGAGCCCGCCTATCAGAGAGCCGCTGTCAAATCCAGGCAGCGTGGTCAATGAGAAATGGGGCAGGGCCAGCTGGCTGGAGATCACGCCAAAGACCTCGGATCCCAGATCACCATCATCTTTGTTGGTATCGCTGATATCGAAAATGAAAAATTCCTGATTCCCGTCTCGTTTGGAAAAAACCTGATCGATCTGGATCGATTGATATTCCGCCAGCTTGTAGAGCGATTCTGCCCGGCGGATCAGCTGCGAGGGGCGTGAGGTCACTTCTTCATAACCAAGGGTTAAAGCCTGATGGGTTTTTTCGGCAGCCTGCTTTCGAGATGCTCGAATCGCCAGCAGCAGCAGGGCAGCAAATACCAGGATCACCAGCAGGGCTAAAAGTTCAGATTGGAATCTCATTGATAGATACTCCTTGCAGGATATTTTTCCTGTGAATTTGAGGGCAGGGCACCCTGCTATCAAGCGGCAGGATGTTACTATATGTTAATTTTACAGGAAAGTTGCAGGTGATTCCAGGATTCTTCGATCTCACCCTGGTCAGGCTCGATTTGGATCAATAGGCCAGGATGCGGTTCTGCGAAGCCCACATCTGTCGGTAATAACCATTCCGTTCCAGCAGTTCTTTTTCCGTTCCCCGCTCAAGGATCTCTCCCCCCACCAGAACCAGGATCTGATCGACATTTTCCAATCCGACCAGGCGGTGGGTGATCAAAATGGCGGTTTTGTTTTCCAGGATCCCGAACAGTATATCCAGGAAGGCTTTTTCAGTCACCGGGTCCAGGTTGGCGGTAGGCTCATCCAGCAAAAACAGCGGAGCATCTTTCAAAACAGCCCGGGCGATCGAAATCCGCTGGGCTTCCCCGGCGCTGAACCCCTGGGATCGTTCCCCGATCCGGGATTCATACCCTTCCGGCAGCCCTTCGATCATCTGATGGATGTGGGCCTTTTTGGCTGCCTGGATGATACTCTCCAGATCTGCCCCTGGATTGCCGAGGGCGATGTTATTCTGGATCGAATCCCGGAACAGGTAATCTCCCTGGGAGATGACGCTGATCTGGCGCCGGATTTCTTCCTGGTTGAGGGAAGCTAGTGAGATTCCTTTTTCACCGACAGTTATCTGTCCCTGATAATCCCCCCAAAAACGGAGCAGCAAATTGCCCAGGGTGGTTTTCCCGCTCCCGCTGGGACCAACAATGGCGATGGTTTTTCCTCCCTCGAGTTCAAAATCGATATCTTTCAGGGCAGGTATTTTAGATCCGGGATAGGTGAATTCCAGGCCCTTGGCCTGAATAGAGACCTCTCCCGGAAAGGCCTGGGGAACCTCGGGATCGACCACGGCCGGCTCAGCATCCAGCACCTCAAACAGTCGTCTCCCTGAGATCAGAGAGCTGGACAGGGTTTCCATGGCCTGGGGCAGGGGCTGCACGGCTTCAAAGGCGCTCAGGGTGATCAAGGCCAGGGCAGCCAGCATCACTCCCGGGATTTCCCCGGACCGGACCAGTGGAATGGCCAGGATCAATACCAGCCACATCCCCAGATTGCTGAAGAAGATCAATAACCCGGCATTCAGGCCGCTGATGCGGGCCAGCCGCAGCTGGGCTTTATGGTATTTCTGGTCCAAGTCCTGGATCTGTTTCTGTTTTTCTCCGGTTTGGCCAAATACCAACAGATCGGGCAGGCCGCCCACAAAATCCACCAGATTCCCGGTAAGTTCAGTCCGTTCTTTTACCAAAGCCCGCCCGGGTTTATCAGCCAACCAGCGAATCAGCAAGGGGATCAACAAACCACTGACCAGGAATAAGCCTCCCAATACCAATCCGAAGACAGGCTGGTATTGATATAAGAATATACCGGTCCCTGTACCGACCAGGACAGCCACGATTGGGGGAGCGATCGAGCGTATATAAAAATCTTCCAGGGTTTTAATATCGGATATGATCCGGCTCAACAGATCCCCGGACCGGAATGCCATCAGCCGGGCTGGCGCCAGAGGGACCAGGGATTCATAAAACCAGACCCGCAGCCGGGTCAGGATCTTAAAAGTCAGGTTATGGGATACCAGCCTTTCCAGGTAGCGGCTCACTCCCCGGGAAATGCCAAAGAAACGCACGCCTACAATAGCCACTTGAAGTACGGCTACGTTGGGGTGCAGGGCAGCCATGGAAATGATCCAGGATGAAGTGCCCATCAAGGCAATGCTGGAGGCGATGGTCAGCGTGCCCAGCGCGGCCGAGGCAAGGACTTCGCGGAGATAGGGTTTGAAAAAGGATAACAAGCGCTGAAAGATATTTCCCTTTCCAGGAGCGGATCCTTCCACCGCAAGTGAACTCTGGGAAGGAAGACTATCTGACGGAAGACCGAAGACGGAAGACTGGGGAGGAAAGAGAGACGGAGGACTGGAGACGGAGGACAGGGGCGGGAAAAGGGACGGAGGACCGAGGACGGGAGATGGAGAAGGATGAGCAGACTCAAAAATAGTACCATCATCATTGTCGGACACCTGGAAGCCGGTGTAAGCCTGGACCAGGTCCTTGTAATAACTGCCCCCAGCCATTAATTCCTGGTGAGTGCCTGATTCGACGATCTCACCTTCGTGCAGGACCAGTATCCGGTCAGCCTGGAAAACTGTATTTAATCGGTGGGCGATAGTGATCACGGTCCGGCCGGCCATTAAGGCCCGGGTTGCATCCGCCAGCTGGGATTCAGTGACTGGGTCAAGCTGCGAGGTAGGTTCATCCAGCAGCAGGATGGGTGAGTTCTTCAGGAATGCCCGTGCTAAGGCAAGGCGCTGTGCCTGCCCGCCTGACAGGCGGGCGCCACCTGTGCCGATCCGGGTCTGGTAACCCTCCGGGAGGGACTCGATGAAGTCGGCCAGGTGGGCAGCGGAAGCCGCTGCAGCCACAGCGCCGTCGCTCGCCACCGGTTGGGCTAGGCGGATATTGGCGGCGATCGTATCCTGGAACAAATTGGGTTTCTGGGGCACCCAGGCTATTTGTCTCCGCCATTCCTTCAGATCCAGATCGGCAAGGGGAGTCCCATCGACCATGATCTCTCCCTCACCGGGAGGGAAAAATCCCAGCAGCAAGTTGGCCAGGGTGCTTTTTCCAGCCCCGCTGGCTCCTACCAGGGCGATCTGTTCTCCCCGGTTGATCTGGAATGAGATCTCCTTTAACGCGAACCCTCGCTGCCCGGGATAGCTGAAACTGACATCATCTAGAGCTAGCTTTTTAATATTGGCCAGATCTGGGCTGGAGAGAACCTGGCTGGAGGAAATTTTAACGAGTGGCTCTTTGTCCAGAATCTGGAAAATACGTTCTGCTGCGCTCTGGCCTTCCATGCCAGCATGAAAACGCAGCCCCAGCATCCGGAGGGGGATGTAGAACTCAGGGGCGATGATCAATAAGAACAGGGCCTGTTCCAGGGAGACCCGGAAATATAGAAGCCGCAAACCGATCTCCACAGCCACCACCGCAGTGCTGAGAGTGGCCAGCAGCTCCAGAACCAGGGCGGATAAAAAAGTCACCTGGAGAACTTTCAGGGTAGTTTTGCGATATTGGTCGCTGGTCTGGCGGATCTTTTCAGTCTGGGCTTTGGCCTGGTTATACAGTTTAAGCGTTTTTAATCCACCCAGGCTGTCTAGAAATCCCGCCGCCAGCCGGCTGAGCGTGCCGTACTGCCGATCTGTGATGATCTTGGCCTGGCTGCCGATCAGGTACATAAAATAAGGAATGAGGGGCGCTGTCGCCAGCATCACAAATCCTGACAGCAGGTCCATTGGAAAAACGAAGATCAGGATGGTGATTGGCACCAGTGCAGAAAGCACCAGCTGGGGAAGGTACTGGCTGAAATAAGCATCCAGCGCTTCCACTCCCTCAACTACGGTATTGCTGATCTCCCCGCTTTGTTCCCCCTGCAAATAAGCGGGTCCCAATTCTTCCAATTTATTGAGAAGCAATTTACGCACTCGACTCTTGACTTGGACGGCGATGGTCTTGGCTCCGATGCTGCTGCCCCAGGCCAGGATCGCTCTGGTGGTGAAGAGAACCAGTGTAAGCTGCAGGAGCTCCATCACATTGAAGAGATCCTGTGAATCCAGGAAAACTTTGCTGACGATCTGGCTGATAGCTCGAGCCTGGAAGATGGTCAGCAAACCGGAGAAAAAACCCAGGCTGATCGTCAGGATCAACCAGGGTCGGCTTTTTCTGGCAAGATTTAATAGTCGTGAATTTGGAAACATGGTCTGATCCTGAACAGCTTTTCATTATGGTATCACAACCCCAATTTCTGGTTTGGCTGGGTAGGTTCTTACTTTGATAAGAAATGGATAACTCTAGTTCGTTTCATTCAAAGTCAAAATACCACTGTCATTGCGAGGAGTGAAAGCAGTGAACGACAGCCTGCCCAGAACGATAGTGAAGGGAAGCAATCTCACCTATGGCCTGCGGTGACATCATATATTGCCTGAGAGAAGCAACTTAAGGGAGGATCGCGGATGAATAAAGCTGAATTAATATCTACCCTCAATCCAAAATGACTTGATTTTGC
>DRBO01000058.1 GCA_011039385.1 Chloroflexota bacterium | reverse complement strand
CTAGCAACACTATATCCTGAGAGGATTTAGTCCGTGTGGAGCTGTGCATATTTGGATAAAGAGTGTTAAACTCCGGGCTGAAAATCCGGAGCTTTTTTTTGTAATCTGCCAAGTGGTCCTTGGGGAATTGTATTGAGGAGAGATGCTATGCGTATGTCGAGTTTACTCAGCCAGACGTTAAGAGAAGCACCATCAGATGCTGAAATACTCAGCCATCAACTGCTGGTTAGAGCCGGATATATCCGGCAACTTGCGGCAGGAATTTTCACATCCATGCCCCTGGCAAAACGCTCCCTGACGAAAATTGAAAATATCATGCGGGACGAAATGAACAAGATCGGTGGGCAGGAAATGTCCATGCCGGTTGTCCATCCTGCGGAGATCTGGAAAGCAACTGGCCGCTGGGAAAAAGTAGGCCCGGAAATGGGACGCTTCCTGGACAGGAATGGGCGCGACATGGTACTGGCCATGACCCATGAGGAAGCCGTGGTGGCAATCATCAAGGACGAGATCCAATCCTACCGCCAGCTGCCGATGTTAATTTATCACATTCAGACCAAATGGCGGGACGATCCCCGTCCGCGAGCCGGCCTGATCCGTGTCCGGGAATTTACCATGAAAGACAGCTACAGCCTGGATCGGGATTGGGAGGGGCTGGATCTGCAATATGCCCGCCATTATCAGGCTTATTTCAACATTTTTGGCCGCTGCAAGCTCCCGGTGATCGCTGTTAAATCGGATGTAGGTATGATGGGCGGGAATGTAGCCCATGAATATATGTATCTCTCCCCGATGGGGGAGGATACCCTGCTGCTTTGTGACGCTTGCGGCTACTCCGCCAACAGGCAGATCGCAGAATTCCAGAAAGTAAAATCACCCCAGGAAGAGCCAGCGGAACGGGAAAAGATAGCTACACCGGAAATGAAGACCATCGCCGATCTGGCGGAATACATGGGCATCCCCGAGAGCAAGACCGCCAAAGCGGTATTTGTGATGGCTGCCATGCAGACCGCCGAGGGCGAAGAGGAAAAACTGGTCTTCGCCATTGTTCGCGGTGATATGGACCTGAACGAGACCAAATTGACCAACGCTCTGGGAGCGAAAAGCCTCCGGCCAGCAGAGGAAAAGGAGATCGCTGCTTCAGGCGCGGTGCCGGGTTACGCATCTCCAGTTGGGCTGAAAGATATCATCGTGGTTGTGGATGACCTGATTCCAGAATCGCCCAACTTGGTTGCTGGCGCCAACCAGGAAGGGTATCACTTTAAAAACGTCAATTATGGCCGTGATTTTGAAGCTGATATTATCACTGATATCGCGGCTGCCCGGGATGGCGATGCCTGTCCGGATTGCGGAGGGGCAATGAGGGCTGTCCGGGGAGTTGAGGTTGGCAATATCTTCAAATTGGGTACCTGGTACAGTGAGGCAGTAGGAGCGACCTTCCAGGATGCGGACGGTGAAGAAAAACCAGTTGTGATGGGCAGCTACGGAATTGGCAGTGGCCGGCTCCTGGCCTCGATCGCTGAAGAATACAACGACAAGTATGGTCTGATCATGCCGATCACAGTCGCTCCCTATGAAGTGCACCTGGTGGAGCTGGGGGGGAGCAAGGACGAGAGGGGCGAGGTGAAACAAGCTGCGGAGAAACTATATCAGGATCTGACCGCTGCCGGCGTGGAAGTGCTCTATGACGACAGGGATGAAAGCCCCGGTGTGAAATTCAATGATGCCGATTTGATAGGTGTTCCCCTCCGGCTGACAGTGGGTTCACGAGCTCTGAAGGAAGGCGGCATCGAAGCCAAACTCCGCCATGAGAGTGAGAAGATCCAGATCCCGGTTGGCGAGGTTGTTGCAAGAACCAGGGAGATCATCAAAAGTCTCTACGATGATATCCTGGATAAGCTGGAAGACGTAGAATTTGAAGGGTAAGGCGATTCCAGGGAAGGAATAGCGCGCCAATGGTGTGGTATTGATTTATCAAAGAACAGGATCCGGCATCCTCAAGGGACACCGGATCCTCTGTGTTAGTGGAACTACCCGCCCATTTTGAAGAAACTGGTCAATTTCATGGCCAGGTTCAAGTCACCAGCCAGCTGCAGTTTTCCTTCCATGAAGCCTTTCATGCCATCGGCTTTTCCCAGCAGGACATCTCCGAAATAGCTCCCATCCGCGGTCATGGTCATGACTGGATCATCTGCTACGCCTTCAGCAACGGAACATTTGTCATCCTTGATGGTGATGATATAGTCTCCCGCCTGATCGCCTGTCAGGTGGTACTGGATGACAGCTTCCAGCCCGGCAGCTTTTTCGGGCATAAACGCTTTCTCGTGGTTAAAGACCAGTTCTTTGACGGTATATTCTGCCATATATATCTCCTTCGTCTGATAGACGTCAATCCAAATTCTGGAATATTGCTGCTGCGCCCATGCCGCCTCCGATGCACATGGTGACCAAGCCAATCTCCAGATCCCTTCTCTTCAATTCATAGATCATCTGGACTGAGAGTTTGGCTCCTGTACAGCCAAGCGGATGACCGAGGGCGATTGCTCCGCCGTTCACGTTGGTGATTTCTGGCTTAAGGCCCAATTCCTGAATGACCGCAAGGGATTGGGAAGCAAATGCTTCGTTAAGCTCAATTAGCTGGATATCATCCAGGCTGAGCTCTGCGCGCTGGAGCACTTTAGGGACAGCGCTGACCGGGCCCATGCCCATGATTTCCGGCGGCACGCCGCAAACAGCATAGCTGACAAAACGTGCCAGTGGTTTCAGGCCCAGCTCCTCAGCCTTGGCTCGCGACATGATCACCACCCCGGCGGATCCATCTGACATCTGAGAGGAGTTGCCAGCGGTGACAGTGCCGTTCTGCTTAAACGCCGGTCGTAACTTTCCCAGTACCTCAAGGCTTGTATCCCCGCGGGGGCCTTCATCGCGCTTGAATGTGATGGTCTGCGCTCCTTGGGGGGTGACGATTTCCAGTTCCAGCGGCACAATTTCCGGATCAAATCGGCCAGAGGTAACCGCCTGGTGGGCTTTGAGGTTGCTCTGCAGGGCGAATTCATCCTGCTCTTCCCGGCTGATCTGGTATTTTTCAGCCACGTTCTCAGCCGTAAGACCCATTTGCGTATAGGCTTCAGGATACTCGTCAGCCAGGGTAGCATCGGGGCTGAACTTATAGCCGGTCATGGGCACCATGCTCATCACTTCGACGCCCCCGGCGATGGCGGCATCAATAAACCCAGCAGCAATGCCCTGAGCAGCATGGGCGATGCTTTGCACGCCAGAGGAACAGAAGCGGTTGATGGTCTCTGCTGGCACTTCGACCGGCAGGCCAGCCCGGAAACCTATGGTGCGGGCAATGTTCATCCCCTGTTCGCCTTCCGGGAAGGCGCAGCCGATCAATAAATCATCCAGCAGGTGGGGATCCAAGTTGCCTGCCCTGGCGAGAAGCTCCTGAATCACGGCGGATGCCAGCGTCTCCGGACGGGCAGATACCAATGTGCCGCGCTTGGCTTTCCCGACCGCGGTTCTGGCTGCTGCAACGATGACTGGATCAAATTGTGGATCTCTTGGTTCTATCATGGATATCTCCTTAATCTCCTGAACGGAATCCAATAGCTTGGGGCCTAATCCGAGCCATTAATTCCGGAGCACTTTTCCTGTTTGGAGCAGGCTCCACATTCTTTCCTGGGATTTCTTTTCGCCGCATAAACTGAGGAAGGCCTCCCTTTCCAAATCCAGGAAGTACTGCTGATCTACCCAGGCCGGTTTTGAGATATTGCCGCCGGTCATAACGTGGATCAGCTTGCTTCCGATGAAGGATTCATATTCAGTGATGAAGCCGCTGAGTTTAAAGTTGTACAAGCCGGCTTTTAATCCTGAAAGGGCATCGCGACCCGCAGCGTATACTTTCTCTACTGGTGGTGGCTGGTATCCTCCCCGGGCCATGTGCAGCACCTGCTGTTTGGCCTCTGCCAGCAGGTGATCGCGGTTGATGATAATCCGATCGCAGGGGCCTAAAAGACCCAGTTCCTGTCCCTCAAGGGCGCTTGAAGCGACCGCTGCCTGACCAACCTGTTCAAAAACCCGCTGCAAGTAGGGGAATGCGATCGCGTCCTTGGTTTTCATAGGCGGGTTGACCACCCTGCGGATCATCTCCTTGGTCCCTCCACCGGCTGGGATCACCCCCGCGCCTACTTCCACCAGGCCGATATACAGTTCGGCCGCGGCAACCACTGCATTGCCATGCATGGTGATTTCCGCCCCTCCGCCCAGCGCTAAACCCGCTGGAGCAACCACAACCGGTTTGGGAAAGTAGAGCATGCGCATATTGACATTCTGCAGTTTTTGAACCAGCAGATCCAGCGGCTCCCACATTTGGTTCTGCGCGGCCATGACCACGCCAAAGAGGTTTGCGCCAGCGCTGAAGTTGTCGGCATCGCTGCCGATCACGATCCCGTTCAAATCGTTTTCAAGGGCATAATCCAGGGCTTGATCCATCATGTTGATGGTGTCCTCATCAATGGCGTTCATCTTGGTTTGGAATTCCACGCAGGCTACGCCCTCTCCCAGGTCGATCAGGGAGGCACTGGTGTTGCGGGCCAGCACTTTCCCTGGATCACTTTTAACCTCACTCAGCACCAGAATTTGGGGGGTGGGAAGGATGGGAGCGTATGTTTTCTTTTCCGGCTCATAGACTGCTGCTTTTTGTTTCCCCTCATATTCGTAAAAACCAGCCTGACCTTCCTGGATCATCGTTTCCACCCAGGCGGCCGGGGGATATCCTTCCGCTTCCATCAGTTTGGCGGTTTTCTCGACCCCCAGCAGATCCCAGATCTCAAAGGGGCCTGCCTGGTGTCCAAAGCCCCAGCGCATGGCATCGTCAATGGGTTTGGCTGAATCTGCTATTTCTGGAATGCAATGGGAGGCATAAGACAATCCCTGCAGGATGATGGCCCTGATCAATTTGGCACCCTTGTCCTCCCCCTCAAGCAGCTTTGCCAGGCGTTCTCCCAGGTCCTCAATGCCTTTAGCGCTTTTTACAGAGTCGAAGCTGACCTTTTCAGGGGGCTCGTGTTCCCGGGTTTCCAGGTTAAGTGGCCAGAATTCCTTCTTTCCTTCTACCTTGACCTGTTTGTAAAATCCTCCTTTGGTTTTGTTTCCCAGCAGGCCCTTATCGACCATATCCTTGATAAGCTGATTGGCTGGTGGGGAGGAAAGGTAGGGCATGGCTGGATCATCCTTGGGGAGGGCGTTGCCCAGGTTGGTGCCGACATGATCCCAGACATCAATCCCTACCAGATCGAGCAGGCGGAAAGTAGCGGTTTTGGGCCGCCCGATCAAGGGTCCGGTGATGCTGTCTACTTCTTTGACCGAGTAATTATTTGTCAATATATAATCGAGCGCAAATGCCCCGCTGCCAAAACCCATCCTGTTGGCAATGAAGTTAGGCGTGTCCTTGCAGAGCACCACGCCCTTGCCAAGGCGGTATTCCGCAAAATGGCTGATGTCCTGGATGACGTCAGGCAGTGTGCTGGCAGTGGGGATGACTTCCAGCAGTTTCAAATAACGGGGCGGGTTGAAGAAATGTGTTCCAAGAAAGTGCTCTTGAAATCCTTTTGAACGCCCTTCAGCGAT
>DRBO01000171.1 GCA_011039385.1 Chloroflexota bacterium | reverse complement strand
TTCAGGGAAGAACCCGACGATGCCCCGGTGACAGACAGCCTGCAGTTGGCTTTTGAGGAACCGGCCAGTTTTCTGGAGCATATTGGTGCCCTCAGAAAACATCTGCTGCGATCTGTTATCGTTCTGATCATTTGCGCCGTGGTGGCGTTCTATTACCTGCCTCAATTGCTGGATTTTATCTCGGGCCCAATTGACGGCCTGGAAAATCTGACAGCGGTGGACGTCACTGAACCGATCAGTGTAGGCATGCGGGTGGTCCTGTTGGGGGCTTTTGCAGTTGCCCTTCCCTATTTCATCCTGGAGATATTCTTGTTTGTAGGCCCCGCGCTGTCGAGACGGGCGCGCCTGATCGGCCTGCTGTCTATCCCCCTGGTAGCGGCCTTTTTCTTGGGGGGAATGGCCTTCGCTTATTACTTCATCCTGCCTACCGGGCTGCCAGTGCTGTTGAATTTCCTGGCATTGGAAATCCAGATCCGGCCCTCCTCGTACGTGCGCTTTACTACGGGCTTGATGTTTTGGTTTGGGGTGGTCTTTGAATTCCCACTCTTAGCGTATTTACTTTCCGCGATGCGGGTCCTGAAACCCGAGGCGTTGATCAAGAATTGGCGTATCGCCGTAGTACTGATTGCAGTGCTGGCGGCGGTGATCACACCGACAATTGATCCTATTAATATGCTGCTGGTGATGGTCCCGCTGCTTTTCTTGTATGCCCTGAGCATCTTGCTGTCTGTCCTGGCTGGGGGAAGACGGAAAACAAAAACAGCGAGCGATAGTGAGTGATCAGAAGCAGTTTATTTGGCTGTAGTTTGAGTTAAAAGAATTGACGACTCTCAGAGCCGTCTTTTTTTGTCTGCTAGCAATCGGTTTCCCCCCTACAGGTCATCATCATTATTTTTCGGGACCCAGGCCAGCACCCGGGTGCCTTTGCCTGGACTCGAATCCAGCTCGATACCACCGCCAGCTTTTCGTATTCTGCGCTGCATATTGGCCAGGCCGTGACCGAGAGTAACTTGAGCCTTGTCGATGTTAAATCCCTGCCCGTTATCTCTCAGTTCCAGGAACACTCTGCCATCTTCGCTCCAGAGGTTAACTACAGCTTTCTTGGCCTTGGAATGTCGGGCTGTGTTGGAGAGGGATTCCTGGGCGATTTTGAACAGGGTCAGGGTGTTGTGGTAATCCAGGCCAAGCGGGCTGTCCGTCCTGTCTTCAAGAACGCCCTCGATCTTTGAGTTAACCGTAAACTCATCCAGCAAGGTTTTTAGATTTTCTTTGAAGCTAAGATTCTCCTGCATCTGGCGAGGACGCAGGTCGGATATATAGGTCCGGATGTCAACGATGGTGCTGTTAATACCGTCCGTGGCCTGGGTCAGTTTTTCCAGGCTTTCCTCAGGATTCTCCTGGATGATTTCCTTGACATAATCCAGGGTCAATCCCAGGGAATAGAGGGATTGAATGACTCCGTCATGCAGATCCATGCCGATGCGTTCCCGCTCTTCCAGGACCGCGATGTGCCTGATCTGCTGCTGAAGGAGAGCATTCTGAATGGCAGTGCCGACCCACATGCCGATGGTTGCCAGCAGGTCCAGCTCGCGGGCACTGAAACCCCGCTCTTTCTTGCTGGAAAGGACCATCACGCCGACAGTTTCCCGGGTGGACTGGAGTGGGATCACTGCCTGGCAGACAAAACCGGCCTTGATGATTGCCGGGCGGAGAACCCGCGGATCGGATTCCAGGTTGTTCACGACCAGGGCCTTGTTCAAACCTGCTGCTTTGCCCACCACGCCATCACCTATCCGGTAGAGGGTCCGGGAATAAAAAGCTTCAAAATCATCTCCGCGTAGAAAGGCCAGGCGCAGGTCCTTACCACCGCGGTCCTTCAGGAAGATTTCCCCGGTCTCAATTTGCAGGTAGGCAAGCACTTTTTTAAGGGTCAGGCTCATGATCTCTTTGGTATCCCAGGAGCTGGCAATGCCCTGGGCGAGATCATTGATAAGTGATAAATCCTGATTCTGCTGATTGAGGGTTTTATCCCGTTCAAGGATGTTTTCGTACAGTTGGGTATTGGTGATGGCGACTGCAGCGTAGGCTGCCAGGGTTTTCATCAAGTGCTCGTCATCGCGGCTGAACTCTTTCTCCCCGAGCTTGTTGGTGAGATAGATCTGCCCCAGAATTCTTTCCCCCGTGGAGATGGGCACACCCAGCATCGAGGTCATGGCGGGGTGGTAGGGAGGAAACCCTGCCGAGCGGGGATCTGCTGCGATATCTGGAATGCGGATGACCTCGTGTTTCTGCTGGAGCTCTCCCAGCAGCCCCTTGCCTAGCGGGGGATGGGGCATGAGGTGGAGTTCTTCCTCAGACATGCCGGAGTGGATGAAATTGGTTACCAACCCGTTTTCATCCCGGATTGCCAGGGCGGCATATTCAGCCTGGACCTGTGCCTGCGCCAGGCGAACTATGCGGGAAAGCAAAGTCTCCAGTGAAAAATCCCCCACCAGGTCTTTACTGGCCTGATAGAGCGATCCTATTTGGTCTTCGAGTTCCTTTTTCGTTTTTTTTGCCATAGCTATCCAGTGACATTTTACCTTATCCAGCAGGATTTTGATAGTTTTTGCTAGTCGGGATGTCTTATCGTATGTATTTGTAGCCAAATACCAAGCTTAACCTGTTCGGTGAGTAACGAGGAATCTATGAGCCATAAAAAGCAAACTTCCCGCCTCAAGGGGTTTTATCAGCTGGACCTGGAAGAAAGGCACCAGGAACTGCTTGAGAGAGGTTACCTCACCCCCGAGGAACTGGGGGCTTTTCTCCCGGAATCGGGGCTCCCTCTGGAAACCGCTGATCACATGATCGAAAATGTGGTGGGAGTCTTCAGCCTTCCTCTGGGAATCGCTTTGAACTTTCAAATTAATGGGGTCGACCGTCTTGTGCCAATG
This sequence comes from Chloroflexota bacterium, assembly GCA_011039385.1. Classification (GTDB taxonomy): domain Bacteria; phylum Chloroflexota; class Anaerolineae; order Anaerolineales; family UBA11858; genus B10-G9. The sequence continues at coordinate 2,941 of DRBO01000171.1, read as the reverse complement.
GTTTTGGAAGAGCCTTCTGTGGTGGCTGGCGCTTCCTTTATGGCCAGACTGGCCAGGGAGGGAGGAGGGTTTAGCGCCTCCTGTACGGGTTCGATCATGATCGGGCAGCTTCAAATCCTGGATCTGAAGGACCTTTCCCTTGCCAGGGATCAGATCCTGGCACATAAAGAGGACCTTCTGGGGGGCCTGGAAGACCTGGACCCAATTCTGCGCGACCTGGGGGGAGGCCCGAAAGACCTCGAGGTGAGGGAAATCCCCCACTCGGCGATCGGCCCATTCCTCGTCCTGCACCTGCTGATGGATGTACGGGATGCCATGGGCGCCAACGTGGTCAATACAGCCTGTGAGTTTTTAGCTCCCGCTGTTGAGGAACTCACCGGGGGAAGAGTCCACTTGCGAATCCTTTCCAATTTGGCGGACCGCCGTCTGGCCTCGGCCCGCTGCACCATACCCACTCAGAGCCTGGCTTTTGAAGAGTATTCTGGTGAGGGAGTCCGGGATGGGATCATCGAGGCCTGGGCTTTTGCTGACGCCGACCCCTACCGGGCGGCAACCCATAACAAGGGGATCATGAACGGGATCGACGCGGTTCTGCTGGCGACCGGGAATGACTGGCGGGCAGTGGAGGCAGGCGCCCATGCCTATGCCGCGAGATACGGCTTTTACCGTTCCCTTTCCACCTGGGCCGTGGACCGGGAGGGAAACCTGCAGGGGGAACTGGAACTTCCCCTGGCTGTTGGCACCGTAGGCGGCGCGACCAGGGTCCATCCCGGTGTGAATGCCGCCCTGAAACTGATGGGCGTGGAAAGCGCCAGCCAGCTGGCGGAGATCGTTGCCTCTGTGGGGCTGGCCCAGAATCTGGCTGCGCTGCGAGCACTGGCAACTGACGGAATTCAGCGGGGCCATATGCGGCTGCACGCCCGCCAGGTAGCCGTCACGGCCGGGGCAGCAGGAGATCTGGTCAACAAACTCGCAGCCCTACTGATTGAAGAAAACGAGATCCGGGTCGATCGGGCCCGGGAGATTTTAGGGACCTGGCAAGAGGGGAAGGAATAATCTATGGATGAAAAACAAAATCAGAGCAGATTACTAAAGCCAATCCGACCAGTAGGCATCATAGGCTACGGGGCCTACGTTCCCCGCTACCGCTTGCCGGCAACAGAAATTTCCCGCATCTGGCATGGGGGATTAAGCCTGGAGCCTGTCATTGAAAAATCAGTCCCGGGGATAGATGAGGATGTCATCACCATGTCAGTGGAAGCTTCGCGAAATGCCCTGGCCCGGGCAAGCATCCAGCCCGGCGAGGTCCGGGCTGTCTGGGTGGGCTCAGAATCCCATCCCTACGCGGTAAAACCCACTTCCACCATTGTTGCCGAAGCGTTGGGAATAACTCCCTTTACTCAAGCAGCTGACTTTGAATTTGCCTGCAAAGCGGGTTCTGAAGCCATTGTGGCAGCTATGGCCATGGTAGGCTCCGGGATGGGAGAATACGGCCTGGCCGTCGGTATGGATACAGCGCAGGGGAAACCCGGGGATGCTTTGGAATACACTGCGGCTGCTGGTGGTGCAGCCTACCTGATCGGTCCTGCGGAAGAATCCCTGGCGGAAATTGAAGGTGCGCTCTCTTTCGTGTCCGATACCCCCGATTTCTGGCGCCGGGAAAACCAGAAATACCCTGAGCACGGAGGCCGTTTTACCGGCCAGCCCGCCTATTTTAAACACATTACGAATGCGGTGAACAAGCTGCTGGAAGAAGTGGGCAAAACCCCGCAGGATTACGCCGCAGTGATCTTTCACCAGCCCAATACCAAGTTCCCCAAGAGAGCAGCTAAAGAGCTGGGATTCACTCCCGCGCAGCTGGAACGAGGCCTGCTTGCTCCCCGGATCGGCAATACCTACGCCGGCTCTGCCTTGATCGGCTTGTCAGCTGTATTGGACCAGGCTCAACCAGGGGAGTGGATCCTGATGGCTTCCTTTGGATCTGGGGCGGGGTCGGATGCCATTTCCATGCGAGTCACCGATAAGATACTGGAAAGGCGGAAAAAAGCGCTGTCCACGGAAGATTACATTCAACGCCGTACTGAAATTGATTATGCCCAGTACGCCCGAATGAGGGGTAAGATCACCCTGAAATAGATCCCCTGGCGTCATTTTCCTCTCAGTATAGCCGAAAATTGATAGTTCTTGATAGTTGCAGACGATTATACTGAGGCCGATTTAGAGGAGTATTCAAAAATATGGACATACCACGTCATTGGCGCTTGAACAAACAGCGTTATGCCTTAACTGGTGAGGTCTGCCCGCACTGTCAGGCAAAGATTTTCCCGCCCCGGGATGTCTGCCCGGAATGCGGCGGTGAAGCCAAAACCGAGTTTGAATTCAGCGGTAGGGGAGAGATTTACTCCTATACCAATATCTATAACGCCCCGGAAGGCTTTGAAGAAAGCATTCCGTACACGGTCGCCCTGGTAAAACTGGAAGAAGGCCCCCTGGTCACCGCCCAGCTTACCGATCTGGGCGAACAGAAAGTGGAAATCGGCATGCCGGTAGAGATGATCACCCGCAAGCTGCGCAACGATGGCGATGAGCGGGGACTGCTGGTTTACGGCTACAAGTTCCGCCCCCTTATGACCGCCTGAAATCCGATTGGAAAATTTATTAAAAATCTCCCGGTTTTCAGGGAGATTTTTTTATAGGGTTTTTATTATCAAAGTGAATCGCTTTTCTAATATGCCCGACGATTAAAATCGTGGGCTGAACCTTTCAAGTCCCCTCATGGGGACTGCACACAACTTGATCCGGATGAGCGCAGAAGAACCAGGCGCCGAACCGCCGCAGGGCGGTTTGCCCCGTCAGCCCACGGGTTCAGCCGTTGGGCGTCTCAAATTTATACCTGAAGGTCACATTCTTGTGCCGCTAATCGTAAATATATATTTTTTCC
>DRBO01000089.1 GCA_011039385.1 Chloroflexota bacterium | reverse complement strand
GGCGGATGAAATTTCCGCGACCAAGGATATCCGCACCGCGCCGGAAGGATGGCCGACCCGCGGTTTGATGGTTTGGGCCAATGCTGATTATCCGGAAGATGCCCGCCGGGCCCGCTCCTATGGTGCCCAAGGTATCGGCCTGTGCCGCACGGAGCATATGTTCTTTGAACCCGAGCGTCTGCCTGTTGTGCAGCAGATGATCCTTTCTGATAATGTGGAAGATCGCCAAGCTGCCTTAGACAAGCTGCTGCCTTACCAACGCAGCGACTTTGATGGTCTCTTCGAAGCCATGACAGGCCTGCCAGTGATCATCCGCTTGATCGATCCCCCACTGCATGAGTTCATGCCTGATGAACACGCCCTCCTGGAAGAGGTGATTGCCAACCGTATCCAGGGCAAAGTGGATCAGGAGAAAGAGGATCTATTGGTCAACATCCAGGGTTTGCACGAGAGCAATCCCATGATGGGTTTGCGTGGTGTCCGCCTTAGTGTGGTCATGCCGGAGATTGTAAGCATGCAGGTGCGCGCTATCTTTGAGGCGGCTGCGGATGTGAAACTGCGCGGCTTTGAACCCCATCCCGAAGTGATGATTCCCCTCACCGGGCATATCAACGAGCTGCACTTTATTCAGCCAAAACTGGAAGAGATCGCCAAGAAGGTGATGGAAGAGAAGGGTGTGGAATTTGCCTACAAGTTCGGCACCATGATCGAAATCCCCCGCGCTGGCCTGACCGCTGATGAGATCGCAGAGACAGCTGAGTTCTTCTCTTTCGGCACCAATGACCTGACTCAGTTCACTTTCGGTTACAGCCGGGACGACGCAGAGCGCAACTTCCTGGTCAAATATGTTGAGGATGGCATTCTGCCCCGCAACCCCTTCCAGACCATTGACATCCGCGGTGTGGGTCAGTTGATGGATCTGACGGTCAAGAAAGGCCGCGGGACTCGCGCGGATCTGGAAGTCGGCATCTGCGGTGAACACGGTGGTGATCCTGAATCGATTGATTGGTGTCACAGGATCGGTTTGAATTACGTCAGCTGCTCACCCTTCCGGGTGCCGGTTGCCCGTCTGGCTGCTGCCCAATCTGCCATCAATAACAAGCAGTAAACCAACAGTTTCAATTTAATGCCAAAAGGGCAAAGGATTTTCCTTTGCCCTTTTTTGGGATAGAGAGAGACCAGGTCTTTTAAAAGACCTGGTCTCTTAATGTTATGATAAACATTAGCGTTGGTCCTGGAAATTACGTAGAAGGAGGAAACTATGAATGAGGAAAAAACCTATGCAAGAGTGGTGTTAACGAATATTGATATCCCATTTGGCTCTTTAGTAACGTTATTGATAAAGGTTTCCCTGGCCTCTATTCCTGCCGCCATCATCCTTTCATTGCTGGGATTGGTGATCGCAGTCCTGATTTCCTTTGTCTTTTCCAGCATCGGATTGGGCCTGTTGTACTGAGCAGGAACAGTAGTCTCTTAATGTAAGGAGTAATCTTGTGAACACAAAACCCTCCAAAGTGCAGACCATGGCTATCCTTGTCCTGATCAGTGGTATCCTGAATATTGTTTGGGGAGGTGTTCTGGCCCTCCTCGGCGTTCTCACCCTCATCGGGATCCTGTGTGCCCCGTTGTTAATTCTGCCGATGGTCCTGGGTGCGTTTGAGCTGATATACGCCCTCAATCTTTTAGCAGACCCCCCTAAGGTGAAGGACCCTTCACAGGCCATTGCTATCCTGGAAATCTGCGATATTTTTTTCCTGAATATTTTTGGTGTGGTGGTTGGCGTCCTATCTTTGATATTAATAAGCGATGAAGAGGTTAAGGCATATTTCGCCGCCCTGAAATCCACTTAAGAAGAAGTTTGATCAATCGCCGCCAGCTGGAAATCCCTGTCCTCTTTCTGGAATATCCGGGACAGGAGAATTCAATCCAGGAAGGGATAAGTACCACTTCGGGATTGTGTATTGTGTGTTATGATTTTTGTATGTTTTTCCAGTGGGTGCTCAATTGAAAGATAGGTTTTTGACCTTCATCATTTCACAAGAGGAGAAAATATGGAACTGTGGGAAAAAATCAAGAATAACGAGATCGTGGGTAAAATCGTTGCTTTTTTCAATAAATACACCAATGTCAAACCCGTGGTGGAAGTGCTTCAGTCCGCGAAATCGATTCAGAAAGCCATCAGCATTATTCTGCGGATATTTTCGATCATCTTTGGCATTGCCCTATTTATCGTCTGGATTGTCAGCTGGCGATATATCAACCAGTTCAAGTTCTTCGGCGGGGTGGGGTATTTGATCTGGCAGCTGGCCTTCCTCTATGCCGGCATTATGGTCACCAAGATCCTCTATCAGCGCTTTGCCGGAATAGTTGACCTGCCGGAATCTGAATACGTGATCACTCCCATTATTGCCCTGATGACGGTCACTTTTGGGGAAGTCTTCTTCATCTTCCTGGCCATTATGAGTGCCCCTGCCATGCTGGATATTTGGTTGGCCGGGTCTTCTCTGTCTTTTGGGAGCGGAACGGTTGGCCTGGTCCTGCCCTTCCTGGCCTTTGTAAATCCGGGCAACATCTTCCTGGCCGGGATCGGCGCCTTGATCATGTTCTGGGTGATTGGCTTCCTGGTCTTGATCCTTTCCCGACTGCTGACAGAGACCGTCCTGGCCCTGGTATCCATCGCTAACGATGCTTCAATTTTGAGGGTCCAGTTTGCAGAGAAGAAGAAATAACCTCAGAACCCCTCCAATTAGATCAACACCTCCAGGAAAAGAAACTGGAGGTGTTTTTTTATTCTTTGATGAAGAGATCTAACGTTGTGGGGCTGGTTCTGTTTCCCTTTTACTTAGCAGCTATTGATGATCTACCGCGAACTGGTAACCCCTATCCATGGCCTCGTAGTTCAGGGGCAGGGTCTTTTTATGCCTTTCGGGGATGTGTTCCCCCAGGGCTTTCTTAACAGCCTCCAACGGCAGGATGGGTTTCAGGGCCAGCATGGCGCCCATCATGATCATATTGCTCAGCCGTACCATTCCGAGTTCCTCGGCAATTGTATTGGCAGGAATAAGCAAGGAGTTTATTCCCTCGCGGGTGATCTCTCTGTTGACCAGGGTGGAATTGGCTACCATCACCCCGCCAGCTTTGATCAGGGGTTCGTATTTATCGACCGAAGGTAGGTTCAAGGCCACGACGACATCTGGTCTGCGGACCAGTGGGGACCCAATCGGCTCAGCGCTGACAATTACCGTGCAGTGGGCTGTGCCGCCCCGCATCTCAGGGCCGTAGGAAGGGATCCAGGTGACCTCAAGACCATTGTCCATTGAAGCGTATGCCAGCACCTGACCGGCAAATAATGTGCCCTGGCCGCCAAAGCCAGAAATGATAATACTGGTTTCTTCCATGCCTGTCTGCTCCTTATACCTTGAGTGATTCCAAAGCCGGATTGACCTTATAATCTCCCAAGGGAAAGACCGGGGTCATTTGTTCGGCCACGAAGTCCAGCGCGTCCTGGGGGCTCAATTTCCAGTTGGTGGGGCAGGAAGAAAGCAGCTCCACCATGGAGAATCCCAGTTCTCGCTGTTGGGTTTCAAAGGCCAGCCGGATGGCTTTTTTCGCCTTACGGATGTTAGCAGCATCATGCAGGCTGCGGCGGACCACATAACCGGCGCCATCCAAAGTGGACAGGATTTCCGCCATGCGGAGAGGATAGCCGGCCATTTCCACGTCCCGGCCAAAGGGCGAGGATGTGGTTTTCATACCGGCAAGGGTAGTGGGGGCCATCTGTCCGCCTGTCATGCCGTAAATGGCGTTGTTGATAAAGATCACAGTGATATTTTCACCTCGACCGGCAGCGTGCATGATCTCTGCCATGCCAATGGATGCCAGGTCTCCGTCCCCCTGGTACGTGAAGACGGTGCTCTTGGGCAGGACCCGTTTGATCCCTGTGGCCATGGCCGGAGCTCGGCCGTGGGCGGCCTCGACAAAATCCATCTTAAAGTAGCGGTAGGCGAAGACTGAACAGCCTACCGGAGCCACGCCTATGGTTTGTTCCCGCAGGCCCATCTCGTCGATTACTTCCGCAACCAGACGGTGGGCAGTGCCGTGGGTGCATCCGGGACAATAGTGGGTGTGGACATCAGTAAATGATTCTGGGCGCTGGTGGATAACTTCTGTCGTTGCAACCATTATTTATCTCCTGCTATGATTTTTTCCAGCCGGGGGATCCATTCATCACGGGGATCTTCCGCTCCCGGACCAGTATTTTGGGAGACTCGCCGGATTTCATCGAATACTTCGTCTGGCAGTGGCGTCACCCCCCCCATTCGTCCGTAAAACTCAACCGGGACCTTGCCCTTGACGATTTTCATCACATCGTCGAGCATCATGCCCGAGTTCATTTCCACCACCAGGATGCGCTTGACCTGGTCAGTCAGCTCCAGTAATCGCTGGGTGGGGAAGGGGGCCAGGGTGATCGGGCGCAGCAGCCCGGCCTTGATGCCGTTTTCCCGGGCTTCGCGGACTGCAGAGGATGCCACTCGGCCGGATGTGCCGAAGCCAATTACCAGGATCTCCGCGTCATCCAGTTCATACTCCTTGTAGATGACCTCATTCTTTTCGATTTCTTTCCAGCGCTTTAGCAGCCGCAGGTTGGTCACTTCCTCATCAACCGGGTCTATGTAGATCGAGGTGAGGATATTGGGCTCGCGACCTTTAGCGCCGCGCACAGCCCAGTCGGGTGCTGTCTCAGAGATTTCCCGCATCGGAGGCAGTTCTGCAGGTTCCATCATCTGCCCCATATTGCCGTCAACGATGACATGAACAATGGCACGGTATTTATCTGCCAGGTCAAATGCCAGGCCGATATAATCCACTGCTTCCTGGACGCTGGCAGGGGCCAGCACGATCGGGAAGTAATCCCCATGCCCGCCGCCTTTGATCATCTGGTAGTAGTCCCCCTGGGAGGGGGCGATATTACCCAGACCGGGACCACCGCGCATGACGTTGACCACCACTGCCGGGACCTCGGTACCGGCGATGTAGCTGATGCCTTCCATCATCAAGCTGATACCCGGGCTTGAGGAGGCCGTCATCACCCTTTTTCCTGTGCAAGCCGCGCCGTAGACCATGTTAATGGCGGCCACTTCGCTTTCCGCTTGCACGAAAGCCCTGCCCAGGGAGGGCAAGCGCCTGGCCATGTACTCCAGGAACTCAGTTGAGGGTGTGATCGGGTAACCGTAAAATGCTTCCACGCCAGCCCGGATGGCAGCCTCCGCAAAAGCGTGATTTCCCTTTAATAATTCTTTTGCCACTGGGATTACCTCCTGGTTTTCTTGTCAGGTTTTTCTCTATAGACCGTGATTGCAGCATCCGGGCAAACAACCGCGCAGATGCCACAGCCTGTACAGGTTTCCTGGGTCATTTTGGCGGGATGATACCCCTTTGGGGTCAGTCGATCCATGTCCAATACCAGGACTTCCTGTGGACAGGCTTCAACGCACAGGCCGCAGCCTTTGCAGTAGTTCTCGTCCACGACAATCCATCCTGTAACAGCCATGCAATGTTCTCCTTTCTGGAGTCTGATAACAGTCATGCTTGTTGCATATCTGTCCAATTTATATCACAGTCTTACCCTGCCTGACTCCAACGTTAACATTATATTTATGCTGATCCCCGGTGGATAGTGACAAGATTCATGAGATAGGCTAACCTTCATCAGTAGACTTCCACCTGCTCATGATCTTTATTGACAGGCTTTACTGGTCTGGTATAATGGCACGGCATTGAAGGAATGGGTCCTTCTGCGGCCTTTTGGCATGGATTAAGACCCCCCAACTTCCCCGGGGCACTGTGGACTAAGATCCAGCACACAGGGACGACGGTGAAGTGAAGATTGGAGGAAATCAATGAAATATGCAATTGTAGTCAGTGGTGGG
>DRBO01000150.1 GCA_011039385.1 Chloroflexota bacterium | reverse complement strand
TGGTCAAGAGGTTCAGCTGCCGATACGGGTTTGCGTATGCATCCCAGACTTGAAGTCCGCTGGGCGGCCAGGTAACCCCGCAGGTTCACTCAGGTGAAAGCTGTGAGTGTCCCATGGCCAGTCCTCAGCTGACCCAGACGCTCGAGCCCCCAGGTATACGTCCCCAGCTCGATGTCAATCGAAGGGTGCCATGCCTGCCGCGCCCTATCGCTATTGCATTCTAGTAACCCTTGCTGCATCCAACCGCCGATAAGACGGGCGACTGGAGATGGAAGGCCGCGAAACACAATCTGGCTGCGGGTGCCCTTTGCGAGGCTCAGGATGCTTCGCAAAGCTTTTAACTTGGCCGGCACCTCCTGCCAAGCAATAAGAACGTAGAATATGAATGGAACTGTATCATGATCTCCAAGTCATTTCTTTACAACGAGCAAGCCGCTTCCAAATCTCTCAAAGTCGTTAGCGTGGCGATGTCTTGCCATCGTGACCCCGGAACCAATCGTCTCCGGATCGCCAGCACGCTGGACACGATCGCACAAGCACACCCTGACGTCGACCTGGTGATATTCGGCGAAATGATCCTTGGCTGGTATAACCCTGGTCAAATGCCAGAATATCATCATCGGATATCTGAACCCATCTCGACGGAATCTCTGCAGGTGTTTGCTTCTCTAGCAGTGCAGCACAGTATTCATCTATGTTTTGGGATGTCCGAGATTGATGAGGGAACTTTCTATAATGCCCAGGTATTGCTGACTCCACAGGGCGAAATCCGGGCTGTCCACCGCAAATGGAACCTGAAGCCCGGTGAGAAGAAAGCCAATTATCAGCCAGGACCAATACCAGTAACTATCACTGATATCAAAGGGGTCAGGACTGCAATCGTAATCTGTTCCGACGCGGCAAGCCCGTGCGTAATGCGGGAGCTGATGAAAAATCGTCTGGATTTGATCCTCCTCAGCCTGGCGGATGACAGCGATGAGGATCTGTTTATGGCCAAGCTCAACGCGCGGATGTACGATGCCTGGATCGTCACAGCCAACCGGTATGGTGACGAGAATGGCCGCTTCTGGAATGGCCATCTGGTAGTTTCTAGCCCATGCGGTGAACTTCGGGCAACAGGGCAGGACAAGGAGCAGTTCCTGGGGTATGAACTGAGATTTGATGACAAACAACCCTGGCTGAAACGAGCCCTGAGAAATGCCTGGGTGAAGATGCCCCTGATCTGGCATATTCTGGTAAACTGGAAAAGGGTCAAGTCATATCTCTGAACCAGGGCCGCCCGGGGCCGCCCTATCAAACGCAGAAGCCGCCGTTAAACTGCTTCTAACAACCATGAATGGGAAAATTTCAAAAAATGAAAATTCCAAAACATGTCAAGTACCTCTCAATACTCTTCTTCCTTAACGCGGGAATTTCTGCCCTGATCGGTGGATTATCTTTATACTCCATGCTGAGGAGAAGAGAAACCTTAAGTGATTTATCCCCTGAGGTTACCATCATGGGCTGGGATTTGGGATTGAGCATCCTCTTAACCCTGCTCGCAATCCTGTTGTTAATTGCCTTGGGCATAAGTCTCAGGAAGCTGAAACCCTGGGCTCGATCGGTTACCCTGGCGTACGGCGTGGTTACTATTCTCCTGGGCCTCTTGAACCTGATAACCGGGGATCGGAATACCTCTTATGGTTATGGTTTTCTGATCCAATTTTATGCTGTATGGGTCTTATTAAGGCCTGACGTAAAAGAAGCTTTCAACGTTCGTTTAAAAAAACGAGATGGCCCGCTCCAGGATAATTCCAACTAGCGTGCCGTTCCCTGCTGCAAACGACTCCCTGAAAAGGATGAGAAATTGGGGACTCCAAAAACAATCCAACTGCCTGTGAACTCTCCAATTTGGATAAAATATTTATATGAGCACAAATCTGGTTAATTGGTGGATACCGATCGTATTTGGGTACCCGGCTCTTTTTTTAGCAATCACCTGTTCTGCAACAGGTATCTATTTTCGGAAACCTGCTTTGCTGCTATTAGGCTCAATATTATCTTTGCTTCCTTCCTGTTATTTAGGAGCCACGCCAAAATTACGCTACTTTGGTTTTTCACTTCCTATATTTCAAATCCTGGCCGCGTATCTTCTTCATAAGCAACGCGTCCGGCTGGCAATTCTCCTTCAAATCCCCCTGATTGGTTGTACAATTTGGTTTTTGGCTTTAGCAATCAGTCAATAATCATCCCCACTACGCCCGATTCGACGCCCTCGACCGAACAGTAATCTTGAATCGAGAGCTGAAAATCGATCAGGCGCCAGTTAACTAGCGTTTTTGAAGGTTGATGCCCCTGACAAATTGGGCTGGCGGCCTATGTCTTACAAAACAAAGAACAGGTGAGCTCTTCCACTGGCGGACAAAGGAAAAACACCACTATGAATAGAGGACAACAAGCCAAGGATTCTTTTAAGTTCCTGTTAGAAATGATCCTGGGCACACAAACCAGAGTACACCGAATCCCGTTGGGGCCGATCAGGGGAAGAAAGATAGTCATGTCCCCCCAGATTTCCCTGCGCATGTGGTTGGGGATTGATGAACCCTGGATCGCCCGTTTAAGCCAAAAGCTGCTTCGCCCTTCGAATGTTGTCTACGACCTTGGGGCCCATATCGGATATACGACGGTGCTCTTTGCCCATGCTCTTAAGGGGACCGGCGCCGTCCACGCCTTCGAAATACTGCCATCGACAGCGGAGTACCTGCAGAAAACAGTCGAAGCCAATGGCTTTGAGAATGTCACCATTCATGTTGTGGGTTTGGGCGCGGAAGATGCCGTATACGATCTTCCAGTTGGTCCAACAGCGATGACAAGCCTGCGAGCGAAGAAGCTGGAAGGTCAAAAATGCGAACAGGGAAAAGTCGTTAAGCTTGATAACTACTGGCGGGAAAAAGGATTACCCCTGCCCACCCTGATCAAGATGGACATAGAACGGGCAGAAATCGACTGTCTGATGGGAAGCCTTAAACTGATCGATGCCTGTCGTCCAACACTGATCATCGCTTTCCATTCCAAGGACCTGCTCCGCCAGGGATACACCTTGCTGACTTCTCTTGATTACGAGCTCCACAATCAGCGCGGTCTGCTGACCGCAGACTCGATCGAAGAGATCAGGGGAAGTTTCAAAGATAGCATTTTGTGTTTGCCGGTCCGCAAATCGTAAGCCGCAAATTGAGCAGGCTCCATGGTGCAGGCGATTATTTTGAAGGATTGATTTGACTTAAACTGTGACTGATCAATCCTGCCGGAAAGCAACGGAATCGTAAATTCAAACGGAAATGACAATGTCAAAGAACAAACTACAATGGCTTGGTTTGATTGCTGTTCTTCTAGTTGCGGGATGTCAAAGCCAAGAACCACCTGAACCCCTGGCAAATTCTACCCCGGCATTAATGCTTGAAGAATCCATCAATGACTATCTCGTCATCAATATTGGCATCACTTCCCAAAGCGGAGAAATTTTCTGTGCCCATGAGTTCTTGGATGCTGGGCGAGCAACAGATGGCAACATTTACATTTGGGCATTGTGCCAGGAGTACTATGTAGAACAAGATTCATTGACAACTGGCTCAGGGATCAGTTTGCCGGTTGCTCTTCAAACACAAGCGAAGAACGATCATTATGAAATTATTGAGCATCTTGTTCCCGGAGATGGAACCTACTACGGACCCGACGTGCGGGCCATCTTTCCAAAAAGCTCCTGGCCACAAATCATGCCTGCTAATGAAGATGAAATAAACCAGTACAACGATCGCGCAAACGAGCTGATGCAAGATACTCGGATGCAAGCCGGGGAGTATTACTCAATTGAAGATTGAAGATTTCGAGAAGGATACAAAAGAGGCCTCAAGTGATTATCAGATAACCAATTTCTGCTTACTATTTCCTGCTTACTGAACTGTCGTCACCATCAAGTTACAACTTACATACTCGTCTTACGTATAATCCAATAAGACATACACTAATCTAAATCCTTGACCGGCTTTCTTCTGAGAGCGATAATATCCATTAAGGAGCATAATCGATAAGGAGCCAATTGCGATGTCTGAAGAAACCAAAACCCCCAAAACTGGACAGATCCCCCAGGAAGCCAAGGACCACTTCGGTACTGCCAGGAAGGAATTTAAAAAAGGCCTGGACGCCATGTTCCCACCCCGGGTGAAGGAACACCACCAGGCAGCCCAAAGGGAAGTCCTTCAGGGTTTGCGAAGTTTGATTGATGCCGCCCTGGAAAAACTCGAAGAATATGAGGAGTAAACCTGGCTTATCTGAATAGAACCACCAGGAGGGGGATAAATGCACTGCCCAGGAGGATATAGCCTGGCAGGGTGTGCCCTGCCAGGACTAACTGCATCCCGCCAATAAATAAAGCCGCAAACAACACCGCCCCAGTCAATCCCTGGAGGTTCTTTGCAACTCCCTCCAGCTGAGCCTGCAATTCAGGTGCCTGGACTTTAATCTCTCCCCGTTCCACTTGCCCCAGTAAACCATCCATCCGCCGTGGAAGATTGAGCAGAGAACGCAGCAAGGTTTCGATCTCCTTCCACCAAACCTCCCAATTGCCGCTTATTTCAGATTTAATCAGCTCCTCCGCGTAGGGCTGCAGGCTCTCCCAAACGTTAAACCCGGGGTCCAATCCCGTGCACATCCCGGACAGGATTGCTATCGTTCGGCCCAACAGCAGTAGATCCTGAGGAATCTGGAAAGGCATTTCGTACATCAGGTCCCGGAATTCTTTTCCAAATTCCATAAATTCCCGGTGATCGATTTCCCGCAGTTCGGCCATGTTTTTACCCCAGAAACGCTCAAAGGCTTTTTCCTCTGCTTTTTCTAAGAGCTCCAAATCCACCTCAGGCAGTAAAAATCCCAGTTTGTCATATGCCTGGACCAATCTGCCTGCATCCCGGGTTCCAACCGCAATCACGGCTTCCCGTAATCCTTCCCGGGCATTGGTTGGCACATGTCCCACCATGCCAAAATCCACAAAGGCCAGCTGCCAGGCACCGCTCGGCGACTCTTCGGCCGGGATCACAAAAAGATTTCCGGGGTGGGGATCAGCATGGAAAAACTCCTTGTCAAAGATCTGTTCCAGATAACTGGCAAATAACCTCCGGGCAACTTCGCCCGGATCCACACCTGCCTCACTAATTTCCCGGTAGTTAGTGACCTTAATGGCATATACATCTTCCAGGGTCAGGACCCGCCGGGTTGTCTTGCCCCAGATCACACGTGGGATCTTGATGCCGGGCTTCTCCTGGTAAATTTCCCAGAACCGTTCCGCATTACTGCCTTCGTTGAGATAATCAATCTCCTGCCCCAGAATGGTGGAAAATTCCTCCATCAAGGCCGGTAGATCCACTCTCTTCCGGATCGGTTCATAACGCTGCAGCCATCCGGTGACTATCCTGAAGGCAGAAATATCCACTTCGATGATTTTTTCAATATCAGGCCGCTGGATCTTCACAACCACCTGTTTGATATTCTCGACTCCTTCTCCTTGCAGCATATCCGTTTCTTTCAAAAGAGCCCGGTGCACCTGCCCCAGTGAAGCCGATGCCAGGGGTTGTTCTTCAAATTCAGCAAAACTTTCTTCCAGGGTTTTTCCCAGCTCCGACTCAGCCAATTGGCGGATACGCTGGAAATCCTCCGCCGGCACTTGATCCTGCAGGCCGCTCAACTCATCGGTCACTTCCGCGGGCAGCATATCCACCCTGGCAGAAAGGAATTGCCCCACCTTGATCAATACTCCTCCCATCTGAATCGCAAGACTCCGGTAGCTCCGGGCAGCTTCAACATAGCGTTGAGTGCGATTCCTGGCGGACAATTTTCTCAGGCCGATCCTGGATAAAAAAATATCGCAGAACGCTATCTTGAAAAATACACGGGCGAAAAAGACCAGTATCTTGCGGTACCGTTTTCTAAACATAGTGATTTGATTATAACAAGGTCTGCAGCACCGGAGTGGAACGCTACCTGACATAATCGGGTAAGACTGTTTTTTTT
>DRBO01000090.1 GCA_011039385.1 Chloroflexota bacterium | reverse complement strand
GTCATGGCGCGGGAGGAGATCATGGTTGCCACCACGTTGGCGCTGTCGTGAAATCCATTTAAAAAATCAAACAGCAACGCCAGGCCAATCAAGATAGTTATCAGCAAATGTTCCATAGTCTTCTCTGCTGTTCTTCTGCCCCAGCCTTCTCCAGTCCGCCTGTCAGAATAAGTTCTTTCCAATAACTGTTATAAAATTTATCAAGAGAGACATTATAACCAATAAACCGGTTTCCTGCTATGACAACCATGATCGATCCCTTCTATCTGCCAAATCCGGGCGCTTGCTCTCTTAATTAAGTCTCTCTAGGATCAAAGATTAGGAAATCGGAAAAGAGATTGTGAAGGTACTTCCCTGGCCTATACCGGGGCTGGTCGCCCTGATCTCGCCCCCCTGGGCATGAACCAGCGCTTGCGTGATCGCCAATCCCAACCCTGATCCGCCAGTCTGGCGGCTGCGGTCCGGGTCCACCCGGTAAAAACGGTCAAATACACGAGGGAGATGTTCGGGGTCGATGCCGTCACCGTTGTCGTTCACGCTGAGCTCAACTGTATCTTCGTTTTGCTCTACGCTGATTCGAATCTCTCCCTCGCGGGGGGTGTGTGTTAGGGCATTGTTGAGCAAATTATTGAGGCATTGGGTGATGCGGGCCCCATCGCCTTCAATCGGAGAAACCCCTTCCGGTAGTTCCAGGGTCAGCGAGATCCCCTGATCTTCCACCAGGGGCTGATAGATTGCGGCTACCTCTCTGACTATACCGGAAAGGTCCTGTCTGCCAAGAGACAGGGAGAACTGCTTGCCCTCCAACAGGGCAAGATCGTGCAGGTCTCCCACCAGGCGAGAGAGTTGGCGGGTCTGGTCATACAGCCGGGCCACCTCTACTTTATCCAGGTCGTAAACATCGTCCAGGATAGCCCGGAGATTACCTTGAATGACAGTCAGGGGAGTTCGCAGCTCATGGGCAATATCCGCCAGCATGTTATTTCTCATTTTTTCGGCACCTTCTAGGGCTTCAGCCATGGCATTAAACGCTTCTGCGACCTCCCGCACCTCGCTGCTGCCGCGTACTTCAATGCGCTGGGAAAGATCCTGAGATCCAACCGCCCGGGCTGCGATTGCCAGATTGTGAAGCGGAGCGGCCAGCCCCCTGCTGCTAATTATGCCTATTAATATGCCTACAAAGGAGATAGCCAGGAGAATGCGGACTAATCTGCCGATAATCTCAAGTCGATGTGCGCCAAATAGATTTTGGGAGACCCCTTCCATAAATCTGGCTGGTGAAATATCTGCTGGCGTGTAGTCTGGATTGACGTTGCCTTGATCTAAAGAATCTGCCTGGACCGCTAAGAAGACCATGGTCGGAATTAAAAACAAAAAGATCGCGATCGCGACATAAGTCAGGCTGATTCTCACCCAGAGTTGATTCATGAACGTGGTTCCCTCAGCCGATAGCCGACGCCGTGCACAGTTTGAATAAACGAGCTGGCATCCTTCTTGCGATCAATCTTCCGGCGAATATTCTTGATGTGGGAATCCAGAGTCCTTCCCGCGCTGGAAGACCCGTAACCAAGGGCTTTTTCGGCCAGCTCAACTCGGGTGATCACAAATCCAGGGTTCTGCATCAGCTCTCGTAAGATTTCGAACTCCGAAGGGGTTAAGGTGATTGGTTCGCCTTTCAGGGTGAGTTCTCTCCTCCCAATATCCAGGACCAGGCCCCCTAGATGCAATTGAACAGGAGCCTGCTGGTCCAGCCGCATCTGTGAGCGCCGCAGTACAGCCTTCACCCTGGCTACCACCTCCCGGGGATTGAAAGGTTTGGTGATGTAATCATCAGCTCCGATTTCCAGCCCTAGGATCTTGTCATGATCCTCCACCCTGGCTGTTAGCATGATGATCGGGGTCGACTTAATTTGGGGATCAGAGCGAACCACCCTGGCCACATCCCATCCATCTCTGTCCGGCAGCATCAAGTCCAGGATCAGCAGCTGGGGCTTTTCTGCCCGCAGCACCTGCAGCGCGGTCTCGCCATCGTAGGCAGTCAGGGTCTCAAACCCGGCTTTTTCCAGGTAAGACCGGACCAGGCGGACAATATCCCTGTCATCATCAACTACCAGAATCCTGTCCATAATTAATTTAGGTGGAGAAGGATAAAATTATTCGCTTCGTAAGGCTTCAATGGGCTCCAGCTGGGCAGCCCTGCTGGCGGGATAGATGCCGAAAAATAGCCCTACCGCTGCCGAGAATAAAGTCGCTAATAAAACAGAGTCGATCGTGATGGCTGGGTTGAGCAGGAAGTCATTTGCAGCCGCAATCCTTCCGATACCGAGGGATAATAGCCAACCCAATATTATTCCAATGATTCCACCAATCACACTTAAAAGGGAGGATTCAATTAAAAACTGAGTCAGGATATCTTTCTTTTTTGCGCCTACTGCTTTTCTCAAGCCGATTTCCTTGGTCCTTTCAGTCACTGAAACCAGCATGATATTCATGATCCCAATCCCGCCGACCAGCAAGCTGATGCCTGCCACGCCACCCAGGAAAATCGTAAATACACCAGTGACAGTAGACGCCATATCCAGGAATACTTCCTGGGAAAGTATCGAGAAATCATTCTCGCCTAACTTAATGTTATGCCGATCCTGAAGGATGGTCGTCACTTCTTCTTCGGCCATTTTCACAGAATCGGCATCTATCGCTGAGACATAGATCAGATCAACCTGGTTCTTTATACCGCGGGTCATTAACCTTGTTTGAGCCGTAGTCAATGGAATCAGAATTTGATCATCCGGACTGCTGCCAAATCCCGACCCACCTTCTTTTTTTAGAATGCCCACTACACGGAAGGGCTGTCCAGCAACTCTCACCGTCTCCCCTACTAAACCCTCCGACCGTCCAAACAAATCTTCAGCCACGTTTGTTCCCAGGATGGCCGCTGAGGCCAATCCAGAGATTTGAGAAGAGGAAAAGAACTCCCCTTCAGAAAGCTCAATTGTTTGAACATCGCTGTACTCTTCAGTCACACCGACAAATGTAGCGTTCATTGCATTGCCAGCGTTGGTCAATTCTACCTGTCCCTGTATCACGGGGGCTGCTGATGCCACTGATGGCGCGTATATCGGATCCGCGATCGCTTTTGCGTCCCGAATAGTCAGTGGTTCCGGATTAGTGACATCATCATAATTTGTCGTCACAAAAAGGAGGTTGGTGCCGATGCCTTCGATCTCTCCCACAATGGCCTGTTCTGTACCATTGCCGATCGCCAGCATGGCGATCACTGCCCCCACGCCAATGATAATGCCAAGCATAGTCAACGCCGTGCGTACTTTGTTTGACGTCAGGCTTTCCAGGGCTTCGATTAATGATGATCCAAAATTCATACTTTCTCCGCTATCCTGCCGTCCAGGATTGAAATCACACGATTGGTTAATGCTGCGATTTCCGGGTCATGAGTGACTATGATCAGCGTGGTTCCACGCTCTTCGTTGAGGTTTCTAAGCAGGGACATGATCTCATCGCCAGACTTCGAATCCAGGTTGCCAGTAGGCTCATCGGCCATGATAATGGCCGGGTTATTAACCAACGCCCGCGCTATGGCCACTCGCTGCATCTGCCCTCCAGACAACTCGTTCGGTCTGTGGTGGATGCGATCTCCCAGTCCTACGGCTTCCAGTGCTTCGGTGGCCACCTGCTTTCTATTGCGCCCGTTCAGCACCGCATAGCGCATGGGCAGCTCCACATTAGCCAGCGCCGTAGCGCGGGGAAGCAAATTGAAACTTTGAAATACAAATCCCACCCCGCGGTTGCGAATTTCGGCCAGCTGATCATCGGTCATGTTGGCCACGCTTTCACCATTTAGGCTGTATTCACCTGAAGTCGGCCGGTCCAGGCAGCCAATAATATTCATTAAAGTGGATTTCCCGGAACCGGAAGGTCCCATGATAGAAACTATTTCTCCCGGGGCTATTTTCACCGTTAATCCCCGCAAAGCATGTACTTCCACCGCCCCCATCTGGTAGACCTTGGTGATATCCCTAGCATCAACTATCCATTTGCTCATTGTAAAAACCCTATCTCTCCGGTCATAATTATCTGAATGCTGGGGGACGACCATGCCCTTCCATTTCCTCAAAGATACTAACACTGGGCGGGTTTAGGACAATAAAATCACCTACCTCAAGGTCACCTTCCAGTAATTCTGAATACTCATCTGAGGACGCACCCAAGACAACAGGTACCCGTATCAGATTTTGAAGCACGGCTGTTTCGCCATCTGGAGAAAGGTAAACCACCTGTTCTCCGCCCACCCAGCGCACAGCCCGGTTGGGAATCAGCAGGGCATCTTCCACCTGCCGGACCACTATTTGGACAGCCGCAGTCAAACCTGGCCTGACTTCCTCATCTGCATCGGTCACGCGGATAGATATCTGGAAAGAAACCAGGCCTTGCTGCAGAACGCCTACAGGGGATACTTCTATAACTTCTCCCTGGTATTCTGTCCCCTGAATAGCATCAAAGACCAGCTTAACTGGCTGGCCTACCTTAATCTGGTTGATATCTACTTCAGAAACCCCGACGTCCACTTGTAGATTTTCAAGGTCATCTATTCTAAAAGCCACTGTGTTGGGAAATACCAGATCGCCTTCCATCACTTCCACCGCTGTGATCACCCCACCGAACGGCGCGGTTATTGAAGCTGAATCAAGGGAAGCTTGGGCAGCGGCCAGGCGGGCTTCCGCCAGACGAATATCATCAGGATCGGGGCCGTCCTTGACTTTTTCAAAGGATCTCTCGGCGGCTTCCAAATTCGCCAGGGCCATCGCCACATTGGGATCCTGTATTTCAATTTCGTTTTCGCTCCCATTCTCATCCAGCTCCGCCTGCAGCCAATCCACATACCAGGCAGCCTGCTCATACTCGTTTTTGGCGACAGTAAGCGCCAAGAGGGCTTTCGCCTTGGCGAGATCCCAAACTGCATCATCGTATTGGATCTGCTTCCTGTCTAACTCGTCTTCTGCAATGGTCATCCGCGCTTTAGCCACCTCGAGCTCTTCCTCTGTAGCGCGCTCCCCGGGCTGAATTTCTGACCAGTGATATTCTGCCCCATAAAGTGCTTCCCAAGCACGGGCAAGGTCTAATTGTGCGTTTGCCGCGACTAATGCTGCGTTATCAAATAAATCCGCCAGGGCGTTTGTTGCTGCAATTAATTCCTGTTGGGCTAAAAAATATGACTGCGGTAAGGAATCAGCGCTGATCTCGGCCAGGGTTTGATCCGCTTCAACCTCCTGCCCTAAGACAACGTTGACATCTCCGACGACACCTGTAGTCTGCCAGTAAAGGGTGGCGCTCTGGTCTGCATAGACAGAGCCGGTTTCGTCAATCACTGCGCTGAGGTCACCATAGTCAATCTGGTAGGTAATCAAATCGGTGTCACTGGCCGCAGTTCTTTGTCGGGCTCGGATAATTCCAAAACCAACTACAGCCAGGGCCAGCACAACAATTCCTGCAATAACGATAGTTCTTCTTTTCATTCCAAGCTCCCTTTAGCCCATTTCTTCGAAAATGGCGGGCAATCTTATTGTGTAAGTTCAAAATCCAGCCTCATTTTAGCGCATAATTGTGGAGAAATTCTGGAGAGGGCGTAATAATTTTATATTAATATGCCAGAAATCCTCTCGGTCGACATTTTTGTAAACAAAAAGCTCCTGCCTTGTGGGAGCTTTTCAATTAAATCTACCATTCTCCCTAGGCAGGGCAGTGGATCTTTCTGAGAGCTATCTCGGCCGCCTTGATCAAAGGATATGCTGTGTGAGAGACAGTGAGCAGCGGGTGGGTCCCAATTTGCATCGTCAGCCCGGAGGAAACCCAATTCATTTGTTTCAATGCCCGCCTTTTGGGCCAGTTCAATATTGGGTCTGTAACCCAGAGCCAGGATTACAGCTTCAGCCTGGAGTTCTTTTCCACCCTGGAGCTTGACGGATTCGACCTTGCTATTTCCACAAATTCCTTTCACCCCTGCACCGTCCTCTACCTTCACGCCGCGCTCCATCAGGATGTCTTCAGCCTTGATTGCCAGATCTTCATCAAAAACCGCGCCGAGCACATGAGGAAGGAT
>DRBO01000143.1 GCA_011039385.1 Chloroflexota bacterium | reverse complement strand
CTGCGTGTAATGGTTTTGCGGTTGATTAGCTTTCCGTTTTCGCCATAAAGGGAGATCTGATATACCATATCCTCTCCTCGATCATTACGGGGAGGAGTCAAATAAAGATGCAGCAAAAAGGGAGAGGTAACACGCGACAAGCGCCCTGGACTGACGATCTGAATTTCGGCCTGGGGCAGGGGGTGGGGAACCCTGATTGGTTCTGGTGTGCTCAGCTCAAAGTTTAGAGTTGGCGTTGGCGAATCAGGAGGAGTTGTCGGGGTGAGCGGTGTATTCGTTATTGTGGGGGTAGGTGTTACTGAAGCAGGAGCGCTGGTCATGGTTACGGGAGGTGTCACCAGCCCTTCATCGACCAGCGCTTGGGCAGTCAATTCAATTACAGTAGGCAATTTATCTTCTGGAATTAAAGTCGGCAAAGGCGTCCAAGGATGCCCGGAGCATCCAGCAGCTAAGAAAAGGAGTAGGGCGAGGAGCGGGGCAAACCAGCAGCGCTTCATTATCGAAGGAAGTTTTCCATCTGTGTGGTGACCATTAACTTCTATACTTTTCGATCACTGAGTACAACTCATCGAGGGCAACTGGTTTTTCAAGGAATAATTGGGCTCCGGCCTTGAGCACATCGTCCACCAGGCTGTTTTCTTCTGGCATGGCGGAGATAATGATCACGGGCGTAGCTTTGGCCCGCTCATCGCCTTGCATCTTCTGCAGCAGCTCGTACCCCGACATGCCAGGTATGTTGAGATCAACGAAAATCAGGTCATAGCTGTTTTCCTTGATCAGATCCCAACCTTCCATGGCGCTGGAAGCAATATCTGCCTCGTGATTTGCAAGCGAGACCGCTTTCACATACATTGCCAACGAATCGGTATCATCATCAACAAACAAAATCTGCCCCACTGGTTCACCTTCCTGTCAGTATTGCAACTGATTATAATCAGTGATCCTTTTTTTGTCTCCTAAAGTCCGTAAATTGCCCCGAATTTTTCATTCAAGTATTTCAGGTATGGTTCAGGTGAAATGCTAGTTCCCACAACTTTCTTGACCAAGTGTTGGGGTTTGAACTTCGCGCCATGACGGTGGACATTCTCCCACAGCCAGGCCAGCAACTCCGTAAAATTCCCTGCTTGGATTTGCGCGGACAGGCCGGGGATATCCTGGTTGATCTTCTCCCAGAGCTGGTTGGAAACCAGATTGCCCAGGGCATAGGTCGGGAAATACCCCAAAATACCCGCTGACCAGTGCACGTCTTGGAGAACACCTTCCGTGTCGTTAGGCGGGATCACACCCAGGTAATCTTTCATGCGGTCATTCCAGGCACTGGGCAGGTCAGAAACTGCCAGTTTGCCTTCCATGAGAGCAATTTCCAGCTCCAATCGCAGCATGATGTGCAGGTTATAGGTCGCTTCATCCGCTTCAACACGAATCAGGGATGGTTCTACCTTGTTAATGCCTTGATAAAAAGCATCCAGGTCCACATTGCCCAGCTGGGTTTTGAACCTTTCCTGCAGCTGCGGGTAGAAGTGGACCCAAAAATCATAGGACCTTCCCAGCAGGTTCTCATACATACGGGACTGGGATTCATGGATAGCCAAAGAAGCCCCTTTTCCCAGTGGGGTGCGGTCCAATTCGCCAGCCACACCCTGCTCATAAATAGCATGTCCAGCCTCGTGCAAGGTGCCAAACAGGGCAGTATTGAGGAAATTCTCATCCACGCGTGTGGTGATCCGGACATCGCCCAACCCAAAGTTTGTCGTAAAGGGATGGGCTGCTTTGTCTTGACGCCCGTGGTTCCAATCATACCCATACTTGGTGATAGCAGTCTCGCCAAACTCCCACTGCCCTTCTTCTTCATAGTGCAGATGCAGGAAGCTGTCGTCCACCTGGGGCTGTTCAGCAATAGCCTTGATTAATTCGACCTGCTTGGGGCGCATGCTCGTGAAGATTTCCTGCACCTCAGCAGTTGTCATCCCCGGCTCAAAATCATCCAGCAAGGGATCATAAACATGGTCGTAGGGCTTAAAGAAATCGGCATATTGCCGCCGCAGCTCGACAATCTTTTCCAGATGGGGCTGGAAATGAGCGAAATCATCATTCTTGCGGGCTTCTTCCCAGGCTCCGTGAGCCAGGGTTGTTACCCTTGACCACTCAGCAACATACGCATTGGGTACCTTGACGGACTTCTGATATTCCCGCTGAGTCACTTCGATCAAGCAAGCATCGTCGCTCTCAGGATCAAGGGACTCGCCATAGGGTTTCAGCTCTTCCAGGAGCGTGCCAACTTCGTCAGAGACGAACTTTGAATGTGCCATACTCTCCAGGGTGGCCATCTGGTAGCCCCGGTTGTTCACGCCTCCGGGGGGCATATAAGTCTGCTGATCCCAATCTAATAAGGCGGCCGCGCCATTAAGATCAGCTACAACACCCAATATCTCTTTCAATCTATTAAGTTTCTCTTGCATAATCTTCTCCACATGGATATCAACATTGTCTGTACATGCTTGCAGTGGTCCCGGTTCAGTTTTCGGAGGTCATATAGACCCCAATAACACTAAAACCCCTATCAGATTACTTGTGAAAGGGATTCCTGTTTATATCCGCTCTTAGCAGCTATTTTTAACTTCAACAATCATACCATGAGTTCTTGGAGCTGGGTTTTCTTCCCCTAAATCCCTGCCAGAATTACGCTAACGAAGATCCGCACAATCAGGATCTTGCAGGAGGATTTACACTCCCAATTTTCCAAAAGTGATCTTGAAGAGCAAATAATCCGCCGTATTGCCCATCAGGTTCCCCATCCAGATCATCCTCAGCACGATCGACATCGCCTGGAAGGTTTTCTCTCCGTAAGCTTGAATGACCCGGGTTTGAAATTCCGGGTCAGGGAGGGTTTCACTTTCAGCCCAATGCTGGGCGAAACAGACTGCCAGTTTCTGGTCTTCCGGGATATCTTCGGGGATGGTTCCGCTGAGATATATGGCAATTTCCTCACTCGTGATCCCTGCTTCCCTGGCCTGGCCAACATGGAAAGTCCGGCAATACCGGCAGCGATTAACTTCAGTGACAGCCAGCATCAAACGCTCCCGGAACGCGGGAGTGATCAAATCGGAGCGCATGGCTTCCTTGATCTGCTCTTGACGGGAAAACAGGTATTTTAAATCCCTCCAGAATGGCTTCCACCCCCTGTAATAGCGGCGCGGGAAGGCAGGCTTCCCGCGATCCGCGGGGTGCGCTTGCGATTGCGTTGTATTTTCTCTGGTCATCAAACCCTCACTCCAGATAAACCTGGCGTTTCTATTTATCATATCAGCTGATCCAGAAATGGAGGAACCCAATAACCTGACCGGTTCTTCTTTTCCAATAAAGTCTACCAAGAATGCAGGCAATATATCCCTTGGGAATATATGACATGTTACACCAAAAACAGGGATGAACTGACAATCTGAATGGTTATAATTTATAATGTGCCAGGAGGTATAATTATTCCCGCCAGTTTCTCAGGAGTGTGCTATGCATAAAATTACCAGGAAACGCGTTCTTGCCCCAAAAATCACCCGTTTCAGCGTTGAGGCACCAGAGGTCGCCCGGGCCAGGAAACCCGGCCAGTTTGTGGTTATCCGGGCAGACGAGACCAGCGAACGGGTCCCCCTCACAATCGTGGATTCAGATCTGGAGAAGGGCACCATTGACCTGATCATCCAGGATGCGGGGTTCAGCACTCATGTGCTAAGCGGCTATGAGGAAGGGGATGAGCTCACAGACGTGCTGGGGCCACTCGGCAAACCAACCCACATGGATAATTTTGGCACAGTCGTCTGTGTTGGGGGAGGTGTTGGCACAGCCGTACTCTATCCAATTGTCAAGGGACTCAAAGAAGCCGGAAATACTGTCATCACCATCAATGGCGCCCGCAACAAGGAGCTTCTGATCCTGGAAGAGGAGCTTGGCGCGGTGAGTGACGAGTTGATCATCACAACTGATGATGGCAGCTATGGGATCAAGGGCTTTGGATCCACCGTGCTGCAAGGCTTAATCGATGAAGGTAAGAAAATTGATTTCGTGGTTGCGATTGGCCCAACCATGATGATGAAAGCCGTCGCAGAAGTGACCCGACCTTATGAAATACCAACAATTGCCAGCCTGAACGCAATCATGATCGATGGGACCGGCATGTGCGGAGGCTGCCGGGTCACAGTTGGCGACGAAGTTAAGTTCGCCTGCGTAGACGGCCCGGAATTCGACGCCCACCTGGTTGATTTTGATGAACAAATCGCCAAGCATCATTATTACGATACCGAGCAAGCCTGCCAAATGGAAAAAATTATCGCTGACGCAGAACAGGAGAGATCATAATGGCCGAAGAAAAACGCTCCCGGCCCCCCCGCAAGAAAAAGGAACGCATTCCCCGTCAGGAGATGCCCGTTCGATCCCCGGAGGAACGCAACCGGGATTTCAATGAGGTGACTCTAGGATTCTCGGAAGAACTGGCATTAACCGAGGCAAAACGCTGTTTACAGTGTCCCACTCATCCCTGTGTGGATGGCTGCCCGGTTTCCGTGGACATCCCCGGATTTATCCACCTGGTCACAGAAGGAGATTTCATCGGGGCTGCCCAGAAAATCAAGGAAACCAATCTCCTTCCCGCGGTATGTGGACGGGTCTGTCCCCAGGAAGAGCAGTGTGAGCAGGTTTGTGTGGTCGGTAAAATCGATCAGCCTGTGGCCATTGGTCGTCTGGAACGTTTTGTGGCCGATTATGAACGAGAACACGGGAAAGTCAGTTTACCTGAAATCGCCCCTAAAAGCGGTAAAAAAGTGGCGGTGATCGGATCCGGCCCAGCCAGCATCACAGTTTCTTACGAGCTGCTGCAAGCAGGCCATCAAGTCACCATATATGAGGCCCTGCACGAACTCGGCGGCGTACTTGTTTACGGCATCCCGGAGTTCCGCTTGCCAAAATCCATTGTGGCCTCGGAGATCGATACCATCAAGAAGCTGGGCGCTGAGATCAAGCTCAACATGCTGATCGGCAAGACCCGGACCATCGACCAGCTGATGGAGGAGGATGGTTTTGACGCGGTATTCATCGGCACCGGCGCAGGATTGCCCGTGTTCCTGAATTTGCCAGGAGAAAACCTGAACGGCATCAGCTCCGCCAATGAATTCCTGACCCGGGTCAACCTGATGAAAGCCTATCGAGAAGAATATGTCACGCCTGTCAAAGTGGGCAAAAAGGTTGCGGTGATCGGAGCAGGTAATGTGGCCATGGATTCCGCCCGGTCCGCAAAGCGTGTGGGGGGAGATGGCACAGAAGTAAGTATTATCTACCGCCGCGCTCGGGACCAGATGCCCGCCAGGGAAGAAGAGATCCACCATGCTGAAGAAGAGGGGATCATTTTCAACCTGCTGACCAACCCGGTCCGTTTCATCGGAGATGAAAAAAATAACGTCACTCAGGTAGAATGCATCAAAATGGAGCTTGGTGAACCGGATGACTCAGGCAGAAGGCGGCCAATCCCTATTGAAGGCTCAGAGCATATCATCGAAGCCGATACAGTCATCGTCGCCCTGGGCACCAGACCGCGAAAATTCATCGCCGAAACGACCCCAGAC
Organism: Chloroflexota bacterium; assembly: GCA_011039385.1. Lineage (GTDB taxonomy): Bacteria > Chloroflexota > Anaerolineae > Anaerolineales > UBA11858 > B10-G9. The sequence continues at coordinate 608 of DRBO01000143.1, read as the reverse complement.
CTGAAAACCAGCAAATGGGGCACCTTCCTAGCGGATGAGGAGACAGGTCAGACCTCAAAACAGGGCGTTTTCGCAGGCGGAGATATCGTCACCGGCAGTGCCACAGTGATCAAAGCCATGGGAGCTGGACGCGTGGCCGCGAAAGCCATCAACGAGTACCTGGCGGGCTGAAATAGAGCCTACAATCACCAATAAAACGGTTGTTATGAACTGAACCCCCAAAACAGCACCCAATAATCAAGACGCCTCTCTTGCAATGGAAGCAAGGGAGGTGTTTTTGTATGGGGAGGAAAAGAAACCCCTGCAGACTCATCAACAATGGCTATGGAGCTATTCATGCCTATCCTGATTTGATGGGCCAGAGCTTCAGGAGCAATGGGACCAATCAAATATGGGGCAGGGTAATTATCTGCATCCCAACCCAGCGAGGATTTGTCTATCTGGCGGTCATCAAAGACTTTTTTGATGCTGTTCAGGTTGGGGATGATTACATCCATTTCAATACCCAGGATCACCCCCAGCTAAAATGGAAACTGACGCCTTTGAATTCAGGCGTCAGTTTGTATAATTAACTGTGGGAGTGTCGGTATTTACTTGTCCACCTGGGG
>DRBO01000039.1 GCA_011039385.1 Chloroflexota bacterium | reverse complement strand
TGCTTCTCAAGGAAGTTGTCAATCGTCACCAGATTGCCAATCGACTTGGACATCTTAGCGCCAGAAAGCTGCATCATGCCATTGTGCATCCAGTAAGTGGCGAACTGCTTCCCATGCATGGCTTCACTCTGGGCGATCTCATTCTCATGGTGGGGGAAGATCAGGTCATTACCGCCGCCATGAATGTCAATTTGCTCGCCCAGGCAAGAGTGGCTCATCACCGAGCATTCAATATGCCATCCCGGCCGGCCCGGTCCCCAGGGACTTGGCCAGCTGGGTTCACCTGGTTTGGCAGCTTTCCAGAGGGCAAAATCAAGGGGATGCTCCTTGCGGGTATCCACATCAATTCTAAAGCCTGCTACCATATCTTCCAGTTTTCTACCAGACAGCTTGCCGTACTCAGGGAATTTTTCAACCCGGTAGTACACATCCCCATCAACCGGGTAGGCAAAGCCTTTATCCACCAGGTCTGCCACGCTTTCTACAATATTATTGATCTCTTCTGTAGCACGGGGGTATTTGCTGGCCGGCAAGATATTTAAATCCTTCAGATGGCGGTCGAATTCTTTGATATAGCGTTCAGCTACCGTGGTGGCTTCCACTCCTTCTACCGCTGCCCGCTGGATGATCTTGTCGTCTACGTCCGTGTAGTTGGTCACATGGCGAACCTCATATCCCCGGTACTCAAGGTAGCGGCGCACCACATCAAATACCAAAGCGGACATGGCATGTCCAACATGGGCTTTGTCATACACCGTAGGACCGCAAACATACATGGATACTTTGCCGGGCTCGAGGGTTTTAAACTCTTCTTTCTTCCTTGATAATGTGCTATAGATTTTGATGCTCATGATTCCTTCTCCCGAAGCTTAGACCCCGTCGGGTTTGGCGAAGATCATCCTGCCAGCAGCAGTCTGCAGCACCTTGGTAACTGTGGCCGGGATGTCTTCATTCATGTGGTTCTTTCCATCCTCAACCACAACCATGGTGCCGTCTGAAAGATAGCCAACTCCCTGCCCCCGCTCCTTGCCCTCCTGGATGATTTTGACCTCGACAGTTTCTCCTGGAAGCAGAACGGCCTTAACTGAGTTGGCAAGCTCATTGATATTCAGTACCGGCACACCCTGGATTTCCGCCACCCGGTTGAGATTATAATCATTGGTCAAAATTGGACAGCTCAACTGCCGGGCAAGGATGACCAATTTGCTGTCCACTTCGCGGGTGCCTTCGACATCAATATCGCTGATGCGGACAGGGATGGTCTTGGATTCCTGGAGATCGGCCAAGATTTCCATCCCGCGCCTTCCCCGCTGGCGCCGCAGCGCGTCCGCGGAATCAGCAATATGCTGAAGCTCGTCGAGCACAAATCGAGGAATGAGCAGTTCTCCCACCAGGAATCCAGTCTGGGCGATATCGGATATCCTGCCGTCAATGATCACACTTGTGTCCACAAGGATGACCCTTTCCGGTTGGCCACCTTTGCTCCTTTTCTCAGACGTCGGAAATACCCTCCCGCTGAAGAGGGAAAAAATATCATTTCTGCGGGAGATAAATACCGCCACTCCGATATATCCAAAAAGCAGCACGCTAAGAACAGGGAAAAACTGCCCCAGGAATGATGGCAGCCTTGACAACGGGATGGCCAGCAGGGCGGCAATGACCAGGCCAACAAACAAGCCTATCAGTCCAGAACCCAGGGTCCTGGCATCCAGTTGGTTGAGCAAGTTACGCAGGGATTTTATCGGTCGGGTGGTGATCAAGGGTGTGACTACCAGCCCAAATAATGAACCCACCAATCCTAAGATCACGGTCCCTTCCTGCAGTGTGATATCGGTGAAACCAGCAATAGTTTCCCCAAAATAGCCCCCCAATAATCCAAATATGATCATGCCGATGATGCGAGAGATAAAATCAAAATTCATCATTGCCCTCCTGAAAAAATAATAGCGGACACCAATATTCTGTGCCCGCCATCATAAATCTCGCTCAAGAGATATTAAGTTGTCAAATAGGAATTAACTGCCTCTTGGAGATATCCTTATGATCTAATAATCTTATTCCTGCAGATAATAAGAAAAATAATGGCAAAATAAGTCCTAATGATCCGTTTGGCGGAGCCAGAATAATTGCAATAAGTTCAAAACAATAATAGCATGACCTTACCTCTCCGTCAACCAACCCTGTCTCTCAACACCATTCCTCAATATATAATAATCCACATCAGCCCACCCGGCTGCGATCCTGCCCGCAGAAGTATTAGGCTGGCCAGGTAGGTTCTATCGTATAATTAAATGACAAATCAATTCCAACCCCGGAGGAAGCATGGAAGATAAAAAATATAAAAAGATCATCAATTCCTGGGCTATGTACGACTGGGCCAATTCAGCTTTCGCGACCACGATCATGGCTGCTGTCTTGCCAATTTATTATCGAGCTATTGCTGAACCGACCTTAACTGGAAATCAAATTACTTCTTACTGGGCCTATACCAACTCGATTGCCTTGTTGTTAATCGCAATCATTAGTCCTATCCTGGGAGCGATGGCAGATTTCAAAGGTTATAAAAAACGCTATTTGACTATTTTCGCCCTGGGAGGAATATTTGCTACTGCCTTCATGTTCTTCTTAACCACCGGGGATTGGTTATTGGCCTCAAGTTTATTCATTCTCGGTAATATTGGTTTTGCAGGGGCAAACGTATTTTATGACTCCCTGCTGCCCCACATCGCCAAAAAAGATGATATCGATCAAATCTCAACCAGGGGATATGCCATGGGATATGTGGGAGGCGGGATCCTGCTGGCCATCAATCTGGCCATGATCATGTTTGCTCCCGATCACCTGACCGCCCTGATGACCCGGATCTCGCTGGCCAGTGTGGCAGTCTGGTGGCTGGTCTTCACAATTCCCCTTTGGAAAAACATTGCTGAACCTCCTCGCAAGGTGTACGCGGGTGAAATGGATTCAAATCCTTTTCGAGCCGGTTTCACTCGGCTGGCAGTTACATTTAAAGAAATCAAGAAATTCGGCGACCTGTTCAAATTTCTGGTTGCTTTCTGGCTCTACAATGATGGCATTGGCACAATTATCAAAATGGCTACCACCTATGGCGACGAAATTGGCATTGATTCCACTTCCTTGATAATCGTTTTGTTAATTGTGCAATTTGTCGGCATCCCCTTCTCGTTTGCTTTTGGTTGGCTGGCAAAAAAGATCGGCACCAAGAAATCGATCTTTCTCGCTCTGGGCGTTTACGCCCTGATATCCATCGGTGGCTATTTTATGAGCAACGCGACCCACTTCTTAATTCTGGGTTTTGCTGTAGCAATGGTCCAGGGTGGATCGCAGGCCTTGAGTCGTTCCCTTTACGGGAGGATGGTTCCCAAAGCCCAGTCTGCTGAATTCTTCAGCTTCTTCAGTGTCAGCGGGAAATTCGCAGGGATGTTTGGACCACTGGTCTTCGGCCTGGTCAGTCAGCTGTTTAATAACAGCAGGTTGGGGATCGTATCGCTGATCTTTTTCTTCATCACCGGTGGGTTGCTGCTGACCCGGGTGGATGAGGAAAAAGGCATCCAGGTAGCAAGAGAAGCCGATGCCCTGGCTATTCAGGAAGCCTGAGCCTTATGGCTGCAAGTGTACAGGAAAATAAACTCAACCAGCAGAGGGATCTGTTTACCAGGATCGCCCCACAATATGATTTCATCAATCATTTGATGACCGGCTGGCAGGATAATCGCTGGAGGAAGGCTGCAGTCAAACAGCTCCAGCTACCTCCCTCCAGCCGGCTGCTGGATATTGGCAGCGGCAACGGCCAGATCATCCAGGAAGCTGCCCATCAGTTTCCGGACTGCCAGTGCATCGCGGCCGACCTCACCCAGGCGATGATGATCGTCGGCCGGCCTAAGCTCCCGGGGGTGAAGGTCTGCTGGTCTACTGCAGACACAGCTCACCTTCCATTCCCCGAAGGGACTTTTGATGGCGTGATTTCCGGTTTTCTGGTCCGCAATCTCGGGGATATCCGCCAGGGATTGATGGACCAATACCGCGTCCTCAAACCAGGTGGTAGAATTGCTGTCCTGGAAACCACAAAACCACCTCAACATCTACTGGCACCGGCCATTCGTTTTTATATGACAAAAGTGATTCCTGCGATTGGCGGATTTCTTACAGGATATCGGCAAGCCTATACCTATCTAAATGACTCCACAGTCGGGTTTTTGCGTGCTGAGGAGCTAGCTTCCTATCTGGCTGCTGTCGGGTTTAAAAAGATTGCCTACCAGCAATGGACCTTTGGCATGATAACAGTGCATCGGGGAGAAAAATGAGCGGCTTTCAACCATCGTCCAAAGCTGCAGAACGAGGAGAACCCTCTTATGTGTGGAGAGCTGGCCAGCAGCGCCGGTTGGAAATGATCCAATCCGCTGCAGGCGACCGTGTACGCGGAGTCATCCTTGAAAACGGCTGCGGACTGGGGTTATACCTGGAGCATCTAGCCCCTCTCGGCGGGAGATTGATTGGCCTGGAGTTTGAACTGGACCGAGCCCGGGAAGCAAAAGCCACCTCCAACCTGATCCTGGGGGGCGCCGGGGAGAATTTACCTTTCCCGGCCGGCAGCTTCGATCTCATCCTCAGCAATGAGGTGATTGAACACGTCCTCGATGATCAGAAAGCCATCGAGGAAATGGTGCGAACGCTGAAACCCGGGGGCAGAATTGTCATCTTTTGCCCCAATCGTTGGTACCCCTTTGAGACTCACGGGATTTACTGGCAGGGAGAATATCATTTCGGGAATAAATTATTCATCAATTACCTTCCCCGAACCACACGAGATAAGTTAGCTCCCCACGTACGGGTTTACAGTCAAAGAGATCTTCAGAGGTTGTTTTACAATCTACCAGTCAAATTTATCACACGCCAGGTGATATTCGGCGGTTATGACAATATCATCGGCCGGTTCCCGAAATTGGGGCGTTGGATCCGTTCCATACTCTATATCTTGGAAAGAACACCACTGCAGGTACTGGGTTTGTCCCATTTCTGGGTGGTGGAGAAACTGGAAGGATGATGCAAATGATTAAGAATATTGAGGGAAAAATCGGTCAAGAACTGCGCAAGAGAGGTTGGCGCCTGGCAGTGGCGGAGTCCTGCACCGGGGGTTTGATCGGTCACAGGATCACCAATATCCCGGGGTCCTCGACCTACTACCTGGGGAGCATCACCGCCTACGCATACAGAGCTAAAGTCCGCTTACTGGGGGTATCCTGGGATACACTCGAAACGTATGGCGCGGTGAGTGAGGAGGCTATTCGCGAGATGGCCCTGGGAGTAAGGCGGGCCTTGACTGCCGATGTCGGTATCGCTGTCAGCGGCATCGCCGGGCCCAGCGGGGGCACATCTGAAAAACCGGTAGGCTACACCTGGATCGGACTCAGTACGGTAAAAGGAATACTGACCCTGCAACATACCGCTGGAGGGAACCGGATAGAAAACAAACAGGAAATCGCTCAGGTCGCCCTGGAATTCCTGTATGAATACCTCAGGAAAGATGGAAAAGATTGAAATCACCACCCGGTTCAGCGGGGATGGAAAGCTGATCCCGCTGGAATTCTCCCTTGGCGAAAAAACCATCGGAATCCTGAATATCGGCCGGCAGTGGCAGACCAAGGAGGGCAAACACATCCTGGTGATGGATACCCACCACAATACCTATCATTTATATTTCGAACTGGCTGATCTGAGCTGGTATCTAATCAGGGATCTAAAAGGTTCCCCTGGAAAAGTATAAAAGGAGAGATCATGGCCGACTCAGTCCAAGATCACATGGTAGTCAAACTGGATTACACTCTCATGATTGAAGGTGAGATCATGGAAAGTACTGCTGATGGGGAACCGATAGAGTTCATCCAAGGGACAGGCCAGATCATCCCGGGATTGGAAGATGCCCTCTACGGGATGAAGGTTGGTGAAAAGAAGACCATCGAGATCCAACCAGAAAAGGCCTATGGCATTTATGATCCGGACTCGCAAGAAGCGGCAAAAAAGGATGAGTTCAGTGAAGAAATCCCCCTGGACGTAGGCACCTTCCTGGATTTGCGAGATGATGAGGGAGAAGTGCTCAGCGCACAGATCATCGCAGCGGATGAAGACACAGTAACCCTTGATTTTAACCATCCCCTAGCGGGAAAGGTTCTGACTTTCGAAATCACAATTTCCGCCCTCAGGCCAGCCACTCCAGAAGAGCTGGATCACGGGCACGCGCATTAGAGATGAATTTCTTGTAAAATATAAGTGTTT
>DRBO01000135.1 GCA_011039385.1 Chloroflexota bacterium | reverse complement strand
AGAGGATGTATGCTTCTATGTACAGTGGGTTTTGGTCTAGATATAAAATTGCAGCAAACAACTGCTGGCACAATGAGGTATTTCCGAGTAACATAAAGTTGACAAGATTTGAAAGTTGTTTATAATCAAATCCCAAGCCGTATTATTTGTATAAGTATACCCGGAGGATATTCCTAAAGGAATTCCACACTGCAGCATACCTTAAGGCAGTGTCCAGCGGGGAAAATTAATTATATTTGGCACATGAGATCGACGGACGTTCAATTTACTCAACGAACACCATTATTTAATCAAAGTACTGATTTTGAATCCTGTTTCCAGACCCAATGTTCAAGGAGGTGATAAGAACCCAGTGATATATTAACTCAACAACAAAATATTGGATTATCTATTTCTCAATAGGAGGAGAAACAGTGTCAAAAAAAATCTTTTATCTATTAATCGCTTTGCTGATGATTGGAGCCCTGGTCTTGGGCGCCTGCAAAGCAGCAGAAGAACCCGGAGAAGAACCCGGAGAAGAACCCGGAGAAGAGTTGGTCTTTGAGCCCATGTCCTTCGGCGCCGAAAACTGCGACTACGGTGGAAAAGTCCTCAAGGTAAGCTCGCTGGACCAGTACACAGTGGAGTTCCAGCTCTGCAAGCCGGACCCCGCCTTCATCGCCAAGATGGCATTCAATGTCTTTGCAATCCAGCCCAGTGAGTATATCGCTGAAACTGGCGGAACTGGAGACATTCTGGAAGCTCCGGTTGGCACAGGTGCCTACAAACTGGAAGCCTGGAACCGCGGTGACAGCATCGTCTACACAAAGTTTGATGACTATTGGGGCGAACCTGCTTACGCTGATACCCTGGTATTCAGATGGTCAACTGAATCGGCTGCCCGCTTGCTTGAGCTGCAGTCCGGCACAGTGGACTACATCACCAACATCACCGAAGAGGACATCGCTGTCGTTGAGGCAGACCCCGACCTGCAGGTTGTGCCGCTCCCTGCACCCAATATCATGTATTTGGCTATGACCAATACCTTTGAGCCCTTTGATCAGCTGGACGTCCGCAAGGCAATTGCCCTGGGCATTGATCGCCAGCGCATTGTGGAGAACTTCTATCCCTCAGGATCTGAAGTAGCCTCCCACTTCACCCCTTGCGCCATCCCTGGCGGCTGCGAAGGGGAAGAATGGTACGATTTCGACCTGGAAGCAGCCCAGGCACTGCTGGCTGATGCCGGCTATCCGGATGGATTCGAGACCGCTATCTACTACCGCGATGTCTACCGCGACTACCTGCCGCGGCCGGGCGATGTGGCAGTTGAAATCCAGACCCAGCTGAAAGAGAACCTGAACATTGACGCCGAAGTCATTGTGATGGAATCTGGTGAGTTCATTGATGAATCCACCAACGGACGCCTGGACGGCTTCTACCTGCTGGGTTGGACCGGTGACTACCCTCACCCCACCAACTTCCTGGACTTTCACTTCTCAGAGCAGAACCCGCAGTTTGGCGATGTCTTCCCCGAGATCTATGAACCCCTGGTGGAAGCTTCCCAGATTCAGGATACCAATGAAGCTCTGGACCTCTATGCAGAAGCCAACGACGCCATCAGGCAATTGGTCCCGATGATTCCTGTGGTACACTCCACGGCAGCTTATGCTGCAACAGCCAGCCTGGAAGGTGTCAACAATCCCCCCTTTGGTGCTCCTATTATGAGCCTGATCGATCCTGGCAAAGACACCCTGGTCTTCATGCAGAACGCTGAGCCGATCAGCCTATTCTGTGCTGATGAGACCGATGGTGAAAGCCTGTCCGCCTGCCAGCAGGTTCTCGAAGGCCTCTACCGCTACAACACGGAAGGCCGCGCTGAACCCGCCCTGGCCAAGGAATGTGTTGCTAATGACGATCTCACCGTCTGGACCTGCACCCTGCAGGAAGGCGTGAAGTTCCATGATGGTTCGATGCTGGATGCCAATGACGTGGTCGCCACGTTCGGCGCCGGCATTGATGCCTCCAACCCGTACCACGTTGGAAATACCGGAGCCTGGGAGTACTACTCCTACCTCTGGGATGGCTTGATGAACGTTCCTGAAGAGTAAAATCGTCCATCTAGTCCCGTAATGTAATAGTCACGGGGCAGCGCTATCCGCAAATATTGTTCTGTGGGTTTGTGCTGTCCCGTGCCTTTTTAGTTCAGTGGTGATTTATGACCCAATATACTATCCGCCGCATTCTCTATTCCATCCCGGTCTTGATCGGCATTCTGATCGTGACCTTTGTGATCGCCCGCTCGATTCCCGGCGATCCCTGCAAAGCCATGCTCGGTGAAAAAGCCACCGCGGAAGTCTGCGAGCGGTTCAACCGGGAGCAGGGCCTGGATAAACCCATCCCAGTCCAATTCTGGATTTACATGAAGGATATTGCCCGGGGAAATTTCGGACGATCGATCCGCTACAGCCGGCCGGTGACGATCATTCTGATCGAACGTTTGCCTTTGACCCTTGAGTTGGGAGCGATTGCCTTAATCCTGGCAATTTTAGTTGGTATTCCACTGGGTGTGTTATCAGCTGTTAAGCGAAACTCAATTATAGACGTAATTACCATGTTAATCGCCAATACCGGGGTTTCTATGCCGGTATATTGGCTGGGACTCATGCTGGCCTATGTATTTGCGCTGGTGCTGCGCGGCACGCCGATAGCCCTGCCGCCTTCTGGCAGAGTGACCGCGGGAGTCATGCCGACACCGTTTTACGAGGTTTTTGGCATGGCGGTGGTTGACGGCACATTTAAATATCATTTCCTGGAATTTTTCGCCAATATTTATACTTTTAACTCCATTCTGGTAGGCGAGTGGGATGTGCTCTGGGACACGCTGAAGCATCTCATTCTTCCTTCAGTCGCCTTGAGCACCATTCCGCTCTCCATCATCGCCCGCATGACCCGCTCCAGTATGCTGGAGGTCCTCAGGCAGGATTATATCCGCACAGCCAGGGCCAAGGGACTCCGGGAGAGATTGGTGATCCTGAAACATGCTTTCCGAAACGCCCTGCTGCCCATATCCACCATTATCGGCCTGCAGCTGGGAACGCTCTTTGCAGGAGCCGTATTGACGGAATCGATTTTTGGGCTGGCCGGCGTGGGCAGGATGCTCTTCGAAGCCATCACCGCCCGGGATTTCCCCATTGTGCAGGCTTTTACGGTCGTTATTGCCGTGGGGTATGTGATTGCCAATCTCCTGGTAGACCTTTCCTACGCTTTTATTGATCCCCGCATCAAATTGGACTAGATATTTATGGATTCTATCCCTCTCGAACCGGAAGCGGTTCAAACCAAAGACTACCGATCCAACAGTTTGTTCTGGGTCACATTAAGAAGTATTTTCCGTCAGCGTTCAGCGATTATTGGCGGAACAATACTGATCATCCTGGTGTTGGTGGCGATCTTTGCCCCGCTGCTTGCCCCCTACGATCCGGAAGAAGTCTTGATCGGCAAAGAGGATATCAGTAAAAGGCAGGCTCCCTGTATTCATTTGCTGGGATGTCCGGAAGACCAACCCCAGCATATTCTGGGTGTGGACGGGAATGTCCGGGATGAGTTCAGCCGGGTGATTTATGGGACCAGGGTTTCTTTATTCATCGGGTTCTCCACGGTTGGATTTGCGATTATCGTGGGAACACTTCTGGGAGCTCTGGGAGGGTATATTGGCGGCTGGGTCGATAATCTCATCATGCGGGTGATGGATGTGCTGCTGGCTTTTCCCTCCCTGCTGCTGGCCATAGCCATCGTTACTGTCCTGGGGAGGGGTCTCCAAAATGCCCTCTTGGCGATTGCGATCGTTTCCATACCCCGCTATGCGCGGGTGATCAGAGGGAGCGTGCTATCCATTAAGGAGCAGGAGTTTGTCTCTGCCTCCAGGGCATTGGGTGGAGGACACATGCATATCTTGTTCCGCCGGATCCTGCCGAACGCGATCCCTCCCCTGATCGTTCAGGGCACATTGGGAATTGCGGCAGCTATCCTGGAAGCGGCGGCTTTGTCCTTCCTGGGCTTGGGCGCACAACCCCCCACGCCTGAATGGGGCACAATGCTGGGTTCGGAGAGAAATCAGGTTTTCACCGCCCCTCATTTGGTGTTCTTCCCGGGGTTAGCTATTATGGTTACGGTGTTGTCGTTCAACCTGCTGGGCGATGGCTTGCGTGACGCAATCGACCCCAGACTTAAAGAATAAACTTATCTTGCGGAGAAACTAAACGTGGTAGAACAAAAACAGCGGCTCCTGGAAGTACAGGATTTAAAGACCTATTTTTATACCTCTGACGGTGTGGTGAAAGCCGTAGATGGGGTGGACTTTGAAGTTTATCCCGGTGAAATTCTGGGATTGGTAGGGGAGTCTGGATGTGGGAAAAGCGTGACTTCCTTCTCGATTCTTCAACTCGTGGACCAGCCTGGCAAAATCGTTGCAGGCAGGATCTTCTTTGAAGGAGAGAATTTGCTGGAATTAGCTGAATCTGAAATGATCAAGATGCGTGGTGATCGTATTTCAATGATATTCCAGCAGCCCCAGAGCAGTCTCAACCCGGTATTTACTGTTGGCTCACAAATTGCCGAGGTGTTCCAGATCCATGACAAGGAAATTTCTAAACAAGAAGCCTGGAAGAAGGCTGTGGATCTGCTTTCTTTGGTAGGTATTGCAGATGCAGAGAGCAAGGCCAGCGCTTATCCACACGAGATGTCAGGGGGCCAGGCTCAGCGGGTCATGATTGCCATGGCCCTGGCTCTTGAGCCGAAACTATTGATCGCTGATGAGCCGACCACTGCCCTGGATGTTACTATTCAGGCCCAGATCCTGGATTTGATCTTGGAATTGCGTGATAAGCTAGATACCTCGGTCATTCTGATCACCCATGATCTGGGATTGATCGCGGAAACCGCTGATCGGGTGGCAGTGATGTATGCTGGGCGGATCATCGAGCAGGCGGATGTGGTACCGCTCTTTAAGGAACCGCTGCATCCCTATACCCAGGGCCTGATCGATTCTGTCCCGATCCTGGGGGCGGTTAAGGACGAGCTGGCAGTCATCCCGGGCTCTGTGCCCAACCTGATCGAGCTGCCGGAAGGATGCAAATTCGCTCCCCGCTGCCAGGCTAGAATTGATAATGAGCTGGAAATTTGTATGGAAAAAGAACCAGATTTAATTGAGCTAAAACCAGGGCATACAGTTAGGTGTTGGTTATACCAAGATCAAGATGCATCTATTACCCCAAAGGAGTGAGTTCTTTTCGTAGGACAATCGCGGGAGCTTCCTTGACCTTGACAGCTGTCTCGAGTTTAATTACATGGATAATGATCAAAGGAGACACAACCTTACATCGGTAGACGTCTTGGAGAATTAAATGCCTGGATTGAGAAAACATCAAGTTCTGTTGGCCACAAGCGCCATGTTGGTCCTCTTTTTGCTGGGGGCATGTTCCGGACTACCCGCTCCGGATCAGCCCGCTACCCTAACACCTGTTGTGCTAGCAACAAGCACCCCGCTTCCGCCGACAGCAACAATAACCATTATGCCATCTGCAACAAGTACGGTAGCGGCCACAGATACTGTTATTGAGCCAACTGAGGAACCCAGAGTACTTGAGTATATATCTCAGGAAGAAGGAGAATCGCCATTCAGTAATGATTGTGCCGCCGCGGATGTGCTGATGGTAGCCAGGTATTATGATGTTGCCGGGGAAGAAACGGTAGGCGATATTCAATATGACATGATCGGATGCAACTGTGTTGTTACATTCGATGTCTTGAGGGATTATTTGCAATCAACCTATGGCCTTGATGTGGAAGTGGTTGTCACCTTTGAGCCTATCATACCGGATCTGGAAGAAAATGGATTTGACGTCTCAGGTATTACCGTAGTAGAGGATATCCCTCACGATGTGCCTGTGATCTGGATGTACAGTGTAAATGCGCATTGGGTGGTTCGGTACCAGGGATGGAACTACGACCCGATTTTCGGCAAGTACCTTTTCACTGAAACAAAGAATTTACACAGACCTGATCTGGGAATTGGATTAATTGTCACCAAACCTGAGGAATAGGAGAATAATTAACACCGCGAGGAACACAGGTGTGGTCAGAGGGCAATTGGTACTTCTGGACTCCGATCTTAGAGGTGAGATATAAGGATGAGTATGACAGAAAAGAAAACAAACGGCAGCGACCAGCAGGCCAGAGACATGATCATTGTCAAGAATTTGGTCAAGTACTACCCGGTTTTTGGCGGGATTTTCCGCCAGGTAGTGGATCAGGTTCAAGCTGT
>DRBO01000154.1 GCA_011039385.1 Chloroflexota bacterium | reverse complement strand
TAACCCTCCCAGCGAGGGTTCCTGATACACACAGGAAGACCTCGCTGGTTATCTGGCAAATAAACCTGCCCTGCCTGGGGATCAATCCTCTGGGGCAGGTGGTATAAATCCCTCTTTCTCCATCAGGGAAGTCAGATCCTGGGAGCGTTTAATAGCTTTCAAGGCGCTTTCCAAGAGCTCGTCATAGGTCTTTTCCAGTTTGGCCACACCCTGCTCCTGGGCTTTCATTCCAACCGCGGCGGCTTCTCTTGCGAACACCTCCCAGTCGTCCATTGTGGGCAGGAGATGGTCCTCGTCGAGCTTGTCCCCGATGCTGTCAGCCAGGGCTTCTGCGGCAGCAAAACACATTTCATCGGTGATTGTACTGGCCCGGACATCGAGAGTGCCCCGGAAAATACCCGGGAAGCCCAGGGAGTTATTGACCTGGTTGGGGAAATCAGACCGACCGGTGGAGACAATTCTGGCACCGGCCCCCTTGGCTACCCAGGGCCAGATCTCAGGGATGGGATTGGCACAGCTAAAAACGATGGCATCCTCAGCCATGCCCTCCACCCATTCGGGTTTGATCACATCCGGACCTGGTTTGGACAAGGCAATCACCACATCCACTCCCCGCATGGCGTCGCCAATGCCGCCAGTCCGGCCTTCTGCGTTGGTGCTCTGGCACAGACGCCATTTATCCACGTACTGATCCTTTTGGGCTTCAATGTCTTCCCGATATTTCCCCAGAATCCCCTTGCTGTCGACGTGGAAGCACTGTTCGGGGTTCACGCCCCAGCTGTAGATCAATCGTGAAATGGCCACGTTGGACGCCCCGGTGCCGATAAAGGCGATCTGAATTTCCGCTTTCTTTTTACCGACAACCTTGAGAGCGTTCATCAAACCGGCCAGGGTAACCGTAGCTGTACCCTGCTGGTCATCATGCCAGACGGGGATCTCCGCCCTGTCTCTGAGTTCATCCAGGATCCGGAAGCATTTTGGCTGGGAAATATCTTCCAGGTTGATACCACCAAAAGAAGATTGGATCAGGAGGACTGTTTCGATAAACACATCAGGGTCTTTTGTATCGAGCATGATCGGTACAGCATCCACCCCGCCCAGGTATTTAAAGAGCAGTGCCTTGCCTTCCATAACCGGCAGCCCAGCCTTGGGGCCGATGTCCCCCAACCCCAGCACCCGGGTCCCATCGCTGATCACGGCAACTGTATTGCCTTTGCTGGTATGCTGGTAGACCCTCTCTGGATCTTTATGGATCTCCCGACAGGGAGCAGCGACGCCCGGTGTATACCAGATCGCAAAATCATCGATTCCGCGAACCGTGCATTTCAGCGTGGTCTCCATCTTGCCTTTGTAAAACGGGTGCAGCTTTAAGGCATCAGCGGCAGGTTTTTTGGCTTTTGCCAATAATTCTTCTACATTGATCTGTTCATCAGACATAGTACCTCCAATGTTGGCTATTAGGCAGACACTTCAGCGTGTAATGAGAAGTATCGTTCTCGTTTCTCATTATAGATGATTCGATTTTGGGATTAACCTTGCATTCATCCTCTCATGATATGCCTTTTAGCATGTGATTAGGCCTTAAAAGCAAGAACCAGGTCCCTCTCAGGACCCGGTTCCTGTCTGATATCAGCCAGGTGGGATTTTACTGTTCCAGGAAGGAATCGGCGTAAATCACCTTATTGAGCAGTACCTGGACGGATTTCCAGACTGCTACCTGCTCGGGATCATCCTCATCGATATCAGCCTTAGTGATTTCGCTCATCGCTTCGGTGGCATCATGGAGTTTTAAATAGAGCCTGCTCAAGGGGGTGCTTTCATCACGCTCTTCAATGATGCGGATGACCTCATTCTGCTTCTCGTCCAGAGGGTCAGCAATCATCATCTCCAGACCAGCGCCCATCAGCAGAGCGCAGTAGACCCGGTTAAGGATCGGCCGGGTTTCTTCTGGTACGGCATTGGACACATTTGAAAGTCCAACGGAGATAGATGGCGGCGGATCACCGGCAAACTTGATCGTCCTGACCGCCTCGATCAATTCTGGGCAGTATTCCTGGCAGCCAGACACTGTCAGTACCAGGGGGTCAATGATCAAATCCGGCATATCAATGCCTACTTCTATGGCCCGGGGGATGAGATATTCCAGAGCGATGTTAACGCGTTCGTCAGCTCCCACGGGGATGCCTTCTTTCTTCAGTGTCAGGGCGATGAGTTGGGCATCATACTTTTTTGCCAGCAATGGGACTTGTTCCAGCCGCTCAGCTTCCGCAGAAGTGGAATTGATGATCGGGCGTGCTTTTGTGATCACCTTGAGGGCTGCTTCAATCCCGTTCAAGTTGGTGCTGTCAATACACAGCGGTACGTCCACAACCTCCTGGACGATCTTTGTCATCCAGGGGAAGATCTCTTCCCACTCCTTTTTCTGTCTACCCAGATTAAGGTCAATGGCTTGGGCACCAGCCTCAACCTGCTGAATGGCGGATTTCTTGAAATATTCGGCATCGCGCTCTGCCAGAGCCTTCTTCACTCGGGGGGAAATAATATGAATATTCTCTCCAATGATGTACATACGGGTGCCTCCTCAAATCTTAGCTCTAAATTATGTTGATAATCATTAACTCCTGGGAAGGATTATTTATCCACCTTGATTTCCACTGACGGGAAAAGAGACAGATCGGTATGGGGCAAAAACATGGCCGAAGTGAAGGCATCGAAAAAGCGGTTATCTGCCGACAGTTCGATGTAGGTCATCTTGCTGGCAATCTCGGAAATTTCTGCCTTGTTCTTGTGGTCCAACAGCGCCAGGTAAGCCCCTTTGAGAGAGGTATTTCCCAGGAACTGGAATCTCTCCCAGGGCATATCCGGCAGCAAGCCGATCTGGACGGCTTTTTCAACGTTAATATATTGACCGAATCCGCCCCCAATCAGCACCTGCTCCACAGATTCCAGCGGTATGCCAACGCTGTCTCCCAGAACCGTGAATCCTGCGAAAATAGCTGCCTTGGCGCGCATCAGGTTATCAATATCCACCTCGGTCAGGATGATATCTTCTCCAATTTCCGTCTCTTCAGCCCAACTCACTACATATTCGCCCCCGTGAGATCCTTTGCGGATCCGGTTTGTATCCTTGGTAAAATCAAATCGGCCGCTTTTATTGATCACGCCGGTCATCAACATTTCCGCCAGCAGGGAGATCAATGCGCTGCCGCAGAGTCCTTTGGGTTTGCCCCCACCTATCACCCGCCAGGAAGCTTCCCAGGTGTCGGTATTGATCCAGACCTCGTCAATGGCGCCTGTAGTTGCCCGCATGCCGTGCAGCACACCCGCTCCCTCGAAGGCCGGACCCGCTGAGCAAGCACAGGTGACCAGCCACTCCCTGGAACCGAGAACCATTTCGCCATTTGTGCCAACGTCAAGGAATAGGGTGACTTTATCCGTTTCAGACATACCAGAGGAAAGCACACCGGCAGTGATGTCCGATCCCACATAACTGGCCACACCTGGCAAGCAAGTGACCTTGCCTGTCGGGCAGGTATTCAGGCCAGCTTCCCTAGCCCTCAATACCGGGATGTGGTTGGCCACCGTAATATACGGGGCCAGGCGGATGCTGGAAGGTGGAACTTGCAACAGCAGGTGGATCATTGTGCTGTTGCCGGAAATAACCGTGTGATAGATCTTCTCCGGACGGGTTTTCCCGCGCTTGCTGGCCAACCGCAGCAATTCATTGATCGTTTTCAGCACCAACTCACGCAGAGTCTGATCACCTGTGCCCTTACTGGCAAATATGATCCGGGAGATAACATCCTCCCCACGGGCTATCTGGGCGTTGTATTCCGATGCCTGCCCTTTCGGTTCACCGCTCATCAAATCCACCAGCATTACTTTGACCGTGGTGGTACCAATATCTACCGCCGCTCCCCACAGGGGTGCGTCATCCGCCATCAATCCGGGAAGCATATCGATCACTTCCGCTCTACCGTCAGTTTGGAATCCGTCTGGCGCGTAAAGAACAGCGGTGGCCTGCCACTTCCCTTCCCGCAGCACGACAGGAAGCTTCTGGAGGACCTCCAGAGAGATCTCTACTTCGCCCAGGCCGGTCTCCCCCAGGATGGTGGTCTGCACCCGGTCCCAATCACTGGTTTGGTCTTCCATGCTGGGCGGTTTCAGGCGCATTGGAACCCTGGAGAGGGTTTGGTCTCGATGGGGATCATACCCCTCGGGGACAGATACATCTGTGGCGGATTGCCCGGTAGTCAGGTGCTGCTGGATCATTTCCTGAGGAGGGACAATGACCGTCAAATCCCCCTCAACGATTGTCTGGCAGGCGAGGGCAAATCCCTGTTCCACAATCTCCTGGGATAGCCGCATGGTGCTGCGGCGGCGCACTTTGCCCGCAGTAACCTGGACTGCGCACTGGCCGCAGCGTCCCTGTCCGCCGCAAGGTTGGTTGATCTCGATACCAGCTTTTTCCGCTGCCGTTGTCAGCAACGTTCCGGCAGGGACTTCCACAGACTCTTCAGCAATATCGAATTTAACACTGCAAATCGTAGCCATAGGGTAATCCACTTGATAACGATAATAAAAGGTAGGGCCCTTCAGAAGACTGAACGGTTTCCCTACCTATCATTATAAAATAGAACTTTGCCTACTGCCTTCACCAGCCGGATCCTAAAGCACTTCTTTCATATAGGCGGGTAAATCAACAGCTTCCTTGGGTCCCACTTTGACTTCCCAATCGGGCAGTTCCTCTTCCAGTTCTCCAGACAATACCGCTGTATGCCCTGGTAAAACGATTCGTTTTCTAGTTACCTTCTCGTCAGCGTTGAATCGCTTGGCGTCCTTGGCGATGATCTCGGCATCGAACTTGCCTGCCGCCCAGGCGGTCAGCACACTCATGCCCTCAGAATCCGTCACCAGCAGCCAGGCCGGCATCCCCATGCTTTCCACTTCATTAGCCACACTGAAGTAGGTGATGCTGAAATTTGTCGTGACCAGGAAAGGATCTTCCGGACCGGGGTCATTGATTTCATAGATACCCGGAGTGACCTGAATGGGTTCCTGGGGGTCGGTGTAGATATTGGCGCGCAGAACCAGCAAGGCATAGGCATTGGCGGGGTCAAAGTTATCCAGCACAATGAAGCTGCTGTATTTTCCAATCGCCTGCATGGCCAGTGTTACTTCCTTCACCGGGTCGCCACAATCACCTGGAAAATTGATGATCGGGAATCCCAACGGGCGGAAATTTTCCTTTAGGGCCATCCGGCGTATGGTAGTGTTGGCGGTCAAGGTGCCGATCAGGCTCCTTTGCTTGGGGGCAAGCACTAGATCTTTCAATCCTTTGCCCTCCAGCTTTTCCGCCAGATCCACCATGGCGTCAATGTTATCCGCTTCTAGGGCCAGGGGCACATTGTGCTCCTTGGCAAGGTCTGCCATAGCTTCCCAGTTCTCGGCTGTGGCGCTGCACAGCAGTGGGGTTTCGTCCCCAGCCAGGTTTTCCAGACCGCTCTTCAACACCTCGGGGGAGCCAATCAAAATCAACGGCAGGGAGGTCGCTTCACGGACTGCTTTAACAGCGGCCCCGAAATCTCCACCCCGCCCCTGGACTGCAATCCCGCCCAGGGATAGATCCATGCCTACATAGTCCACTACATACTCGTCTACTGGTTTAACCTTGGCCTGGATTTCCGCGGCCGGCTGATCATCATAAACACGGATGAACAGGCCAGGAGGACTGAAAAATTTCTTGTTATGGCGGAAGAGAACGACCTCGTTTCCACCCTTGACCTCATGACCATTTGATTTGATGGTAATGGGGCGAACTGGCGGGGCAGATGCTTCTGCCAGCAGCGCAGCTGATTCCTCACTGACATAAGGGCATTTAGCAAGTTCTACCTGCTTGGCAGCCAGTTTCATAGCAAATGCCAGGCAGGTTGGAAATTCACATTCCTTGCAGTTGGTTTGGGGAAGCAGCTTGTAAATTTGAATCCCGGTTAGAGCCATACGATTTCTCCGTTTTCCTATTTATATACTTCTCGGATTGATTGAGGTGAGCCATCCATCACAGCTCACCTCAATCAACAACATTTACGCCATATCATTCATCAAATCGTCAAGTGCTTCTCTAGTCCGTTTGACACTTTCTGGGTGCCTGAGGACGATCAGATCCGCACCGGATTCAGCCAGCATCACAGACGTTGCGGTTTCCCAAGTGATGCCCCGTGTTTCCCAATCACCCCAGGCTTCCGGCACGTCATGGCCCACTTTCGATTCCTTGGTTTTCCAGCATTCCTCACCGGGCGTGACCATCATCGGGAACTGGGTCATCGAGTCGCCCTGTAAAGCAGCTATCCTGAGGCGTTCCATGACCGAATACCCATATTCAAAGCCATAACCCAGAGCGCCAGTGGTTGGATCCATCACGATGCTCTCTGCGGGCAGGCCCATATCCGTAATGAGGATGTTTAGCTGTTTGGCCAGGTTCACGTCCATGGCAGTCCGGGCCACTACCAGCTG
>DRBO01000114.1 GCA_011039385.1 Chloroflexota bacterium | reverse complement strand
GGCTGAAGTCGAAGCCCTGATCCCCATGATCATCGCTGGCGAGATTCAGACCCTGCCTGCCCCTCCCTCAACCCTCGGCACCGAAGATAACCCCATCCAGGTCCTCTTTGTGCCTTCCGTTGATGTCGACTTCATGATCGCCAGCGGCGAACTGATTGAAAAGGCCATCTACGACGCCTCCGGCCTCTACGTCGAGGTCAGCATCCCCACCTCCTACGCGGCCACCATCGAAGAGATGTGCGCCTCCCCCGACAACACCATTGGCTTCATCCCCGCCATGGGCTACGCCCTGGCCAACCAGCTCTGTGGTGTGGAACCAGGCCTTGCTTCTGTCCGCTACGGATGGAACGTCTACTGGACCGAGTTCCTCGTTGCCCGCGACAGCGATTTCCAGACCTTTGAGGATCTGGAAGGCGCCACCTGGGCTTACCCGGATGCCACCTCCACCTCCGGCTACCTCTACCCCATGGCCATCTTTGATGACCTGGGCATCACCATTGGTGAGACCCTCGAGGCCGGCGGACATCCCCAGGCTGTCAAGGCTGTCTACAACGGCGAGGCTGATGTCGGCACCGCCTACTTCAGTGCCCCCCTGCTGCCCGAAGGCACCTGGACCACTGATATGGCCCCCGACATCCCCGATGAGTTCGTGCCCGACTGCGGTCTTAACGAGGCTGGTAAACTCTACTGTGGCGAGTACCGCGTCCTGGACGCCCGTGCCGCCATCGCCGGAGATGCCCCCGATGTCGTCCAGAAGGTCCGCATTCTGGGCCTCTCCAAAGAGATCCCCAATGACACCATGTCCTTCTCCCCTGACTTCCCGGATGACCTCAAAGAGCTCATCATCGCCGCTATCACTGCCTATGTTGGCTCTGATGCCTGCGAAGAGACCCTCTGCAACGAGAGCTTCTACGACTGGACCGGCGTAGCTCCCATCTATGATGAAAACTTCGACGGAATCCGCATCCTCATGGAAGCCCAGGGCATCACCCTTGAGAACATCGGCGAGTAAAATCAACCATCATGCATAACAATAGCCCTGGATAGAAATATCCAGGGCTAAGTGATTTTAATCCTATGCTAGAAATTAAACACCTAACCAAAGTATATGAAGGGGGCACCCAGGCTTTACATGATGTCAGTTTCAGCGTTGAGCCAGGTGAATTCCTGGCAGTCATCGGCCTGAGCGGATCCGGGAAATCAACCCTGCTGCGATGTATCAATCGCTTGATTGAACCCACTGAAGGTCAAATTATCTGGAATGGACAGGATATCACGGCTGCCAGCCAGGATGAAATGCTGCGGATCCGCCGCAAGATCGGCATGATCTTCCAGCATTTTAATCTCGTTTCCAGGTCCAAGGTCATCACCAATGTGCTGGCTGGCCGACTTGGTTATGTTAATCCCGCCATGAGCCTGTTGAATCGCTTTCCCAAGAGCGACCAAGAGATGGCTATTAAACAACTGGAGCGGGTCGGCATCGCCGATCAGGCCTATAAACGGTCAGATGAGCTTAGCGGCGGACAGCAGCAGCGTGTTGGCATCGCCCGGGCCATGATGCAGGAGCCAGATATTATCCTGGCAGATGAGCCTGTTGCCAGCCTTGACCCTGTTCTGGCTCACAGCATCATGCAGTACCTGGAAACCTTCAACCGTGAAGATGGTGTGATGGTGCTCTGCAGTTTACACTTCCTGGATCTGGTTCATCGCTACGCCGATAGAGCCATCGCCCTCAATGAAGGAAGATTGATGTTTGACGGCAGTCCGGAAGAAATTGATGATGCTAAGTTCAAGGAAATCTACGGTAAAGAAGCTGAGCGGGTAGGTTAAGGAATGTCTTATGAATAAGAAAAAACCATCTTTGCTACGTTCTCTAGGAACTACCCTGGCTGTTGTCCTGGGTGTCATTGCGTTCGCATATGGTGTTCAGGTCACAGATGTAAATTTTGAAACTACTCGTTCAGAAGATCGCTTAACCCAACTCAGACGGGTCATCAGGGCTCTTGCAAAACCGGATATCATTGAATATGAATTGGATGAATCCGTGGTGGATATTCCATTTTATCTGCCCTGCCCTGCCGGACAAACAGTCGAGAACCCTGCAATTGACAAGTCAGGACCCTACCTGACAGCGAGTGCTTATTGTGCCTCTCCAGGCGAATCTGTCATTATCAATGGTTATAACTTCACTCCAGGAACTGAAGGACCTCTGGATTTCCTCACTGCCAGCGGCGTAAGGAAACCCCTCAGCAAGTTTAAAGCTGATAAATCAGGAAATTTTGAGCTTGAAGTCACCCTACCTCAGAGGCAGCCCGTAGCGGAAGCCCAGCATATCCGGGCAACGATTCGGATCCGGGTCGGCTCTCCAACAATCACCTCAACTGCCCGGGTTACCTGGGACAAGATCATCGAAACCGTTTTTATGGCTCTGCTGGCAACTGCGATAGGCACAGCGGTTGCTATTCCTATCAGCTTCCTGGCAGCCAGGAACCTGATGGCTGAAAACAACAGCCCACTCAGCAACCTGGCCTTATCGATCATCGGCTGGCCGGCAGGCATCTATTTGGGATTTAAAGCCGCCAGTCTGGCCAGGTCAGTGCTTGAGCCTGCACTGGGGAATACACTGATGACTTCTTCAGGATTGATCCTGGGGTTGTTGATCGCATTCTTCCTCCTGCGCTGGGCTTTCAGATTCACTGCAGCCAGCCCGGCAGAGAAGGGAGGAAGAATAATTGCTATGATTGCTGCCGGCCTGGCTGTCATCTGCGCATCGATCTTCCTTGAACGTATCTCCATTACTGCCGGTCAAGCGTTGATTGAATCTCTGGGACCCTTCGCGTTTATCGGTAATTTCCTGTACCAAATAGGAGAAGCGTCTACGCTGATCATTCCTGCTTTCTCGGCGCTTGCGGTAGGAGCGGTGGTAGGGGGTACTCTTGGTAAAATCGGCCAGACGATCAGCGATAAATTCCCATCAGGAGTTGTGAAAGTTGTCAATCTAATTGCTACTTCCATCGCTGGAGCTACTTTATTCTCACTGATCGGAGCGGGGATAGATTGGCTGTATCAAATCGGCGATCTGACCAAAACCCTCTATTGGCCGGCGGGAATTGGCGCCGGTCTGGGGTTGCTGTTGGCAATCATCACCCGACCGAAACAGGCCTTACCCACGGGCATGGTTATTTACTTCATCACCAGAACGATCCTCAATGGGACTCGCTCCGTTGAGTCCTTGGTTATGGCCATTGTCTTCGTGATCTGGGTAGGAATTGGACCCTTCGCTGGTTCGCTGGCCCTGGCGCTGCATACCCTGGCCGCGTTGGCTAAACTCTACTCGGAACAGGTGGAAAGCATATTACCCGGACCACTGGAAGCAGTCCAGGCAACTGGCGCAAACAGGTTACAGACGATCGTCTATGCGGTCGTTCCGCAGATCGTTTCCCCCTATATATCCTTCACCATGTATCGGTGGGATATTAACGTCCGCATGTCAACCATCATTGGTTTTGTGGGCGGCGGCGGTATCGGTTTCCTGCTTCAGCAGAATATCAACCTGCTGGATTACCGGGCAGCCAGTGTCCAGATGCTGGCAATCGCCGTGGTGGTCGCCGTGATGGACTACGTCAGTTCTGTGGTTCGAGAACGAATGATCTAAAACCATACCAAACCTCTTAACAAGAAAGGCTTCTGGTCGCTGGTGCGCCAGAAGCCTTTTATTTCCCAAACCCTTTATGGTAGACTAGGCTTCATGAATGAAAAACTGGATCATCTGCGCCAACTCCTGTCAAAAATGGACCGGGCTCTGGTGGCATTTTCGGGGGGAGTAGACAGCACTTTTCTGCTCAAAAATGCCTGGGATACACTCACCGATCGTGTCACAGCCGTCATTGTAGATTCTCCTACATTGCCCCGCAGAGAGCTCCAGGAAAGCCAGAGAACAGCTTCCTTGCTCGGCTGCCCCCTCCTGGTAGTGAAAACAAAAGAAATGGCTCTTCCGCTATTTACCGCCAATACACCCCAGCGCTGTTATTTCTGCAAGGATCACCGCTACCGCGAGCTTAATGCCTATGCGCAGCAGCATGGGTACAAATCGATCCTGGATGGCAGTACCGCAGACGACCTGAAAGACTACAGGCCTGGACAAAAGGCTGCCGAAGACCAAAATATCCGCAGTCCCCTCCAGGAAGCAGGCTTCACAAAGAACGAGATCCGGGAGCTTGCTCGGGAGCTGGGGCTGCCTAATTGGAATAAACCTTCCTCTGCTTGCCTGGCTTCGAGGATCCCTTATGGGACGCCCATAACTGAAGCCGTGCTGAACCAAATTGAAGAAGCAGAGAACCTTCTGATTGCCTATGGAATCAATCAATTGCGTGTGCGCCACCATGGGAAGGTCGCCAGAATTGAGGTCATGCCAAGTGATTTTGAAAGAATCCTCGCCATCCGTACAGAAATCACGGCCGCCCTGGAAAATTTGGGTTACGATTATATCACCCTGGATATTAATGGATTTTCATCCGGGAGCATGAACAAGGGAATTAGCACCAATGGATAAATCAAGACTCGAGAACCTGCTAGAATCTGTCCAGGCCGGGGAAACCAGCGTGGATGAAGCGCTTAGCAAGTTGGAATCCCTGCCTTTTGAGAACCTGGATTTTGCCCGGCTGGACCTGCACCGTGCCTTACGTCAAGGCACCCCTGAAGTTGTCTTCTGCCAGAATAAAACTCCTGAACAGATTGTCCGCATCTTGGAGAAACTTGGAGAACACCATGACCATGTCTTGGGAACCCGACTTTCCCCGCAAGCAGCGATCGAGGTACTTGAACAATTGCCGGGGGCTGAATATGATCCCATATCTTGCCTGGTACGATACTCTCAGGGAGAACTACCCCATCCCTCCGAGGAAGACCCGTACTGCATGGTGGTCTCTGGTGGTACATCTGACATGCCGGTTGCGGAGGAAGCGGCTCAAACCCTGGAATTTCTTGGCAGCAGGGTCATTCGAGCTTATGATGTCGGTGTCTCCGGTGTTCACCGACTGCTGGATCAGCGCGAACTGCTTGCGCAAGCTGATGTGATTATCAGTGTAGCTGGAATGGAAGGAGCACTGACCAGCGTTGTTGGCGGACTGGTCTCCTGCCCTGTTGTGGGAGTGCCGACCAGTATTGGTTACGGCGCTAATTTTATGGGCATATCAGCATTGCTATCGATGCTGAATGCTTGTGCCCCTGGGATCGCAGTGGTAAACATCGATAATGGGTTTGGTGCAGCCGTATATGCCCATTCCATATTGAGGAGAATTTCATCATGAAAGCCCTTTATTTGGATCTGATCTCTGGCGCAAGTGGAGACATGTTCCTGGGAGCATTGATCGACGCAGGAGTATCAGTAGAATCCTTGTTTGACCAGCTGGCCGGCCTGCAGCTAGATGAATTCGAGCTTCAGACAAAAAAGGTGCAAAAAAATGGATTTCAAGCCACAAAGGTTGATGTCCTGGTTGGAAAACAACTCCCAGAAAGGCCTCTCCCGGAGATACTGGAGATTATCAACAAGAGTTCACTGCCTATCTCTATTCAGGAGCAAGCAAGCAGTATCTTCCAGCACATCGGGAAGGTAGAAGCTGGCATCCATAATAAAAGTCTGGAGGAGATTCACCTTCATGAGTTGGGAGGAACAGATACCATTGTGGATGTTACAGGTACGTTATTGGCATTGGATATGCTGGAGGTAACTAGAATCCAGGCGTCCTCCATACCCGTAGGGAGCGGTTTCATCCCGGGAGCTCATGGCCAGATTCCCCTGCCGGCTCCTGCTACGCTAGGCATCCTGCAAGACCTGCCAATATATGGCCTGGATATCCAGGCAGAACTTGTCACGCCCACCGGCGCAGCCCTGCTGGCAGCCCTGGTAGAGGATTTCGGTCCCCCTCCTGCGATGGTCCTCGACTCAATAGGATATGGCGCTGGTGCCAGAGACCTCCCCATCCCCAACCTGCTGCGGGCTCTAATTGGAACGCCCTCCACTTCAAAGAATGGAAATTATCAAAAACTGATCATCCTGGAGACAAATCTAGATGATCAAAATCCTGAGATTTACCCCTATGTCATGGAACAACTTTTTCAGGCTGGCGCGTTGGATGTGTGTTTGATCCCCATCCAGATGAAAAAAAACCGGCCTGGAACCCAAATCCAGGTTTTAGCTGATCCTGCTCATTCCGAGATCTTGAGGAACATCCTCTTTCAAGAAACCACGACACTTGGCATCAGAGAGCGGGAAGTAGATCGTTTTGCGCTTACCAGAAAAACCCGGAGCGTGGCAACCCCCTATGGGGATATTGAAGTGAAAATTTCCGCAACACCAACTGGGGAGATGAAAATCTCGCCAGAATACGAGGACTGCCGAAAACTGGCCGTTGAAAAACAAATCCCCCTGCGGGAAATCTATCGGGCAGCCATCTCTGCCTACCAATCTAATCAGGATTCATGATACCTGAATTCGGACACAGGCATGCTCCTTGATCTT
>DRBO01000113.1 GCA_011039385.1 Chloroflexota bacterium | reverse complement strand
TCATCAAAACTATTAAATACCTCGTTTATTGGACACTTAAAACCCATCCACAACTTTCATGGATGGGTTCATTGATGACTTGGGCCTTTATTATAGCAATAGAGAAGATTTTTGCAAGAGCCAATCTGAAATTCAAACAAGAGGTTAACATTTCCAGATGTTGATCTTCTCTATGGCGATAGCATCAATTGGAATTAATGTAGCGCTTCGAACCACCTCCAGAGTAATTCTTCGGCAGGTTTACCATGGATGGATATGGATTTATCATGTAAGGTCACTTGGGAATAATAACCCCGAGATATGATTCCTGCTATCCAGTCCTTCGCGGTAGAAGTGGATAACATGGCCTGGTATGCGGCCGCCTGCTCAGCAAATCCTGGTTCCAGCCCATCTATAGTGGGAGCAGGACTTGAAAAAGCGGATATCTCATAACAGGGTTGGTTTTCCGTATCCGGACAATCACTCTGCCAACCAGAAACGGATGGATAAGCGATGCTGAGAACGAGCTTGGATTGATCCGGATCAATCCAGGTTTCCCAAAAATCATGTACTTCACCCTCCAGGGATTGCCTTGCTAAACCGGTTAGTTCCTCTAAGTCTGGGAGAGGACCCATGTCTAAGGGTGGATCCCAATTGAGGAAGATCTGATCTGCAAGGCTCAGATAGGAAGGTTTTTGTTTCCCCTCGGGCAGGGACATGGACCAGGCAATCGTACCAGAGTATCGGGAGCGGACCTCTTCCAGGATCTCAGCCCAGCGCAATTCTGCATCTGCAGGAACTCCAGAGGGTTCGCCTGTCGACAATTTACCTCCGGGAAGTGCCGGGGTTAACCAGTCTCCGCCCAGGATAAGGATCTCAGTTCCCTGTCTTTCCGCGGCTTCAGCAAAATGTATGGCAAAACCCCGGTATTGGTCAAACCAGCTGTTCCACCAGCTGAAAGTCCGCGGGGCTGATATCCACCAATCATCCGAATTTATAGAAAATTGAGGTTGGGGATGCAAAGCCACCTGGAGCCCATTATAGGTGGCTGTTCTTGTCATCTCTTCGAGATCGTACCAGAGCGGATCATGGTTAGGATCTGGCTCAATTACAGGAGGGACCTGGTGTGTGAAAGTCCAGGTAGGGGTAAGTACGATCCAGCCTGAATGAACTTTGGCAATATCCGAAATCGCTGATGATATCCGATAAGCATCGCCTGCCTGGTTTGCTGGCATGATCTCCAGGCCGGTGAGAAAATCATCTTCCCTGGGATTGACTTCGGGCAGGGGCAGGGGGTCTGCCAGCGGAGCCAGTTCGAGCCAGTCCCAATCTGTAATAATGTCGGCGATATATTGGGATTCTGAGCTGGGAGTTATAATCCCGCCTGTTGGGAAATTTGCTTCAAGTGCTGAACTGCCGGCTATGCCGCATTGTCCTTGTCTGCAGTAGCGGTAGGATATGTCGGATAGGATGTTGAATGGAGAGTATAAAATAAACACCCAGTGATTGTCTGCGATTTTACTCATGGGCAAGGGTGTAGTCCAGCCGTAGGGATTGAATTGAATGTAGATGTCCTCACCAGCCGGGGTGTGATCTGGTGTCCAGAGATCAAATGTGATGGCATCTTTTTCATCGGACTCCCAGGCGTAAACCTGGTCGTCGATCTGGATTGGTTGATTCGGCACAATTAATCTTCTCAAACGGAAATCGCCAGATGGATCATGTTCTGCATTCCAGAATCCATCCCCCAGGGTGTACTTATAACGGATTTCGGCACCTACCGGCAGGGAGAGGATCACACCGTAGATATTATCTCCTGCGGATGAAAGGCGCGGCATCCTGTCTGGTATCGTGTTCATCCCCCCTGGAAGGTTCCCAAAAGTGTTCCCAAGCTGGTAGAGATTGCCAACCAGGCGGAGACTGTTCTCTGGTGTGCCCGCCGGTACTGAGACCAAAAAGGTGATATCAACAAACTCACGGGGTGTAATCTCCAGGTTGGCTTCCGTATTGGCTTGCGAGGCGACTTCAGCGCCTTGCTGAATTTCCTGGAAGCTGCCGTCCGGCGCATAAACCACTAGATTATGGATGCCGGGAGGAAGCCCCGGCAGCATATATGAACCAGAAGCTGTTGTAAAGGTTTGAATGCCTCCGGCACAGACCAGCATTCCAGGTAGAGGTTGCCCTGTCTGTGCATTGCTGATCACGCCGGAAATTCTTCCTGGCTCAGGCCAATCGTAGGCAGTGTCCGACCATTTGCTGACAACATCCCTGATTTCTAGCGGGTTTTCAACCCGGGCAAGGCGATAGCGGACTTGTTCATCAATCACGGTATGTTCGATGATGGCGTATTGATTGTGGCGAGTATAGCGGTATTTAAGCACGGAGTGCTGGGGGACGGTCAGGGTGGTGGTATAAACAGGACCCTGGTCACGATTGGCTTCTCCGCCGACCGGTTCCAAAGGCTGGGCAGTAGCGTTCACCCCCAGGCCTGTGACTTCATCCAACAAACTCAGATAAATCAGGTCTTCCTCTGGTGTATTGGGGGGAAGCTGAACGAAGAAAGTGACTTCGATCATTCCTTCTGTTTCGGATTTTGCACCCCAGCCAGACAGAAGTCCCTCCAAGGAGAATCCACCACAGCTGCTCAGGAATATACTGGAAAGGATCAGGAAACTGATCAGGAAGTTGGATTTCCGGGAAATCATCATATCAGATCTCCGTTTTGATGAGTTGTACTAGAATATCGAGGTTGATAAGGTTGCGTATAGGAATCTCAACTGTGTTTCCAGCGGTCAATTTGATCAGAAAATTCCCCTTTTCCAGGGAGATTCCCCCCAAAAACTCCCAGGGAATTTCCAGCGCAGGAAGGATGATCTTCTTATTTGAGATCGACAAACCGCCAAAAGGAATGGTTCTTCCTTCCTTGAACGCCTGGGTTAATCTCGGCCTGAGAATTTTATAAACCTGGCTTTTAACCACTTTTACGAGTCCAGGGCGTCTGGTCAGCTCTGGATGGCAGACAAATGGACGGGATTTTCTGGAGTAAAGAACCAGGTAGTGTTTTGTGTTATTGATCAGGGGAGTAAAGGATTTATTTATCGAATAAGTACTTATTCCTGATATTTCCTCCCATTTCAGGTATTTTTTCCTTCTCAGCGGAAGATGATACTGAATCCCCCAGGAGTAAATTCTCACCCAGGTATGGGATCTTACCAACCACCGAAGCGTAAAGAGAAGAAGGAAAATGACCAGAATTCCAGAAAGATAGAACCAGATCCTGCCCCATTTTAATGCAGCAGCAGGTCCATAAGAGGAATATCCATACAGGGTCCGCCAGAGTCCATAAATGAGGGGCGATAATACCAGAAGGATCAGGGGCAGGAATACCTGAAACACAGCCCTCCAGCCCAGATCCTTAAGGCGATATTCAGAAAGTGGATTGACTTGCTTTGATGTCCTCATGCAAACAAACCTGTTGATCGGATGCTCAATGGATTGCCTAGATTATAGACCAGTTTAGATATGTTTGCACAGAAAATCAGGCCCGCATAGTAGAATGCGGGCCTGAAAATTCTCACTCAGCTGGAACGAAATAGACATCAGTCGGCTGCAGTTTGCTGTTCCTGATGAATTTGGGCTCGAGCTTCATCCCGATCCAATCCAGATTGGCGTCTTGGGGATCCACTCCCATTAAGCGGCTGAGAAGCAGGGTGTCCACTCCCTCAAACTCAACCTGGATGAGCACATAGGGGGTTTGGTCGAGAAAGGACTCTGAACCGAAGTGGCAGACAGTAAAGGCATGGACTCTGGCCTCGCGCTCTGTGATGTCAATCCAATCAGTTTCCTCTCCGGAATACATGTCATGCCCCCGGGGAGTCGCGTAGGTATATCCACTTACCGGGTCCCGATTGGCGAGGATTTTATTATTGGTCAAGCCCGCAAACCAGGGGCTGTCTTGAGCGTAGGAGTGCAGGTAAATAATATTGTAGGGTTGTTCGATCGAGATTGGCTCCATGCTTTTCAACCAAGCCAGCGCTTCCGGGGTTAACTCCCTTGGAAAAGGCAGGTTGTGAACGATTGTGCCGCCCAGGGATTCAGGCTGTTTGCGTGGTATAGTCGTCATTTTTTCCTCCCTATTCCTTTTCCAGTATGCTGACAGTGACGTAAGTGCCGGTGCCGGCATGAGAATGGATGGCGCCCTTT
Organism: Chloroflexota bacterium; assembly: GCA_011039385.1. Taxonomy (GTDB): domain Bacteria; phylum Chloroflexota; class Anaerolineae; order Anaerolineales; family UBA11858; genus B10-G9. Next base: position 2,342 of record DRBO01000113.1, on the reverse strand, counting down.
TGGGCATCTTTTACCTGCAGGGTATCATCATTGAAATGTTTTTCGATCGATCCTTGCAGCTGCCAGATGGCAAAAACCGCTTGCATTAATCCTGTGGCGCCTACCGGGTGACCGCAGGCGATCAGACCACCAGAGGGATTTACGGGACAGACGGGTTTGTCTGGAAGTTTCAAGCCGTAGTCGATCCCTGGCAAAAAAGCCTTTCCTGAAGCGGCGAATGGCCCCCCCTCTCCATATCGGCAGAGCCCCAGATCTTCATAGGTCTGAATTTCGCTTGAAGTATATGCGTCGTGCAGCTCAACAAAATCCAGCTCATCAAGCGGATCGTGAATGCCTGCGTGTCGGTATGCCATGTTTCCCGCAGTCCTGCCGGCCCGGAAGGAGTGCACACCCGGATAGCGAGTGCCCTGATCCCACAGTTTTTGATAGTACTTCATGGTTTCCTGGGATTCTTTCTCCTGGTCCGTTGCATAGTCTTTGATGAAGGTCTCAAAATCAACATGGGGGCGATCAGCCATCCGCATGGCATCAGTGCCCCTGCCGATTCCGGTAACTTTTACCAGGGGGCGGGGGATCTTTGCACCAGCTTTCTCAAGTTTTTCTATTCCTTCTTCAGAAGCCAGGATGGTGGCAGCCGCGCCGTCAGACATGACACAGATATCCAAGCGGGTCAACGGCCAGGCAACCATGGGCGCGTCCCGTACATCCTGAATGGTATAGCGATTCCTTTTCTGGGCATAAGGGTTGTGGAAGGCATTGATGTGGTTCTTTACGCTGACATGGGCCATGTCCTCCACAGTCGTGCCGTATTCTTTCATATGGCGGGTGACCATCATGGCGTAGTAACCTGAATAAAATCCCCCGACCGGGTAATCAAAGGAAACATCAGAGGCCAGGGCGATAAATTCATTCCCCTTCCAGGTCTCCACGTGGCTCATGGTTTCAAAGCCGTAGGCTGCAGCCACTTCCATATGACCGCTGGCGATGGATTTCCAGGCTTCCTGGAAACACAAACCGCCTGTCGCGCCCCCTCCTTCCACGCGGTGGCTGGGTTTTGGGCACAACCCCAGATAGTCTTGGGCCATGATCGCTGCCATCAGCTGACGGCTGAAGTGGTCTGAAAAATAGGATGCGACAGATCCATCAACGATTTCTGTAAAAGCAGGGAAGCTTATCTCCAGATCTTTGATAGCATAGTCGTAGGCTTCTTTGACCAATGCCTGGTAATTCTTGTCAGGCCGGCTTTTGGCAAATTTTGATACTCCTCCGGAGATTGCATATACAGGTCTCATAGATTCACGCTCCCTTCGTCAGGTTGACGGATAGATAATATAGACTGCGTGGGCACACAGGATCAGCAAGAGTGCTGGAGATTTCTGTGTTTCGTGCCAATCTATTGATACCGATAAAATGGACGGTGGATCAAACCGGTAGATCAACCGCCGTGGTTAGCCTTCCTGGGAAGAAGTGTCCTTCACCTCGGAAGGACCAGCCGGGGTATGTTCGGTGTTCCGGTCAGCTGCCGGAGCAGGGGAGATGTTTCCACTCCAGGATGATGTGTCAATTAAATCACTCCCGCCAATGGAGGAAAAATTTCTTTGTGCCAAATCCCGGAGCTCATTCAGCTCTTCTAACTCGGCTTCCCTCATTAGACGCTGCGGCAGATATTGGATTTCGCTGACTCCCTTGCGGACATTTTGCCACCAGGTAGATTTGATGATAGACCGCAGGAATTTCCCCAGTGTCCTGCCTGCCTCGATCATGCCTTCTGGTCCCAAGACCAGGATGCCAATAATAAGCACAAAAAATATTTCCAGGGGGCCTATGCCGAGTATGTTCATGCTTGGATTGCATCTCCATCGGAATGGAGGTTCTGAAGTGCTTGGGTGATTTCGTTTTGGCGGTTGGCAAGGGCTCCTAACACGCCGTTTACAAAACGAGGAGCGCTGTCAGAGCCATAGGTTTTTGCCAGTTCTACAGCCTCGTTAATGGCTACTTTTAAGGGGATATTTTCAGCGAGCGCAAATTCCCATAAAGCCATGCGGATGATATTCCTGTCAATTACTGCCACCTGGTCAAGGGGCCACTCAGGTGCGTGTTCAGCGATAAAACCATCCAGCTCCGCGCGGATAGGCAGTACGCCCAAGACGATCGATCGAAAGAAATGGATCAACTCATCATCCAGATCGCTATCAGAGACTCTTTCCTGCAGCACCGTCCCAACCGGGTGATTGGTGATGTCCAGTTCATATAAGGCCTGGAGGGCAATCCCCCGCGCTCGGGTGCGATCCTTCATAATACTTCAGTCCTCGGGAACGAGGTTGTTCTGATAATCAATATCC
>DRBO01000079.1 GCA_011039385.1 Chloroflexota bacterium | reverse complement strand
TTATCTTGGTGCTGACAATCCTGCCCCGGCTCATAATGGTCTCGTTGGCAGGAAAGAACACCTATCCAGCCGAGGATGTGCCTCCCGCCAGGGCTGCGATCGTCTTCGGAGCTGGCTTGACCGCCAGCGGCGCACCTACAACGGTATTGAAAGACCGCGTGACCATCGCGGTACAGCTATACCAGGCTGGAAAAATAGAGAAAATCCTCATGAGCGGGGATAATCGTTTCCTCAATTACAACGAACCTGGAGCAATGAAATCCTTCGCTCTGGAACTGGGCCTGCCGGAAGAGGCCATTGTTCTGGACTATGCCGGACGCAGGACCTATGACACCTGCTACCGGGCTGGAGAGATCTTCCAATTGGATCAAGCCATCCTTGTGACTCAAAAATTCCATCTTTCAAGGGCACTTTATACCTGCAACGCCTTGGGGCTCGAATCCGTGGGGGTTGAGGCGGATCTGAGACCCTACCGCGACGAAGGGTTCTGGAATATCCGGGAAATCCCCGCCAGCCTGATCGCCTTCATCCAAGTCCATCTGACCAGACCGGAACCGGTTTTGGGTGAAAAAGAACCCATCTTCCCTGTGGAATGAATCCTGCACTGTTAAGTAGAATCCATTGATCGATTCAGCTATCAAGCTGAGGAGTTTACTCATGAAAAACTATCTGCGTTTAATTGTACTTCTGGGGCTGGTTTTTTCCGTCTCCGGCTGCGGTATAGGTATTGAACTGCCCTTTAAAACCGAGCAAAAGACCGGACCGATGGTAACGGACCTGGTCCAAATTCCAGTTCCAGACGCCCCAACCCCACTTGACCTCAACCTGGCTTTTGGAGCTGGAAAGCTGACCCTGCTTCCCAACTCGGGTCCCGATCTGGTATCCGGGACCGCAAGTTATAACGTGGCTGACTTTAAACCTGAAATAACCGTGGATGATTATAGCGTATCACTCCAGCAGGGAAATCTTAAACTTGATGCCGTCCCAACCATTGATGAAACCATCAAAAACGAGTGGAGTCTGGCCATCAAAAATTATCCCATCGATTTGGATATTAAAGCAGGGGGATACAGCGGCGACTTTGAATTTGGTGGTTTAGCGATCCAGAACCTTCATATTGCCGATGGTGCAGCCAATGTCAAACTGAAGTTCTCTACACCCAACACGGTTGCAATGAATGCCTTCCGCTACGAAACCGGTGCGTCCAACATCAGCTTGGAAAAGCTCGCCAACGCAAATTTCCAAACCATGATTTTCCAGAGCGGGGCTGGGAATTACAATCTTGATTTTTCTGGTCTGATGCAGCGAGATGCCTCCATCTTCATAGAAACCGGCCTTAGCCGCTTGGTGATCTCTGTCCCGGACGGGGTGCCAGCTGAATTAAACTTAGAAGGCCCACTATCCAAGGTGATTGCCAGCGGGGATTGGCAGCAAACAGGGGATAAATACATCCTGGAAGGCCAAGGACCGCGGCTGATATTCACCATTGAGATTAAAGCCGGAACCGTTACCCTGCAGAACCCCTAGAGCACGACCTCTCTATTGACAGGCCCAGGGGTCTCGTGTAAACTTAGGTTATTGGCTATACGAAAGGAAACCGGCAATGATCAACGAGTCAAGTGCCCATATCAACCCCCGCACAACCCTCTCTCCTGCCCTTCAGGCCTGGGAAATATATCTGGCAGATCAAGGCAGCTCCCCCCATACAATCACCGCATTCCTGGGTGATTTGCGCTTACTGGCATCTTATCTGCCACCAGACCGCCAGGTGAGCGAAATCAACCTGGCTGATTTGAACAATTTCTTGCGCTGGATGCAGCATGAGAGGGATGTTCCCTGCAGTCCTAAAACACTTGCTCGTAGAATCACATCTCTGAAATCCTTTTTCCGCTGGCTGCATGAAGGGGGAGCAATCCCCGTCAACCCGGCAGATAAAGTGGTTCAAAAATCTGTCCGCAGCCCACTGCCTGAAGTGCTCTCCCAGCTGGAAATAGACAGGATCCTGGAAACCGCCCAATTCTACCGCCAAAAAACAGACCCGGACTATCGTTCCTATCTGCTTTTTAAACTCCTGTTGGAAACGGGTATCAAGAAGGGTGAATGTCTCTCCCTGAGCCCCAACCATATCCAGCTGGATGCTCCCGAAGGCCCCCTGGTATTCATTCGCTATGCCAGTCCTAAAAATCGCTATAAAGAAAGGAAATTGCCCCTCAGTGAGGAATGGATCGAGGCTTATTTGGAATACCAGTCTCACCATTCTCTCATAGACAGGCTCTTTCCTTGGTCAGCAAGGATGCTTGAGTATGTACTTGAGGATCTGGGCAAAGATGCTGGGATAGGAAAAAGAGTATCATTTTCAATGTGCCGTTGGACCGCTGCGATTCAAGATTGGAAGGAGGGGGTGGAACCCAATCAGATCCGCCAGAAACTGGGTATATCTGAAGTCCAATGGCGTGAGGTCAGCCGTAAACTGCACACGCTCAGCCGTGAGGTCTCTCAAGAAGAGCGCCCTCCAGAAGAGAGTATGGCATCTGAAGCAGAAGCCCCAATTAGGTTTTCTGGCGAATAAACCTGAATTCCACCACAGCTTGTGTGTCTTCTGTGATAGATGCAAGCCTGCTTAACCGACCCCCCGGCACCCATAAAATACCCTTGTCACTTGCAACCAGAGGCCAATCTGCCCGGTAAGGAGCAGGTATTTTCTCGTTGATCATTAAGTCGGATACTTTCATTGAATTCCCCCCCATACCCAGAGGTTGGATCAGATCTCCCTCCTGTCTGACCCGGAGGACGGCTCCTGAGGTAATCCCCGCCTGGTCCATCCAGACCAAGAAATCCTCCCCCGGGATCTCCAGACCCTCAAACATCTCAGGTTTGTAATCAATAACATGAAAATCTAAAAACCACCCATTGCCCAGATCCTTTTTTCCTGGTTCTGCAAGGCTGATTTCACGCTGTTCGGCCAGCTGGGGAAACTGGTCCTTAACGAGGTCTGTCTCCCAGGTTGAGAGAACCACTTTACGGGGAGATTGTGAGATATTCACCTTAGCAACCCAATTGGTTGACTTACGAGAAGGGTCGCGGACAAAATCCAGGGCTGCTTCAACGTTTTGGAATCTGAGATCTTTGAAATCTGGACGGAGTGCCGCTAACGCTTTTCGGATAATTCTTCGTTGAATGGCTACTGGGTTTTCCAGGAGTTTATCCCTGGAGAGCTGAAGATAGCTTCCCCCTTTACTGGAAAGGCAGCTTTCCCAGGTTAAGTCCGTGTAATATTCCAACGCCTGGTCTTCCGCCATCATGATCTGGGCAGTTTGTAGCAATCGCTGGCGGATGCCTGGCCTGAGAGATTCCAGGCGCGGGAGTAATGAGTGCCTGACCTTATTGCGGAAAAAGGTCTCATCCGCATTAGAAGAGTCTTCAACCAGCGGCAATTGGTTCTCTGAATGATAAGCGATCAGTTCCTCTTTATCAACTTCAAGCAAAGGCCGCACAACCGGGATGGTATCGCTCCAAGGATTGGGCACGCTGACAGCTCTCATCCCTGCCAACCCTTTGGCTCCTGCCCCCCGCAATAAATTCATCAGGACGGTTTCAATCTGATCGTCTGCATGATGAGCAACTGCCACCGCACCTGCGCCTTCCGTCTCCGCGATCTTAAACAGGAATTGATAGCGAAGGATTCTGGCTGCTTCCTCTAGGGATAGACCACTCTCCTCCGCATAACTCCTCACATCTCCTGCGCCTTGCCTGAACGGCAAACCAGCGTTGAGACAGTATTTCTTAACAAACTCAGCTTCCTGATCGGACTCTTCTCTCAATTTATGATTAAAATGAGCCGCAATCAATGCGTAATCATTGACCATCATGGCATGCAGGAGGACCATGCTATCAACTCCTCCAGAAATACCAACAATGATGGGAGGTTCAATCATGGGAAGAATTTGCTCAAGAGATTTGAATAACATTGCACAATTATAATATATGGTATATTTTAGTAACAGGCAATTTGGTCTTATTGAGGTGGGTTATGGCTCAGACAATCTTGATCATCGATGATGATATAGATACCCTTAAATTGGTCGGGATCATGTTGGAGAGGAAAGGTTTCCGGATTCTGGCCTCGACAACTGGGGAAAAGGGGCTCAAACTGGCCGAGAACGAGAACCCAGACCTGATTTTACTTGATGTCATGATGCCCGATATCAATGGGTACGACATTGCCCGATCGATTCGCTCAAATCCCGATACTGAATCCATCCCGATAATCATGTTTACCGCCCGCAGCCAGGTGGACGATAAAGTGGAGGGTCTGGAAGCCGGGGCAGATGCATACATCACAAAACCCGCAAGGCCAAGAGAGTTATTTGCGCAGGTTAACTCCATTTTAAAGAGATCCCCCCACCGAGCAGGCGCGGCCGGGGCCGTTGCGCCAAGGAAAGGAAAGTTGATCGGTGTCATATCTTCCAAAGGTGGAATAGGTATCTCCACATTAGCAACAAATTTGGCAATCGAAATGCATAATCAATCCGGCAAAGAGGTCCTGCTGAGTGACTTCAGGCCCGGGCAGGGAACCATCAGCCTGGATCTGGATGTGCAAAATACCAGCGGTTTGATCAAACTGCTGGAAGAGGAAGGCGACCTTTCCACTATAATCCCAGACGTGCTGATAGAGCATAAATCCGGGATTAAAACACTGCTCTCATCCTACCAGCCGTCGGAAGCCAAATTCGTTAATTACGCGGATCAGTTTCGCCAGATTGCCCTGGCTGTTCAAACCCAAGCAGATTACATCATCCTAGACCTGGGCCCATCTCTCTCGCCCATCGTAACCTCGGTTATACCGGAGTGCGATAAAATTCTGATTTGCCTGGAGCCAAGTCCGGGGAATATCACCCAAACCAGAATATTAATTCAGGACCTGATAAACAGTGGGATAGGTGAAGGGCGTTTTATTACCGCTTTGATAAACCGGCAGCGGTCTGGCGTCCAGCTGAGTTGGGAACAGGCAGAGAACCAGCTGGAAAGAAAGATTGATCAGATCTTCACACCCGTCCCGGAACTGGCCTATCAGTCAGCTATGACCAAATCCCCCATGATCCTGCGGGCAGATGACAGTATGACAGCTGGTCAATTTCGCGATCTAGCCCAATTTATTCTCGGTTAATCGTATGGTTCTTTCCACTGCGGAAAAGAATACCTTGATCCAGAAAGCCTCAGAGCTTATCAAAGAGGCAGACTACTGTGTTGCCCTAACAGGGGCTGGAATCTCAACGCCTTCTGGTATCCCGGATTTCCGATCTCCTGGAAGTGGGATCTGGACCAAGTATTCACCCATGGAGGTTGCCTCCTTAAGCGCGTTTCGCTATCATCCGATGCGCTTCTATGAATGGATCCGGCCGTTCGTAAAAAGTCTCTTCCTGGCCGAACCAAATCCAGCCCATTTTGCCTTGGCACGCTTGGAAAAAGGAAATCATTTGCGAGCTGTTATCACCCAAAACATCGATGCCCTTCACCTAAGGGCTGGCTCCAAGAAAGTCTTTCAGGTTCATGGTACCTATCAAACCTTGACTTGTCTCGGATGTTACAGGCAAATCCAGGCTACAGATAAATTCTTTACTGAGTTCCTTGATCAGGAAGATAACCCTCGCTGTCCACACTGTGGAAACCTGCTTAAACCAGATATCATTCTCTACGAGGAACAGCTTCCAGCTCAGACCTGGAGAGCGGCACGGGAAGAAATCTTAGCCTGTGATCTGTTACTAGTCCTGGGGTCAACCTTGACTGTAACGCCGGTCTGCGATCTGCCGTTAACGGCGCTTAGCCGGGGGGCAGAAGTAATCATATTAAACCGAACCAATACTCACCTCGACCACCTGGCAACTGTCTATATCCAGGGTAACTTAGAGGAAATCCTGCCAATTATTGCAGACAAGGTGCTTGATGAAGAAAAGTAAAGAACAGCCAAAGACGCTGGACAGTTATCAGAAGCTAATCAATATCTCCTGCGACCTGGCATCCGAGCTGGACCTGAATATCCTTCTCTCCAAAATCGTTGCGGCGGCCTGCCAGATATCCAATGCAGAAGAGGCATCTATCTTGATGTTTGATCCCGCGAAAAATACCCTTTACTTTCAGGCAGCTACCAATCTGGACACCCAGCTGCACCGGGGGGTGATTGTTCCTCTTGAGGAAAGCATTGCCGGCTGGATTGTCAATAACCAAAAACCCGTCATTGTCGATGATCCCCAAAAGGACAAAAGGCATTTTGATTCCATTCAAGCCATCACCAACATCACCTGCAACTCGCTGCTGGGTATTCCCTTGATGTCGAAAGGCAAAGTGATCGGTGTCCTTGAAGTCATCAACAAACGCGGGGGAAAGTTTACCAAAGGGGACCAGGATGTTCTTCTTGCCCTGGGAGCCCAGGCTTCCGTCGCTATTGAAAATTCACGTTTATTCCTGCAATCCGATCTGATCGGGGAATTTGTTCACCAGATCAGAACACCGCTGAGCGCCTTGAATGCCGCAGCCCATTTGCTCAAGAGCAATCGTGTGGAT
>DRBO01000004.1 GCA_011039385.1 Chloroflexota bacterium | reverse complement strand
CCTCTTGGTCAAACATTACCCATTCAGGTCAGGGTTGGATTGAATTCCCACGGGAAGATAAATCCAAATCGACCCCGGTTACAGCTGCCAGGGCGCTGTGGGCTGAGCTGATGGCGCCGGTCCTGGTAACCATTGGTCATTATGTCCGCCTGGAATTCCGAATTTGTTTTAGGGTTTGATCGTCTGGCTGAGGACGATCGTGGATGGAGATGGACTTCCAGACAGGTAAGGTTTCTGCAGTTGGGAAAGTCAGAGAGGTGCCGGAATAATATTTTTTATCCGCAAGATTAGGAGAAGAGAGGAGAAATGAATATAGTTGGCGCAGTGATTTCAGGTATCGTAGGAACAATGGCAATCAGCATAGTGATGGCTGTTGCCCCCCGGATGGGAATGCCCAGGATGGACATCGTTGGCATGCTCAGCACCATGTTTGGCAAGCCCAATCAGGCGCTGGGATGGGCATTGCATCTGATGATGGGGGTTGTCTTTGCCCTGATCTACTCCTTCCTGTGGTCTGTAGGGGTTGGCAGCAGCGGCTGGCTGAGCGGCCTGCTGTTCGGTGTTGGTCACTGGCTGATCGTGGGAGTGATGTTTGCGCTGGTCCCGATGGTGCATGCTGGCATTAAGAATGGCGATGTGGAAGCACCAGGGTTATGGATGACCAAACAGGGTGGGGGGATGGCGTTTATCGGCGGCCTGCTGGGGCATCTGGTCTTCGGAGTTGTGGTCGCCTTGAGCTACGGTCTTTTTTAAGTTCAATGACAAGAATAAAAACCGCTCGCAGGAGCGGTTTTTTTGTGACCCGCCAAGGAATCGAACCTTGAACCTACTGATTAAGAGTCAGTTGCTCTGCCAATTGAGCTAGCGGGCCTGAGCTTGGTAAAGCAGGAAGATTGTATCTTTTCAGAGGGCAAATGTCAAGAAATTTGCAGCATCTGAGGGGGAATGCCCAGGAAATCGATCTAATGTCTAGCGTATGGCAGTTGCGTGATTTGACTGATAGGCATGACAGTGATCTGTTTGTGGGCTGGGTAGGCTTCCTTACCAGGATAGATCACCCAGAGATGTTCCAATCTAAGTTCAGAGAGAGATGTGTGCATTGATTTAGTGATCTTGGGGGCCTCATTGAATTTGACCTCAATTCCATAATTCTTGCTATCTTTAGTGAAAAGTAGATCAATTTCTGCGCCATTATGTGTTGCCCAGAAATAAGCCTGGTTTGGCAGTACAATCTGAAGCACTTGCTCAATCACAAATCCCTCCCATGAGGCACCTGCCTTTGGGTGGCCAAGTAGATTGTGGCTGTCGGTAATTTCCAGGAGGCTGTGCAATAGTCCACTGTCACGGAAATAAACTTTGGGTGATTTCACTTGGCGCTTTCCAAGATTTGTGTGCCAGGGCTGCAGCTGTCGAATCATGTACGTGCCAGTGAGGATATCCAGATAGGAACGAACGGTCTTATCAGACAAACCCATAGATCTGCTAATCTCGGAAGCGTTCCAGGTTTGTCCGTGATAGTGAGCCAGCATAGTCCAGAACCGGCGCATGGCAGCAGCTGGGATATTGATGCCTAGTTGGGGGATATCTCGTTCAAGGAAGGTTTGAATAAAACCCTCTCTCCAGGCCTGGCTGTCAGAAACAGATGCCGCTAGGAAGGATCTTGGGAAACCCCCGCGAAGCCAGAGGTCTTCCCATTTATCCATCCCTATCTCTGTTAGATCAAAGCCACTCAGTACGAGAAACTCAACCCTTCCCGCCAATGTCTCAGAAACGTTCTTGATAATATCCGGGGACGCGTTGCCTAGGATCAAGAAATCCGCTTTGTTTTCTGGTCTGTCTACCAGCACACGGAGAACAGAGAATAGCTTTGGGTTGAGCTGAATCTCATCAAGGACTACTAAACCTTCCAGGTCTCCCAATACAAGCTCCGGGTTTTCTAAACGTCTTTGATCAGGAACAGATTCCAAATCAAAGTATGTAGCTTTATGAAATTCCATCAGCATCCGAGCCAAAGTTGTTTTCCCGCACTGGCGCGGGCCAAGCAGGGCAGCAATCGGAGCCCTAGTGAATGTTTCTCTTAAGCAGTTGAGGTAAAAAGGTCTCTTGATCATTAGAGAAATTCCTTATCTCATTTTCTCGGTCCAATTGGGACCTAGTCTGTCTTTGGGAACTAAGTTCAGGAACTCAGAAAAGACTGCTTCCACATCATTGGCAATCTCAAGGAACGGCCAATTTTTATCTTCAGGTGAAATTTCTTGTCGCGTATACGTAAGATGAGCAACTTCTTTGCCTACCCTTTTGTGTATGGATTGAAGAGTTGATGATTTCTCTGGTCTTATTGATATCCATTCATCGGGAGTGTCAAAAAAGTCGATAGCTAAGACATCATCATCTCTTGATTCATCTCTATAAAGAAAATCAAGAATGGATCTTGTATGAATTGTGAATGCTTCTAATAGGGCATTATTTATTGCGCCCTTCCCGAATGCTCCAGTAGATTGAACATTCGCAAGCGTAACGAACATCCAATACTCATAATATAGATGTTCACTGGCCTGATTCAGTTCCTCGTCTGATCGCTTTTTCCTCGGCATACTTTCACCTCTTTCCCGTTCATGCAACATAATTTTACCATGAAATCTCGGAGTTGAACTCCGAATTTTCATGGTAAAAGAGGTGTTTTTTTGCTGTTTCAGTGCAAATAGGTTGGAAACTAAGGAAATAATGGACGAAACAGGCCCTTTTTCCCCTAAATCCTGGACGTAACGGACGCTATTTCCCCACTGGACAGGCTGGAAACCCCCTCAATCTGATTGTAGATCAGTAGACTGCAGTAGAGGAACATAATGAAAGCTAGGTTGCTAACGGATGACCCACCTGTTGCCAGTTTTTCCCGATCTCTTCACCACGGTACTCGCTCTCTTTTTCCCGGTCGTTCGGTTGCCAAACCGAACTGGTAGTCAGGTGGGGCGCGGATTAGGATGTAAATTATGGCGACTTATAAGTATATAGGTATGTGAGGAATATTATTTTAATTTATTTGCACCATAACAAATCCACACAAACAATTAGTTCGAGTTCAATCCCTTGAGGTGGGATTGGATTCGAACTGGATCGGAATATTATTAACAGTTTCGGTGATACTGTGAAATTTGATAAACTTGTATAAGGGATATCCGTACTATGATTCTTGCTTATTATTAAATCATCCGATAAAATAGCCCCGATAACATCGTCCTGGGTAAACTTATACAGAGGAGGGTATATGTTCATCCTACGCAAGCTACCTATAGTGATCATCCTGGTTCTACTTCCAACCTTGCTGGTTGGCTGCTCTTCTCAAACCCCGACCCCAATCGACAGCCATGCCAGCGCTGGCGCTGATACCGCAGAACTTGAATTCCGGTTCAGTTGTATCAGCGGCGCCAAAGACGCTTGTGAAAATCATTATGGGAGTGCGAGCCAGCAATGCGCGAAGATTGATGAAAAATCCCTGGACAAATGTCCCAGAAATTATCAGGGGCATCAGGCCTTAGGTATCTGCGATGTCGATATGGGTCACGACATGTTTGTTGAGTGGGTTCCGTACGTGGTCCCTCCAGCCATCGATCCTGTAGGGGAATGTGAAAATCTACTCCATGGCACCTGGTCAGATTCGTATACACCCTGACTGGTCGCAGCTGGAAACATAGAAATTGCGGGGTCAAGTTTACTGAAAATGGGGATTCGGACCACGAACAGATACCTGTAGACGTAGCCAAGGTTCGGATTTTGTGAGGTAATCGCTCAGCAGCCGATAAAAATGGCCCTGGTCCGGGGTTACCTGGCAGCTCCCATCAATATCTGGATCACCATTTTCCCACAGACCTCTAATTTTTCAGGCCTTACCTGATTGGTAAGATCGTCAGGTAAATTGTCTTCATTTGCCAGCCGCCAGGATACTAGCAGTGTTGGAATGGGATAATCATGAAAAGAGAAGTGATCACTCGGCGTGATTTGTGGGGTAATGACCACTTTGTCTTCTGTTTTGACCCTGAACAGCAGTTGCCCGTCGGTCTCCCATTCACCCTGGACGCCAGGGTAGAAACCATCTCCCCCTGCTATTCCATCCATCTGGATCAACCCAACTGTGTTCCCCAGAGAGTAAATTGGATTTTCAACGTAGTAACTGGATCCCGCCTGCCCAAGTTCTTGGGCCCCCCAGGCCGCGAAAAGCACGCTCCGCTTGGGATGGTAGTCATGCTGGTGCCAAATCCGGGCGATCTCGAGCAACCCGCTGATCCCACTGGCATCATCGTTGCTTCCAGAAAACTGTAAACTATTCCAGGGATCATGCCCAACGTGGTCATAATGGGCTCCAATGATGATGATTTCTCCTTTCAGGAAGGGGTCTGAACCAGGCAAAAAACCTAAGACATTTGCTGTCGGGGTTGTTTCAGCGGCTGGCAGCCTGAACTCCATATCCCCGTAGATATCCAGCTGGGAGACAGGTGGTATCATGGAAAAGCTCTGGTTTGTGTAACCGGCGGTTTCCAGTAGTTTTCTGGTTCCAGATCGAGTAAGTCCAAAAACCGGGATTGGAGATTCAGGGGGATAGGCGAAGATTTCTGGCTGCTTTGCGAAAACCTCATCGCCGTGCGCATCACCAAGGAAAATTATCCCAACAGCGCCATAGCGTACCGCCTGCTCGATCTCAAGATCGATCTCGGTTGTGTTGGGGCGCACCAGGATGGTATCCGCGAGCACATCCCCGAATTCCAGGGCGTTATAATCCTCCACCCACACCAGCTCCCCACTACCCTGACTTGTTTCCGCGGATATGGACCTGATCGGAGAAAAATCTTCCCTGAATAGTAATTCCAGGCTTTCAGTTCCGGTGAGTTCTAGGGTAGGGGCTGCAGTCAGGATCGTCGTTGTGATATCAAACTCTTGGAAGTAGGATGTTCCTTCTTGATTACCTCCTGGAAGTAACCCAAAAGCGGCGAACTGTTCCGCGATATAGTTCCGGGCAGCCCTATCTCCTGGAGTGCCTGCCTGGCGCCCACTCATTTCAGGGCTCGTTAAATGATTGATGTGCGAGAGCGCAGAATCGCCATCAAAAGCTTCAGCAATTTCAGACCACTCCGCTGCCACATGACCCTGCGATAAGGACTCTTGCCAGGCCCTCTCGAAATCACTCAACGAGATTCCCAGGGACCCTTGCACAGCATCATCGAGACCCCCCGAATCATCATAAGAATGCAAAATGTTAATCAACTGAGTCCAGCCATAAGTTTCGACCAGATAGCGCACCGAATCCAAAGCCAGCGTGCGAGCCATGTTAAATTCCGCCTGACTTAACAGGTAATCTTGTGATAAAGAGGATAATTTCGGAAGTGTTTTATCCTCTAACATCGTCAGAACTTGAGGATAAGTAGCGCCTGCTTCCTGATATGTTCTTCCACCATCGAAAGGACGGGTGATCAAGCTGCTGACCCCTTTGAGAAGCCATTCAGAGTCAATACCAGATTGGACCAACAGCCAGCGAGTGATTTGAGAGGCAAGTTCAGATTGGTACGCTCCTTTGGAATCTGCGGTATCCAGGTATAGCTTGATGTTTTCTCCTTCAGCCGTCCAAGCAGCGCCCCATTCAATCTGTGGATAAGAGAAAAAGATAGAGGCGCGGAAACTATCTGGATCATCGAATAGTTCCAGGATCAATCTTTGGGTTGGAGAGATTTCAAGCGCAGCAGCAATTTCTGTAAATTCAGTCTCGGCTTCTTCCAGAACGGCTTGGGCCAAAGATTCCCCTCCCGCCGGATAGCGGACAGCCACGCTGTTGCCATAAAGTGTTTCAAAGGGTGTCCCCATCCATGCCGGATCGGTTCGGGTCAGATTGACCAGCACCGGATAGGATAAGTGAGTAGTATGTCCACTGTGATGGACATCCAGATTGATGGATGCCAATATCCGCCCATCCTCATAGATTGTCAGCGGTTGACCATAAATCGAGAGTTCTTCAGGTGATTTATCGATCAAATGAGATACCCAGCTACCTTCTGCTGCACGCAAATTGGGTACTGCTGGATCGACAGTATGGAGAAACGAGTCCAGATCTCCTGTCAGGGCTGATTCCATCCGGGTTTTCAGCAAGGTATCCAGATCGCTTTGAACTGCTCCCAGGCGCGTTTTCCACTGATTCCGCCAGGAAGTTTCAAATTCCTGACTGCTTTTTTGGAGTGCAGTTAGGTAGGCAGCTTCCACATCCTGCTCAGTCAAGCAGCCGCTCGCTTGACAGGATTCGCCAAGCTTGCTGATAACCCTCCCCAACCCTGACCAACCATATTCACGTATCAGGGCATCGGTTGCTGCCCAGGAAGTAGCTGAGAATTGGTTAGCCGTTGGCTCCTGTAATTCGACTGTGGAGCTGGATGACTCCCCGGTGGCAAATGAGGCGGTTACGGAAGAAGGATAGATATCAAGCGCGGCCGTGAGATCGGGCAATAAGGCGGACTGAATGCCTTGAGGATCTGCCTCGGCTTGCAGGGACAAAGGGAGTCCTTGCCATAACCAGGGAGCAGCATCCTGGGGAAT
>DRBO01000180.1 GCA_011039385.1 Chloroflexota bacterium | reverse complement strand
ATAAGCAGCAGATTCATCCGGGGGTGGATAAGCAGCAGATTCATCCGGGGGTGGATAAGCAGCAGATTCATCCGGGGGTGGATAAGCGGCAGATTTATCCGGGGGTGGATAAGCGGCAGATTTATCCGGGGATGGAATGGGCAGCAGGGCTATTCATAGTTTTTGGGATGCGGGCGGTCGGTTTCAGCCGTCCCGTTCTTCGGTCCTCGGTCAGGCCTCTCTGAGGTCATCCGATCGCGAGCGAAGCGACCTTACTTCCTGAACCACACCGAATACACACCCAAACCGATCCCACCCAATAGCAATACCAGACCAACGATCCCTAATAGTGGGGTGTTGCCAATGCTCTCCGGGGCCGGGGCTGTTTCCTCGATCACTGCTGAACCCGCCTGAGCACCAAAGGTCAAATATGTGATATCTCCCGCCAGTAATTCCACCGGGCTGTTTAAGGCAGTGGTGGGATTATAACCTTCAGGGATGGCCACGCTGACATTATAATCGCCTTCCTGCAGGCCTTCTTCACAGTAATAATCCGCTGTCTCCGAATTCGGATCATGAGCGGGAGTGTCCACAGTGATCGACACTGTGGCCTCTCGGTTGCTGATGTTGATCGCCCCGCCCGCCAGGCTGATCTCTTCCTCCTGGCGCATTGAATCCCCATTGATGTCCTCAAAGAGCAGCACACACAGGGTGCCGTTGCCAGGAATCGGGGTCAAGGTTGGCTCGAGGGGTTCCTGGGTAGCCACCGGGGCTTGGGTAGCTTCGCCGCCAGCCGGTCCCCCCAGTCCCAGGACAAGCTGCTGCCCCGGTTGGACGACGTCATCCGGGTCCAGGAAGTTCAAATCCCGCAGATCAGCCACACTAATGCCAGCCACTGCGGCAATGCGCCATAAAGTATCTCCTGGCTGGACGATGTAGATGATCCGGCCGTCCGACCCAGGAGTCGGGGTCGGGAAATTGGTCAGCTGCGGATTGGGCGCAGCCTGGGCAGGCGCGCCCGGAATCAAGCCCAGGGCCAAACCGCTCAAAACCAGAGCGCAAACCAGAGCCAGGATCCAGGGAGTCTTCTTCATAGCTTTGATTATACTCGAAGTATAATATCAGGTACAGCGTGGTGGAAAAACCCATCTTTGGACGGAAATATGGTAAAAAGGTGGGGGAAAACGATAGATATAGCTCAGGAAGTGCAGCCCTTATGACCTCATATGAAACCGTGATCGGCCTGGAAATCCACATTCAGCTCAACACCCACAGCAAGATCTTCTGCGCCTGCAAGGCAGATTCCTGGGGTGATCCCCCCAACACCAATATCTGCCCGGTCTGCACCGGCCAGCCGGGTGTTTTACCGGTGCCTAACCAGGCGGTTATCGAAAAAGGAGCCCTGCTGGCAGCTGCTATGAACTCCAAAGTGCGGGCGGAATCCTACTTCGACCGCAAGAACTACTTCTACCCCGACCTTCCCAAGGGCTACCAGATCACCCAGTACGACTTGGCTATCGGCCAGGGCGGCTACCTGGACCTGCCCCTGGAGGATGGAAACTCCCGCCGGATACAGATCGAAAAGATGCACATCGAGGAGGATGCCGGCAAGACCATCCGCAAACCCGGCCGGCGGCTGTTGGACTTCAACCGCTGCGGCGTGCCCCTGGTGGAAATGGTCACCGGTCCGGACCTGCGCTCCGCCGATGAAGCCGCGGCTTTTATCCGCTACCTCAGGAAACTGGTGCGCTGGATCGGGGTCTCCGACGCCGATATGGAAAAGGGGAAAATGCGCTTCGATGCCAACGTATCCATCCGCGAAACAGGCGCTACCATCCTCAACCCCAAAACCGAGATCAAGAACATGAACTCGATCGAACACGGCCGGGAGGCCATCGAAACCGAGATCCAGCGTCAGATCAAGGAAGTGGAAGCCGGCGGAGTGATCGAATCCTGGACCCTGGATTGGGACGAGGAAACCAAAACCCTCTCCAAGATGCGCTCCAAGGAAACTGAAGCTGACTACCGCTACTTCAAGGAACCCGACCTACTGGCAGTCAAGCTGGGCGAGGATCACATCCAAGAGATTCTGGCCAGCCTGCCGGAGCTCCCCCGCCAAAGGGAAGAGCGCTTCATTCAAGAATATAAATTGTCCGCAAAGGAAGCCGCCACCCTGACCAGCGAGCGTGACCTGTCCGACTATTTTGAGGATACTCTCCAGGCTTACGGCGCCGCGCCCAAGACCGCAGCCAATTGGGTCATCAACGATCTGCTGGGGCTGGTCAATGAACTGGAAATTTCCCTGGAGGAACTATTCCTCACCCCGGAAAGGCTGGCGGAAATCATCAAGCTGGTTGATAGCGGGCAGATCAACACCAGCACCGGGCGGGAGCTGGTCCGCAAAACCGAAGAGAATAAAAAGGAACCTGGTGAAATTGTTGAACAGGAAGGGCTGGCCCAGCTGACCGACACCTCGGCCATCGAGGTTCTCTGCCAGCAGGTCATCCAGGCCAGTCCAGACCAGGTAGAGCAGTACCGATCCGGCAAGAAGGGCCTGATCGGCTGGTTCATCGGCCAGGTGATGGCAAAGACCGGCGGGAAAGCCAATCCCCAGGCAGTCCGGGAAACTCTCCAACACTTGCTCGACTGAACCCCCCCCTCATTCTTCCCTGCTTCTTCAATATTATGATCCCTGTACACACGGCAGGGATCATTTTTTTTACCCCAAATTAACCCCTTTTGACATTAAAAAACCTTGATTTCTTAGTCACAATTCAATATTTTCAATTTTTTCTTTGAATTTTCTTATTTTTCCCCTTGACAAACTAAATTTTCTTGATATACTGCAATCAATAATCAAGAATAACGAGGAGATGAACATGTTTACAACAAATTTAGCAGAAATCAAAAACCACCAGGAAGAACTGCACCGCCAAGCCGCACACTATCGGCTGGTGAGCTCCCTGAAAACCACCAGGGACATCAGCGGCGGGCGGAAGGCCCGGCGGGTGACGAGCCTGGCAGGGAAATCCAGGCAGCCGGCCCGTACTTTATCCCAGGCAGCTCGTTAAGTGGAAATCAAGATCACAGGAAATACAGGAGACAACCATGTTCAACATCAATTTACAGGATCACAATATACGACAGGCCGAGTTGATCCAGGAAGCGGAAAAGTACCGTCTGATCCGATCCCTCCGGGAAAGGAAATCCTCCCCCAGGGGGATTGCCAGAAAGATCCAGGGGCTTATCAGCTCCCTGATCCTCCCCTAACCCAGCTCAGACCTGTTGTAAACAGAAAAAAAGACCCCGGAGATCTCAGAAACTCCGGGGTTTAGCCTTTAATAGAGGATGTTCAATCGATCTCATGGGACATCATGTTCAACTCTACCCGCTTGGTCCAACCCAGGCTCTCCCAGAATTTGATCCCGTCCATATTGTCCTCAAAAACAAACAGGTGGCATTTCTGGATCCCGATCCGGGTTAGGGCAAACATGCAGCGGCTGACCAGCGACTGGCCGATACCCTGCCGGCGGTAGTCAGGATGGACCATCAGGTGGTGGATGTAGCCCCGCCGGCCGTCATGGCCGCATAAGACTGCACCCACCATCTTTCCTTCACTCCAGGCCGTAAAGCTCATGCCCGGGTTGCGTTCCAGAAATTTCTGGATGCTGTGATGGGAATCTGCTTTACTGAGGCCAATTTCCTCGCTCAGCTCCCACAATCGATAAACTTCGGGATAATCCTCAATAGACATCTCGTGGATATTGATTGTCATTGTGCCTCCTCATCCCTGCGGGATTCCCTTCATTCAATGATATTTCTGAGTCAGTCATAAGTGTAAAAACCTCGACCGGTTTTCCTCCCCAGGTGTCCGGCCGCCACCATCTTCTTCAGCAGGTAGGCCGGGCGGTATTTATCCTCCCCGAGATCCTCCTGCAGCACTTCCATCACCGACAGGACAACATCCAGGCCAATCAGGTCCGCCAGGGCCAGCGGGCCCATGGGGTGGTTCATACCCAATTTCATGACCTCATCAATCGCTTCGGGGGTGCCCACTCCTTCCTGGAGAGCAAAGACGGCTTCATTTAACATCGGGCATAAAATGCGATTGGAGATGAAACCAGGAGAATCGGCTGATTCCACCGGTACCTTGCCCATCTGTTTGGCAGCTACCACTACCGCTGCCGCGGTCGCGTCCGATGTGTCCAGGCCGCGAATGATTTCTACCAGCTTCATCAGCGGGACCGGGTTCATGAAATGCATGCCGATCACTTTGTCTGGCCGACCGGTAGCAGCCGCCAATTGAGTCAGGCTGATCGAGGAGGTGTTGGAAGCCAGGATGGCTTCCGGTCCCGCCATTTGGTCCATCTCGCGGAAGATCTTTTCCTTGAGGAGATAGTTTTCTGAAGCCGCCTCGATTACCAGGTCAGCCTCTTTCATTCCATCATAGGTCAGGGTGGTTCCAATTCCCAGTGCCTTCTCTTGGGCTTCCTCGCTGATCAGTTCCTTCTGGAATAATTTTTCTACTGATTTGGTGATCACCGCCCGAGCTTTTTCGATCTGGCTCGCATCCACATCCATCATCACCACATCAAACCCTGACACGGCCGCAGTCTGAGCGATCCCACTTCCCATTGTGCCAGCGCCGATAACAAAGATTTTTTTAATCACTTTCCGCCCTCCTCTGAGACTATTTCAATCGCCATCGCCACTGCTTCCGCCCCACCCAGGCACAGGGAAGCGATACCCCGCTTCAGCCCCCGGTCTTTGAGGGCATAGATCAAGGTGGTTAACACCCGGGCGCCGCTGGCGCCGATGGGGTGTCCCAGGGCGATCGCCCCACCATGGGGATTGACCTTCTCCCAATCCCAACCCAGATCGGTCATGGCTTTTCCATCCGCCAGCACCTGAGCCGCAAAGGCCTCGTTGAGTTCGATCAGATCGACATCATCCAGGGTCCAGCCCACCTTTTCCAGCAGCAGCGGCGTGGCCACTGCCGGGGCATAAAAGAGGTATTTAGGTTCCACTGCCGCATAGGCATAGTCCAGGATGCGTGCCAAGGGCTGTGCCCCAATCCGCTCGGCTTTTTCCTCGCTGGCAACCACTACCGCAGAAGCCCCATCATTCAAGCCTGGCGCATTACCTGCGGTCACCCTGCCGTCTTTCACAAAGGCCGGTCGAAGCTTGGCCAGAATCTCTGGCGAGGTATCCCGCCGTGGGGTCTCGTCGGTGTCAAAGATCGTTACATCCCCCTTACGTCCCTTAATTTCCACCGGCACAATCTCCGCCTTGAACTTCCCGCTGTCGATCGCTGCGATGGCTTTCTGGTGAGATTGATAGGCAAACTCGTCCATCTCCTCCCGGGTGATCCCATATTCCTCGGCAATGAACTCAGCCGCATTCCCCATGCCCCAATCCTCAAAGGGATCCCACAGGCCGTCATGCAGAAGCGCATCCACCAGTTGGGTATGACCGAAACGCAGTTCTCCAGATCTCCCCCGGAGCAGGAAAGGCGCCCGACTCATAGATTCCATGCCCCCACAGACAAAGAGTTCAGCATCGCCTGCCCTGATGCTCTGGGCTGCCAGCATAATAGATTTCAATCCCGATCCGCAGACCTTGTTGACCGTAAACGCACCCACAGAAACCGGCAGTCCAGAAAAGACCGCGGCCTGCCTGGCCGGGTTCTGGCCCAATCCAGCGGAAACCACATTGCCCATGATTACCTCATGGATGTCGGCTGGATCCGGAATCCCCGCCCGTCGAACAGCTTCCTTGACTACCACTGCGCCCAGCTGGGGCGCGGACAGAGAACTCAAGGAGCCTTGAAAACCCCCGGATGGCGTGCGTGTTGCACTGAGAATGAACGGATACTTCTTGGCCATGGAATGCTTTCTCCTTCTAGCTAGTGCGATGGATATTCCTTGCTGGACTGTTAAATCACACAGATAAAAGAAACCTATCAATTTGACAGCAAATCCTTACCAGGCAGATTGGATTTTTAGAAACGTGTCCTCTAACAACTCCGGCAGGACCCTCACCCCGCCTGCCACGGTCATGTAATTGGTATCTCCCGACCAGCGGGGAACCACATGCCAGTGCAGGTGTTTGGGGATGCCTGCTCCGGCAGCGCCGCCCATGTTCAACCCAACGTTGAACCCGTTTGGCTGATACACTTCCTGAAGCACCTCCATGGCATGATTGATCATTTCCATCAGTTCCGCCCGCGTTTCTTGATCGAGCTCGGAAAGTTTCTCCTGGTGCTCAAGCGGAAGAATCAGCAGATGGCCTGTTGCGTAAGGAAAGCGGTTAAGGATTACAAAGGTTTTTTCCCCCCTAAAAACCAGGTGACTATCAGCCCGTTTTTCGTCCTTTAACGCCAGGCAGAATGGGCAATCTTCGGGATGGGCTTCGTTTTCTAAATACTTCATTCGCCAGGGCGTCCAGAGCTGATCCATAACCAATGTTTTAAGTTTGCGTCTTTTCTATATTTTAACAGAAATCGCCAAGATGAGGCCTTGACAAAGTAGAACAAATGTTCTATACTGGGGGTCGTAAAGCCCATTTGGGACAATTTATGCTCTCCTCAGGAGGTACACATGTCTGCCAACAGCATCCCTTTTATTCCTGAACGGGT